>JANQKW010000386.1 GCA_028280905.1 Porticoccaceae bacterium
TCCGGCTAGCCACCAAAGTCGTCCAACAGGATATTTTCACCTTCCACGCCCAGGTCGGTGAGCATTTGTATCACCGCGGAGTTCATCATCGGCGGCCCGCACATATAGTACTCGCAGTCTTCCGGCGCCGGGTGGTCCTTTAGGTACTCGTCGTAGAGCACCTGGTGGATAAAGCCGGTGAGGCCGTCCCAATTGTCTTCCGGCTGTGGGTCGGAGAGCGCCAAGTGCCAATCGAAGTTTTCGTTTTCGCCGGCAAGCCGGTCGTACTCATCGTTGTAAAAGCACTCGCGCATTGAGCGGGCGCCGTACCAGAAACTGATTTTACGTTTTGAGTTGAGTCGCTTTAGCTGGTCGAAAATATGCGAGCGCATCGGCGCCATACCGGCGCCGCCACCGACAAATACCATTTCCGCGTCGGTATCCTTGGCAAAAAATTCGCCGAAAGGCCCGTACACGGTAACCTTATCGCCCGGCTTGAGGCTGAATACCCAGGACGACATCTGCCCCGGCGGAATGCCTTCGGAGCCAGGCGGTGGGGTTGCGCAGCGGATATTAAATTTGACGATGCCCTTCTCTTCCGGATAGTTGGCCATGGAGTAGGCGCGGATAATAGATTCGTCAACCTTGGATTCGTGCTTGAAAAAGCCAAAACGCTCCCAGTCGGGGCGATACTCTTCGGGGATATCAAAGTCGCTGTATTTGATATGGTGGGGCGGCGCCTCCAACTGTACATAGCCGCCGGCGCGGAAATCCACGTTTTCGCCTTCGGGGAGCTTTAGCGTCAGCTCCTTGATAAAGGTGGCGACATTGTCGTTGGACACTACCGTGCACTCCCACTGTTTAACCCCGAACACCTCTTCGGGCACCTGGATTTTCATATCCTGCTTGACCGGAGTTTGGCAGGAGAGGCGCCAGCCCTCGTGGGCTTCGCGACGCGTAAAATGTGCCTCTTCGGTGGGCAACATGGCGCCGCCGCCGTCGTTGATCACGCATTTGCACTGGGCGCAACTGCCGCCGCCACCGCAGGCTGAGGGCAGGAACAGCCCGGCCTCGGAGAGGGTTTGCAGCAGCTTGTTGCCAGCGGGTACGGTAATGGTTTTTTCGTCGTTGATTTCAATCGTCACATCACCGCTGTTTACCAGTCGGGAACGGGCGGTAAGAATCAGCGCCACCAGCGCGAATACCACCGCCGTGAACATGGCAACGCCGAGTGTAATTTCAAGATTCATAACGCTCTCTGCTCCCCGGCTACAGGTCGATGCCGCCGAAGGACATAAATCCCAGCGACATCAGGCCAACCGTGATAAAGGTGATGCCCAGCCCCTGCAGCCCGTCGGGAATATCGCTGTACTTCAGCTTTTCGCGGATACCGGCCAGCGCGGTAATCGCCAGCGCCCAGCCGACACCGGAACCAAATCCGAACACCGCGCTTTCGGTAAACGTATAGTCCCGCTCCACCATAAACAGTGACGCGCCCATGATCGCGCAGTTGACCGTAATCAGCGGCAGAAATACCCCGAGTGCGTTGTAAAGCACCGGCACATATCGGTCGAGGAACATCTCCATGATCTGCACGATCGCTGCGATAACACCAATGTAGCTGAGCAGGCCGAGGAAGCTCAAATCCACCGATTCCATCCCTTCGATGCCGGTCCAGCTCAACGCGCCTTCGACGAGCAGGTAGTTATAGATCAGGTTGTTGACCGGCACGGTAACCGTGAGCACCACAATGACCGCAATACCCAGGCCCAGCGCCGCCTGGATCTTTTTGGAGATAGCCAGGAAGGTACACATTCCCAGAAAATAAGCCAGGGCCATATTCTCGATAAAAACCGAGCGGACAAACAAGCTGATTAGCTGCTCCATCAGGCGATCTCCCCGGTAGCGGTGTTCTTGGCAATCTTAAAGTCAGGCGCTTCCACCTGGTCTTTCTTCCACACGCGCAACGCCCAGATAATCAGGCCGATCAGGAAGAAGGCGCTGGGCGGCAGCAACAGCATGCCGTTGGGGACATACCAACCGCCGGTGCTTGCCAGAGGCAGTATCTCGATACCCATCAACTTGCCGGAACCGAACAGCTCGCGGATCACCGCCAGGATAATCAGTATGATGCTGTAGCCGAGTCCATTGCCCAGGCCGTCCAGGAAACTGGGTACCGGCGGGTTTTTCATCGCGAAGGCTTCGGCGCGGCCCATCACTATGCAGTTGGTAATAATCAAACCGACAAACACCGACAGTTGCTTGCTGACATCGTAGGCCACCGCCTTGAGAATCTGGTCCACGACGATTACCAGCGAGGCGATAATGGTCATCTGCACGATAATCCGGATGTTGCCGGGTATGTGGTTGCGTATCAGAGAGACAAACAGGTTCGAGAAGGCGGTTACCAGGGTAAGCGCCACACACATGACCAGCGAAACCTGCAGGCTGGAGGTTACCGCCAGCGCTGAGCAGATGCCCAGGATTTGCAGGGCAATCGGGTTTTCATTAAAGACCGGTGTAAATAGGGTCTCCTTTACCTTACTCATCTATGCGTCCCCCGCTCGCAAGTTGGCCAGGAATGGCGCAAAGCCCTGCTCCCCAAGCCAGAATTTCACCAGATTGTCGACACCGCGACCGGTCAGAGTGGCCCCGGACAGGCCGTCAATCTGATACACCGCCTCGGGCCGCGATTGATCCACGGCGCCTTTAACGACGCTAATGGCGGCTTTGCCGTCACTGTCGTAAACCTGCTTTCCAATCCACTGGGCCTTCCACAGCGGGTTGTCCACCTCGCCGCCCAGTCCGGGCGTCTCGGCGTGCTCATAAAAGCCGATGCCGGCCACCGTATTCAGATCTGCTTCAATGGCGATAAAGCCGTACAGGGTGGACCACAGGCCATAGCCCTTGATCGGCAGAATCAGTTTGTCCAGCCCCTGCTCGCCTTCCACCAGGTAGACCAACGCGAATTTTTCCCGGCGGCCGATTTTCGCCAAGTCCCGGTCGGCGCTCAAGGTTTCCGACAGGGCCGGATCTTTGCTGGACTTGCGCTGATCGAAAGTGGCGATATCCACCTCGTCGGTAAAGCGGCCGGTATCCAGCGACACGGCGCGCGTGGAAACGCGGGAGAACTGCTCCGCAATGGGCACTCCCTCCTGCAATAACCCGGCGGCCGCCAGAATGTTGGTCTTCTTATCCAATTCTTTATTGAGCTGCTGGGCGGGCCGCAACAACACCGCCGCCGAGGAGACCACCACCGAGCAGACGATGCACAGAATAAAGGCCACCAGCAGCGTTTTGCGTATAGTGTCATTATTACCCACGAGCCAGCCTCCGCTTAATGTTGGCCTGCACGACAAAGTGGTCGATCAGCGGCGCAAACAGGTTGGCGAACAGGATCGCCAACATCATGCCCTCGGGGAATGCCGGGTTAACCACGCGAATCAGCACCACCATCACCCCGATCAGTATGCCAAAAATAATCTTCCCTGTATCGGTCATGGCGGCGGAAACCGGGTCGGTGGCCATAAAGATCATACCAAACGCAAAACCGCCCACCACCAGGTGCCAATACCAGGGCATTGCGAACATCGGGTTGTTGGAGTCCACCAGGTTAAACAGGCTCGAAAGCGTCACCATACCGATCAATACACCCAACACAATGCGCCAGGAAGCGATTTTATTCACCAGTATCAACGCGCCGCCGATCAGAATCGCGAGGGTGGACACTTCGCCTACCGACCCCTGCATACGTCCTGTGAAAGCATCCCACCAATTCATCTGGCTTTGCAATGCCTCCATACCGTCACTGGCGACGATGGACAGCGCGGTTGCGCCTGTGTAGCCATCCACAGCGGTCCACACAGCATCGCCGGACATCTCCGCCGGATAGGCGAAAAACAGGAAGGCCCGGCCAGTTAGCGCCGGGTTCAAGAAGTTCTTGCCGGTCCCGCCGAACACCTCCTTGCCGATCACTACGCCGAAACTGATGCCCAGCGCCACCTGCCACAACGGAATATCCGGCGGGCAAGTCAGCGCAAACAGGATGGAAGTGACGAAAAAGCCCTCATTCACTTCGTGGCCGCGAATCATCGCGAACAGGACTTCCCAGAAACCGCCCACCACAAAGGTCACGAAATAGATGGGCACGAAATAAACGACGCCATACCAAAAGCAATCCCAGATGCTGCTGGGGTCGTGCCCCGCCAGCATCGCGATTGCCGCACCGGGCGCGCCCTCCACGCCCTCAACCCCGGTGGCCGCGAGAATGGTATTGGCCTGAAAGCCCAGGTTGTACATGCCGTAAAACATAGCGGGAAACGCCGCCAGCCATACGGTGATCATCACACGCTTTAGATCGACGCCGTCCCTGACGTGGGAGCCGGTTCGGGTAACCGTGCCGGGGGAGTAGAAAATAGTGTCCGCCGCTTCATAAAGCGCGAACCATTTTTCATACTTGCCGCCCTTGTGGAAGTGATGCTCGATATTGTCCAGGTAGTTTCTTAGCGCCTTCACCATCACCCCTCCTGCTCGATACGACTCAGGTTGTCTCTTAGAATCGGGCCATATTCGTACTTGCCGACGCAAATATAGGTACACAGCGCCAGGTCCTCTTCCTCCAGCTCCAGGCAGCCCAGTTGCTGGGCGGTTTCGGTATCGCCGACAATCAACGCCCGCAGCAGTTGCGTGGGCAGGATATCCAGTGGCATCACTTGTTCGTAATTGCCGAGCGGCACCATGGCCCGCTCGCTGCCGTTGGTGTTGGAGGTGAAGGAGAATGTCTTGCCCCTTGCCAGGCTGGAAAGATAAATCGGGAAAGCGGAGTGGCGATCACTGCCCAGAGACAGGTAACGGAACAACTCACGCTGGCGACCTTCAAGTATCACCGACACCTGCGCATGGTAGCGGCCGAGGTAGGCAAGTGCGCCCTTGGCGTTGCGCCCGGATAACACCGAACCTGAGATAACTCTGTTCTCTCCGGCCTCCAAACCACCGGCGGTAAGCTCCTCAAGGCTGGCGCCCAGGCGCGTCTTGATCAGCTTCGGAGCCAGCACCTGCGGACCGGCCACCGACACCACCCGTCCCGTGTCCAACTGGCCGGTAGTAAAAAGTTTTCCCACTGCGATAACATCCTGATAGCCAATGGTCCAAACTGTCTTGCTGGCGCTGACCGGATCGACAAAATGGATGTGGGTGCCCGCCAGGCCGGCCGGGTGCGGGCCGGCAAACTGGTGCACGTCAACGCCGTCAACCGGTTGCTCCAGCAGGTTGGCGCCCTGCGCGATACACAGGTGCACGGGACCTTCGGTGAGCCGGTTTAACACTTTGAGCCCATTATTGAAATGTTGCGGATCAGCCGCTATCACCAGCGCCGGGTCCGCCGCCAGTGGGTTGGTGTCTATCGCGGTGACAAAAATCGAGTTGGCATGGGTCGAGGGATCGGGGACTTTTGAATAAGGGCGGGTCCTCAGTGCCGTCCAGAGGCCGGAATTGACCAGATTGTCCACCACCAGCTGCCGGTCGAGACCGCTTAATTGGGCTTCCGGATAGCGCCCGAAAGTCTCCTGTTCGTCGCCCTCCAGATCGATGACCAGCGAGCGGAAAGAACGTCGTTCGCCGCGGTTGATAGCGCTGACGGTACCTGCACCCGGCGCGGTGTATTTGACACCGGGGGTTTTCTTGTCGGTAAACAGCAGTTGGCCAAGTTTTACCCTGTCGCCGACCTTAACCTCCATTGTCGGTTTCATCCCGACATAATCTGGCCCGATCAGCGCAACACTTCTTACGGCCGGTCCATCGGTGATTTCCTGTTCGGGGGCTCCGGAGATTGGTAAGTCTAATCCGCGACGGATGGTGATCATAGGTTAGCGCCTATTGTTTTCTGCAATTGCTTCTAGCAAGGTAATTAAAAACCCATACGCCGACGGTCAGCTTCTACTTGAAAGGACCATATAAGGTTAACACCGGCAAACGCACCGCTTCAAAGGTCCTCCACAACATTGTGGAGTGGCGGTACAAAACGGCGCAAATTATAAGGGTCACAAGAGATTATTGCCAGTTAAGTGGGCGCTGGATAAACACTAAAACGCGCGATCTAGGACTTTGGTCAAGTAGACTGAAGGTAAATACTCTGCAACGCAAAGTAACGGCTTTAATCAGTTAGTTGGCGATACCGACTTTGGACTGGGACTCCGATTCCTGGACCGGAATTGGCGTACCCTGTTTCAAAACACGCCGTGAACCCTTCCCTGGGGGCTCGACGCCAGCATCCCTGCTGGCGACGGTTTTGAAACAGGGTACACCAATCCCCTCGATGTCGGATCCCAAAGCACCAACTCTAAATGGCTTTTCTTTTGAAGGAGGACGCCATTTGATGCTGCTAAGCGTCGCGGAACAGCAGTCGAGTTACCTGGGATACATCGCCCAGTGGACGCCAGCCATTTTTTCCAGGCAGCGCATCACCTGGCAGCTGTAGCCAAACTCGTTGTCGTACCAACAGTAGATAACGCAGCTGTCGCCGCTGACAATGGTGGCCTGGGAGTCATAGATACAGGCTTCTCGCGACCCGACAAAGTCAGTGGACACGGCTTCATCGGAAATCGTATAGGCAATTTGCTGCTGCATCGGCGAAAAGAGCGCCACCCGGCGTATATATTCGTTGAGTTCCTCCCGCGAGGTCGGTTTTTCCAACTGCAGGTTGAGAATTGCCATAGAGACATTCGGTGTCGGCACGCGAATAGCATTGCCGGTTAACTTGCCGGTCAGTTCGGGCAGTGCCTTGGCGACCGCCTTGGCGGCCCCGGTTTCCGTTAACACCATATTTAGCGCGGCGCTGCGACCTCGGCGGGCGCCCTTGTGGTAATTGTCGATCAGGTTTTGGTCGTTGGTGTAAGCGTGAACGGTTTCCACATGACCTTTTTTGATGCCGTACTCATCCGATAGGGCTTTCAGCACCGGGACAATCGCATTGGTGGTGCAGGAAGCCGCGGAAAGAAGCTTACCGTCAGGCTTGATTTGGTCGTCATTAATCCCGAACACCACGTTCGGGATGTCCCCTTTGCCCGGCGCGGTCAAGATAACCTTGGATGCGCCCGGGCAATCAAGGTGCTTGCTGAGTCCCTCCTCATCGCGCCAAGCGCCGGTGTTGTCAATAATAATGGCGTTGTTAATGCCGTACTTGGTGTAATCCACTTCCGCGGGGCTGTTGGCGTAAATGACTTTTACCGGGTTGCCGTTGCACACCAGAGTATCTTCATCGTGCAGCACGCGAATGGTGCCCTTGAAAGAACCGTGAACCGAATCGCGGCGCAGCAGGCTGGCGCGCTTCTCCAGGTCGTGTTCGATTTTTCCCTTGCGCACCACGATCGCCCGCAACCGCAACACGTCCCCGCCGGCGGTTTTCTCGACCAGCAGCCGCGCCATTAAACGCCCGATACGGCCGAAACCATACAGCACCACATCCTGGGGTTGCGGCAGTGGCTTCTGGCCGTTGCCGAGATTGTCCGCCAGTTCTTCCAGTAAAAACTGATACAGATCGCGACCGTTGCCCTGTTCCTGGTATTTCACGGTCAGCTTACCCGCATCGATATGGGCCGGGCCCAGCTCCATTTCGGAAAGCGCTTTGATAACCGGAAAGGTTTCAAATTCCGACAACTCGTTGTGCTCGATCTGGCGAACAAATCTGTGCTCTTTCATCAGATCGATAACGGATTTGTTGACCATATTGCGACCATACATATAGAGGGCGACATTGCGCTCTCTATACAACTTGCCGATCAGCGGAATCATGCCTTCGGCAAGTGCTTCACGCTCCTTCCAGTCTTTAAAAAAGTCAGAGGGTTGCGGTCTTTGTTCTTGTGTCACTGAAGCCTCCTCGCCGGCTAACGTCTGGTGAAAGGCGGGTATTATACGAATTTCAATCCAGTATTTGCATCCGACTTGGGCGCATTTTGTGAACCTTTTATCCTAGCAGCGGCATGGAGCCCGGAAGCTGAGAGATGACTTGGGGGCAAACAATGCTAAACCCGCCTGTACCGCGGTTTTCTCTGCCGCTACAATAGCCGGCCTTTTTATACACCGACCGCAAATCCGCGCTATGCCATTATTGCCGCTGCCTGAATCTCGATCATCCAGTGAGAAAAGTATCTGGAGCGGCCTGAGTGGCTCATCCATTGCCCTGGCCGTCGGCGAATCCGCGCAGCGCTACGACGGCCTGACCCTGCTGATTGCCGAATCGGTGAAAAAGGCCGACCAGTTGGAAGCGGAAATCCGTTTTTTTATTGATGCCTCAAACACCGACAACGCCGCGGAGCAGCTTCCGATACTGCACTTTCCGGACCAGGAGACATTGCCCTACGATCTGTTCTCGCCACACCAGGACATTACCTCCGAACGGCTTAAAACCCTATACAATCTGCCGTCCGTTAAACGCGGGGTGTTGATTGTTCCGGTCACCACCCTAATGCATCGCCTGCCACCGCGCAGCTTTATCGACGGCAATGTGTTTGCCTGGCGAGTTGGCGAGCCGCTCAATATCCGGCAATTGAGGGCCCGGCTGGATCAGGCGGGCTACCATTTGGTGGAAACCGTTTACGAACACGGCGACTACGCGGTGCGCGGCGCATTGATCGACGTGTTCCCGATGGGCAGCTCGACCCCTATTCGCATCGACCTGTTTGACGATGAGATAGAGACGCTGCGCAGTTTCGATGTTGAAACGCAGCTGACAATTTCGCAGTTGCAGAGCATTCAATTATTGCCCGCCCGGGAAGTGCCGCTGGACAGCGCGGGCATCAAGGTATTCAAGGACAACTGGAACGGCAACTTTGATGCTGACCCCAGGCGAAGCACCCTGTACCAGGATGTCAGCGAAGGCATCCCGCCCCAGGGCATAGAGTACTACTTGCCGCTGTTTTTTCCTGAACCTGCGACGCTGTTCGACTACCTGCCGGAGCGCTGCCAGGTGCTGGTGGACGGCGCGCTTGAGGCCGTCGTCGAACAGTACTGGCGGGAAATCCAACACCGCTACCGGGAGTATGGCGTCGACCCCACCCGGCCGCTGGTCGCGCCCACGGATTGTTTTATTCCCTCCGGGGAAATTTTCCATCACTTAAAGCAGTACCCGCGTATTCAACTGAGCAGCACCTCGTGCGACCGAGATCACGCGATTGATTTTGCGCTGCCCAGCCTGCCCGATATCTCGACCAACCCGAAAATCGCCGCGCCGCTGCGCGCGCTGGAGCACTTCCTAACCGAACATGATCTGCGGGTTCTGTTTTGCGCGGAGTCCCCCGGGCGCCGGGAGCTGCTGCTGGAGATGCTGGCGCCGCTGGGGATCAAGCCGGAGAACATCAGCCAGTTTCGGGAATTTGTCGATAATCGCGACATCGACTGCGGTATTGTCGTCTACCCCCTGGGCCGCGGCCTGATGCTGCCCGCGCAGTCACTGTGCGTAATCACCGAAACTGAGCTGTTCGGGCAGCAGGTGCTGCAGCGCCGCCGGCGCAGCAGGGACGGCAGCGACCCCGACCAGATTATCAAAAACCTGTCGGAATTGCGGATCGGCGCCCCGGTGGTGCATATCGACAATGGCGTCGGCCGCTATCTGGGCCTGCAGACGCTGACGGTAGGCGGGGATACCCAGGAATTCCTGGTGCTCGAATACGCCGACGACGCCAAACTCTATGTGCCTGTCTCGTCACTGCACCTGATCAGCCGCTATAGCGCCGCGGAAGAGACTGCCGCGCCGCTGCACCGGCTGGGCAGCGAGCAGTGGCAAAAGGCTCGCGAGAAGGCCGTCAGGCAGATTCGCGATTCAGCGGCGGAACTGCTGGAAGTGTACGCCAGGCGGGCCGCGCGGAACGGCTTTGCCGCACAGCCATCGCAGGCCGACTACCGGGCATTTTGCGCGGAATTTCCATTTGAGGAGACCCCCGACCAACGCCAGGCGATCGACGCCGTCAAGCAGGATATGGAAGCGCGACAACCCATGGATCGCCTGGTTTGCGGCGACGTAGGCTTCGGCAAAACCGAGGTTGCCATGCGCGCGGCGTTTCTGGCCGTTTCCAGCGGCAAGCAGGTAATGGTGCTGGTGCCCACCACGCTGCTGGCGCACCAACATGTGGAAAACTTTCGCGACCGCTTCGCCAACTGGCCGGTCAGCGTAGAGGAGTTATCCCGCTTCAAAACCGCGAAACACCAGCAACAGGTGATTTCCCGCGCCGCCGCCGGCCGCGTCGATATACTTATCGGCACCCACAAATTGCTGCAAGGCGACCTGAACATCAAGAACCTCGGCCTGCTGGTTATCGATGAAGAACACCGCTTCGGGGTGCGCCAGAAGGAGAAGTTCAAGGCGCTGCGCAGCCAGGTGGATATCCTGACCATGACGGCGACACCGATTCCCAGGACCCTCAATATGTCGATGTCCGGAATTCGCGACCTCTCCATTATCGCCACCCCGCCCGCGCGGCGCTTGTCGGTGAAAACCTTCGTTCGCCAGCAGGACCCGCGGATTGTCAAGGAAGCTATCTTGCGGGAGATACTGCGCGGCGGCCAGGTGTTTTACCTGCACAACGAAGTTAAGAATATCGAGCAGACCGCCCGGGAAATCAGGGAGCTGATTCCGGAGGCGCGCGTCGAAATCGGCCACGGCCAGATGCGCGAGCGGGCGCTGGAAAACGTTATGTCGGATTTTTATCACCAGCGCTTCAATGTGCTGGTGTGCACCACCATTGTTGAAACCGGCATCGACATCCCCAGTGCCAACACCATTATTATCGACCGCGCAGATAAATTCGGGCTGGCGCAGTTGCACCAACTTCGCGGCAGGGTCGGCCGCTCACACCACCAGGCCTACGCCTACCTGCTGACCCCCCACCCCCGCGCCATGACGGCGGACGCCGTCAAGCGGCTGGAAGCTATTGAAGCGGCAGATCACCTGGGCTCAGGCTTCACGCTGGCAACCCACGACCTGGAAATTCGCGGCGCCGGCGAATTGCTGGGCGAGGAACAGAGCGGCCACATACAGGCGATCGGCTTCAGCCTGTATATGGAATTGCTGGACCGGGCGGTTAACGGCATAAAATCAGGCAAGGTTCCGACTGACGATACCGCGCTGATGGAAAATATTGATGTTAATCTCAATATCCCGGCCTTGATACCGGAAGACTATCTGCCGGACGTGCATACGCGTCTGGTGATGTACAAACGCATCTCCGCGGCGGAACACCGCCAAGCGCTGCACGAACTGCAAGTGGAAATGATCGACCGCTTCGGACTGTTACCGGAACAGCTAAAAAACCTATTCCGGGTAATGGAAATTAAAAACGGCGCGCGCAAACTGGGCATCAACAAAATTGAAGCCGGCGACAAGGGTGGACGTATCGACTTCAGCAATGATACGGTTGTAGAGCCCTTAACTATTGTGCAGCTGGTACAGAGGTCGCCGCAACAGTTCAGCCTGCAAGGCGCCTCATCACTGCTATTTAAGCAACCTCTGACGATGACCGAACAACGCATCGATGCAGTAACCGATGTTCTGGCACAACTGACACCGGAGCAGCTGGGCGCCAAACCAGCTTCAGAGACGAGAGAGAAATAAAGGAAAACCCCAAGGTGGATAGAGTTATTCGCTGCATCGCCAGCCTGATGATGGCGGCTGCGGCGCCATTGGCCAACAGCGCGCAATCCGATAATGCGGCAGCCGACTGGTACCAGGTGGAAGTGATTGTTTTCTCCCAACAGGACTTTTACCAGTCCGAGATTCCCCGCCGGGACATTACCCTCGTCTACCCCGACAACTGGGTAATCCTGGAGGACCCCTCCGACCGGCCCGAAGCGTCTGAAAGCGTTGACGAAGAACCGCCGAGCGCGACCAACACTCTCACGCAATTATCCGCGGCGATGCACAACCAGGCCGAGCCGGAAGCGGTCTCCGCGCCACCGGAACTCCCCTACCAACTGCTTGCCCAGGACCAACTCAACCTCAACCCGGATGCCTACACACTGACACGCGCGCCGGGATATCGCGTATTGTTCCACCGCGGCTGGCGGCAACCGGCCGAAAACCGCCAATCGGCGCCCTGGGTGCTGATAAAGGGCGGCAAGCAGGCTAGCGACCACTTCGAGTTGGAGGGCAGCCTGCGCGTCTATCAGTCCAGGTATCTGCATCTGCAAGCCAATTTGTGGAAAGTTCGGTACCAGCTGCAACAACCGGAAGCAAGCCAACCGGGCAGAGGGGCATCGGATGATGCCATTGAACAACCTGCGGAAAAGCCCTGGCCGCAGGTTCCGGATGCTCCGCTGCCGCCCGAGCCACCGCAGCCGCCTGAACCGGAAATCATTCACGTTGACCAGCTACTTATGGACGTTGAGCCGCGGATACCCTTTGCCTATGCGGAGAAAATCCGGAGGGAGGAAGAGGCGCCCGACTATGAACCCGCGGAGGTAGTCACGCTAAAACAGTCCCACAGGCTGAATCTCGATCAACTTCACTACTTGGATCACCCTAATATGGGCGTTTTGGTGAAGGTAAGCAAATACCAACCGGATCAGCCGGAACCGCAGGAAGACTACTGAGGCGCGCCTACCAAGCAGCTATTGTAGTTGATCATGATAGGTTCTGACGGACCTAAAGATACCTTTGTGCCACTAGCGAATGTTTTAGGTCGGAGCCAGGTTGCCGCCCCGCCAGGGGAGGTTTATCCGTGACCGGCCGTTAAGTTTGCCAAATTGCCGGCGCTGCGGTAACTCGCTGTCGCTCAAACAGTCCTCGCGACACCCCC
>JANQKW010000391.1 GCA_028280905.1 Porticoccaceae bacterium
CGGCTACGGTCAGCTTGGCAACACCGCCGCGCAACTTGGCGCGGCCGCCTGGATGGCCCGCTATGGCCGCGAGGATGAGTTGGAGTCTGACAACTACGGGATGGAGTATATGGCGCGCGCCGGTTATGACCCCTCCGGCGCGGTGGCGTTGCAGCGCACCTTTGTAAAGCTCTCGGAGGGCCGCCAGCAGGATTTTGTCAGCGGCCTGTTTGCCAGCCACCCGCCCTCCCAGGCGCGGGTGGCGGCCAATGTCGAAAAAGCCAAAACCCTGCCCTCGGGCAACAAGTTCAGGGAACGCTACCAGCAGAAAATTGCCCAGTTGAAGCGGGACAAGCCGGCTTACGAGGCGGAAGCCGAAGCCGTTAAGGCGCTCAATAACAAGGACCCGCAAACGGCGTTGCGCCACCTGGATAAGGCGGTGAAGCTGCAACCCCGCGAAGGCTATTTCTGGGAGTTGCGCGGCCACGCGTGGAGAATGCTGGAAAATACCGATAATGCGGAAAAGGCCTTTACCACCGCGATCGCCAAAAACCCCGAGCTATTCAGCCACTACCTGTCACGGGGCATTTTGCGCTACAACCAGGACAACCTCAACGGCGCTAAAGCGGACCTGGAAAAGAGTTACAGCCTGCTGCCAACTCAGCAGGCGAGCTATATCCTCGGCGAGATGGCCGACGACAGCGGCGATACCGCGAGCGCTATTCAATACTACCAGCAAGCCGCCCAGGGCAAGGGGGAATTGGCGGCCAGCGCGCAACAAAAGCTGGCGCGACTGGAGATGGGGCGGTCGCCCCACAAGTATATCCGCAGCGGGGCGTCGCTGGCGGAGGACGGCTACCTGCACGTCACGGTGCGCAATACGACCAATCTGCCGGTAACGGGCGTTAAGTTGCAGGTTACCGAGATGCTAAACGCCTTTACCGCCGGCAAGAGCTATTCGCTAACCGGCCCGAAAAATCTGGGTGCCGGGCAGCAGGTGACGATCAAGACCCGGCTTGGTCCATTTGAATCGGCCGCCGCGGCGCGCAACTACCGAACGAAAGTGGTGGCCGCAACTATCGCGGAGTAGGGCCAGCCTATTCAACAAACGCCCGCTCGATAACATACTCTCCCAGCGTGCCGTTGCGGGTTTCCCGGAAACCCTTGGCGTTGAGCATCTTGGAGAAGTCTTTCAACATCGACGGGCTACCGCAAATCATCAGCCGGTCGTCCTCGACGTTCAGCGGCGGCAGGTCCAGGTCGCGGAACAGTTTGCCGATTTTTATCAAGTCGGTGAGCCGGCCGTTATTTCGGTAGGGCTCGCGGGTCACCGTGGGATAGTAAACCAGCTTTTTCTTGACCTGCTCACCCAGGTATTCGTTTTTGGGAAGTTCTTCCTCGATAATCTCGGCGTAGGCAAGCTCATCCACGTAACGGCAGCCGTGGGTGAGTATGATCTGATCAAAATTCTGATAGGTTTCCGGGTCCTTGATAATGCTTAAAAATGGCGCCAACCCGGTGCCGGTGCTCAGCAGATAAAGGCGCTTGCCCGGCAGCAGGTTATCTTGCACCAGCGTGCCGGTGGGCTTGCGGCTGACATAGATTTCATCGCCGGGCTTGATATTTTGCAGCCTGGAGGTCAGCGGGCCATCGGGAACCTTGATGCTGAAAAATTCCAGTTCGTCTTCATAGTTGGCGCTGGCGATGCTGTAGGCACGCATCAGCGGTCGGCCTTCGTTCTCCAGGCCAATCATCGTAAAATGCCCGTTTTTAAAGCGGAAGCCACTGTCACGGCTGGTCTTAAAGCTGAACAGTGTGTCTGTCCAGTGGTGTACGCTCAGTACTTGTTCTTTGTTCAACGACATAGTTTGCTCGGTAGTCCTGTCTCTCGAGGGCGCCGACTTCTGTCGCGTTTGGCTTGGATGCCTAGCACCGCAGCATAAGCGCCCCTGCGTTTAATTCACTGATTTCTATAATGGAAGAGTTTCTTTAATTTGTAAAACAGGTTATCTTGATATTCGTTATTTGATATTCCGATATAGGGCTCAAGACCATGAAATACACACTCCGTCAACTGCAGGTGTTTCTGGCGGCTGCCCACCACGAGAACATCACCCGCGCCGCGGCGAGCTTGGCGATGTCACAGTCCGCCGCCAGCAGCGCCCTTAAAGACCTGGAAAAACAGTTTGATATCCAGTTATTCGATCGTGTAGGTAAGCGCTTACAAACCAATGAGCTGGGGCGCGCGCTGCGCCCCCAGGTAGCGGCCCTGCTGGAACAGGCCGCGGCGCTGGAATCGGCTTTAGGCCGTCACTCGGACATTGGGCCGCTGAAGATTGGCGCCACCCTGACGATTGGCAACTATCTTGCCGTACAAGCCATCGCCAAGTTCATGCGCGAAAACCCAGAGGCGAAAATTGACCTGGACGTGGAAAACACCGCTGAAATCACCCGCAAAGTGTGCAATTTTGAACTGGATATCGGCTTGATCGAGGGGGAGATGCGCCATCCGGAGCTGATCGTATCGCCCTGGCTTGATGACGAACTGGTCGTCTTCTGCTCGCCCCAACACCCGTTGGCCGGCCGCGAACAGCTAGACGACCAACAGTTACTGGACGCCACCTGGATTTTGCGGGAAACCGGATCCGGCACCCGCCAGACCTTTGACCGCGCCATGCACGGGCTGCTTCCGGAATTAAAGGTGTTGCTGGAGCTGCAGCACACCGAGGCCATCAAACGGGCCGTGGAGGCGGGTTTGGGAATCGCCTGCCTTTCGCGCATCACCCTTTCGGAAGCTTTTAATCGCGGCAGCCTGGTGCCGCTGCGGGTCCCTCACCGGGATTTGCATCGCAAGTTTTACGTGATTCGACATCGGCAAAAATACCTCAGCGAGGGCATTACGCGGTGGCTGGCCCACTGCGAGGCCATTGCCCAGGCGATCGGCAGGAAGTCGATCAGAATTGAAGAACCCTGGCACCAGTTGTAGCGCTACCCGCGGTTAGCTGCCGTCGCCGGATAGCAGCGCGCTTTTAACCGCCGCCCTGACAGCGTCCGGTTTGCTGCCGGATTTGCGGCTGTAGAGAACCTGTTTGTCGGCGCTCACCACGATAACCCCGGGCGTCCCGGTTACGCCATAGTCGGCCGCCACCGGGTCGGCGTCCACCAGCAGCGTGAAGGTGTAGTTGTTTTCACGCATATGGGCAACCGGGTCGCTGTCCTCAAAGATATTCAGTGCGTAAAATCGATAGCGGTTGTCCAGTTCCTGCTTGAGAGATTCCAGCTCCGGCATCAGCGCCCGGCAAAAGGGGCACCAGGTGGCCCAAAACAGCAGGACGACCGGTTGGCCGCCGGCATCCGAGTAAAGCGAGACCCGACTCCCGTCGGCGTTATTGAGCGTCCAGTTCGGGGCTCGGTCGCCCACATTCAGGGGCTCGGCATTGATTGAGATGCAACTTAGCATCAGCACTATGCAGGCGAGATAAGGCTTGGCACTCATCGTAGATTCTCCGCTTGAGAGAACCTATAGATAGCGGAACGGCTAGTTGGTTCATTGCGCCGCCGGAAAAGATAAGCGCGCAGCACAATCAGATTCGGTGCCGGATATCCTTGCCTTGGACCAGATAGACAATCTGCTCGCAGATATTCTTGGCATGGTCGCCAATGCGCTCTACGGCTTTAAGCGTCCAGAGAATATTCATGACCCGCGAGATGCTGCGCGGATCCTCCATCATGTAGGTAATCAGCTCCCGCACCGCCGATTTGTAATCCAGGTCGACTTTCTTATCCTGAGGCACCACCGAAAGCGCAGCCTCGGCGTCAAACCTGGCAAAGGCGTCCATGGCGTTGTGCAGCATCTCCTGGACGTTGTCGCCGATATGGCGCAACTCCATATAGCCCCTGGGCGAACTGCCTTCCTCGGAAAGTTGAATCGCCATCTTGGCGATTTTATTGGCCTCGTCACCGATTCTTTCCAGGTCCCGAACCGTTTTTGAAACAGCCATGATCATCCGCAAGTCGCTGGCCGTCGGCTGGCGCCTGGCGATTAGCAGCGTGCATTCTTCGTCAATTTCTATCTCCATGGAGTCGATGGTGGGCTCGATTTCCAGCACCTGCTGGGCCAGCCCGCTGTCCGCCTCCTCCACCGCGGTGAGCGCGTCGTCGACCTGCTTTTCCAGCAGACCGCCCATTTCCAAGATGCGCGTCTTTAACGCCTCCAGGTCGGTGTTGAATTGCTTGGAGATATGTTGGTCCAAATGCAGCTTTTCCATAATGTTATCCTAGTGTCCCTTGCCGGTTTGTTCAATAATTGTCTGCTATACGTCACTTGTATCGGCAGTTTATGCAAATCCTGAAACAGGCGTAGTAACCCTGTGACAAGTCACCCGAAACGGCCGGTAATATAGGCTTCCGTCAACTCGTGTTCCGGCGCGGTAAACACTTTTTGGGTGTCGTTAACCTCAACCAAATGCCCGAGATGGAAATAGGCTGTGCGATGCGAGACCCTCGCCGCCTGCTGCATGGAATGGGTTACGATAACAATGGTGTAGTTTTCCGCCAGTTCGCCTATCAGTTCTTCAATTTTGGCTGTGGCAATAGGGTCCAGCGCCGAACAGGGCTCGTCCATCAGAATAACTTCCGGACTGATGGCTATGGTCCTGGCGATGCAAAGGCGCTGTTGCTGTCCGCCGGAGAGGCCGGTGCCGGGTTGGTCCAGGCGGTCTTTTACTTCGTTCCACAGCCCGGCCCTGCGCAGGCTGGATTCCACCAGATCGTCCATTTCGCTGCGGTGGTTCACCATACCGTGCAGGCGAGGCCCATAGGCAACATTGTCGTAGATCGACTTGGGGAACGGGTTGGGTTTCTGAAACACCATGCCCACCCGCGCCCGCAATTCGACCACATCCATTTTGGAGCTGTAGATATTTTCGCCGTCCAGCAGGATCTCCCCCGCAACCCGGCAACTTTCAACCGTGTCGTTCATCCGGTTTAGGCTGCGCAAAAAAGTCGATTTTCCGCAACCCGACGGGCCGATCATGGAAATCACCTGGTTCTGGCCGATATCTATGTCAACGTCATAAATCGCCTGTTTTTCGCCATAGAACACCTTTACATCCCGCATTGACATCTTGGCATTTTCACAGAACGCCTCGCCCACCGTTTTTTCAGCGGTCAAATCCTGCTCGATATTCTGTTCACGGTCGGTCGTCGGGTCGGCGGCTGGCGGTGCAATCTCATCTATCGCTGCGTCGGGCATGGCTGCTCCTGCGGGTGACGTTTTCTCTAAAACGGCCCACTTTCGCTTAGCAGGCCTTTCCCGGAACTGGAGCTTACATCTATTAAACCGGTTTATAAACCATAAACAATGACAACCGGGCGCCGAGCGGTATGATTTTCTTCAACGGCCCATTGACTCTATAATCCGCACTTTGCAATTAGAATAAATACCGGATGTCGTCCACAACTACCCCCGTGTTAAAGCTTGTCGCCTTTATCGACGGATTCACCGAGCTTACCGGCAAAGCCATTGCCTGGCTGACCTTGGCAATGATGTTGACCACCACGCTGGTGGTGGTATTGCGCTATTTGCTCGGCACCGGGTCCATTGCCATCCAGGAGTCGGTGCCGGGCAAATAGCGCAATACCACCACCAGCGTGGGGGTCAACATCATTGCCAAGGTCAGCCAGGCAATGGCCTTGCCGGTAAGCTCGG
>JANQKW010000002.1 GCA_028280905.1 Porticoccaceae bacterium
CCCGGCGTGTGGTCATCGCGGGAAACACCGCGCAAAACCCTTCGCAGTAGCGGCACGCGTTGCAGATCTCCATAACCCTGCGCGCCTCACCCACCGCCGGTGTTTCCACCATTTCTATTGTATTCAAGAGCATGCTGCCTGTCCTCCCGCGATGCGTCCAAACACCGCCCCAATAGACATACCCGTGCCGGCGCAATAACCTTTCCCGAGCACGTTGCCGGCCATAATTTCACCCGCCGCGTAGATGTTCTCGGTCGGTTCACCGTTCTCCAGGAGCACTTGGGCTTTCTGATTCACGGCGACGCCCAAGTAGGTGAAAGTGATACCGGGCCGCAGCGGGTAAGCGTAAAAGGGTGGTGTATCCAGTTTTAACGCCCAGTGTGTCTTGGGCGGGTTGATACCCTCGGTGCAGCAGTCGTCGAGCGTGCCTGGATCGTAGGTCCCGGCTATTACCGCCCCGTTGAACTCGGCGACCTTCGCTTGCAGCGCATTGCCATCGAGGTCCAGCAACCCTGCGAGCTCGGCGATGCTGTCCGCTTTGATGGACGGGAATACCGAGGGCATAAAGTTATGAAGTACTTTGGCGTCGATGATCGCGTAGGCGATCTGGTCGGGTTGCTGAGCAACCAGCCGACCCCAGATGGCATAGCGCCTGGGCCAGAAATCTTCGCCCTCGTCGTAGAATCGCTCACAGTTCTTGTTGACGACAATGCTAAAGCACACGCAGTCGAGGCGCGTTACTATGCCACCGTCAAACTTGGGCGCGCGCGCATCAATCGCGACCGCGTGGCATTGGGCCGGGTCGCCGATGCTCTTCATACCCTTGTCCAACAGCTCCTTGAGCATGCGGCCCTTGTTGTAGGGCGTACCGCGAATGATGAAGTTTTCCGCCGCGTCACCCCATACTTGCTTCATCCATTCGGTGTTCGACTGAAAGCCGCCCGATGCGACCACCACGGCTTTAGCCTTTATCTCGTAGAAGAAACCCCGGTTCACCACTTTCGCAGACTCGAAGACTCCATCGCGGATATTCAGCTCCCGGACCTCGGTGTTGTAAAACACTTTCACCCCGATTTTTTTTGCCGTTTGGTACTGCGCGTTCACCAGCGCCCGCCCGCCGCCGAGGAAAAAGGCATTGGTGCGCCCGAGGCTGAGAGTGCCGCTTAACGAGGGTTGAAAATGAACGCCTCTTTGCCCTAACCAGTCAACCAGCTCCGCGCTCTTGCTAATCATCATGCGGGCGAGCGGCTGGTTGGTGTTTCCCTGCGTAACGCGCAGCAGGTCCTGCCAATACTCCTCTTCGGTGTAGCTGCCGGTCAGGGTTGCGGTCGGAGCAGTGTGCATGGCGCGCAGGTTGCGGGTGTGCCGGGTGTTCCCTCCGCGCATGGTTTTGTCGGCATGCTCCAATACCATCACATCCGCGCCGGCTTCCCGCGCGGTAATCGCTGCGCACAGCGCCGCATTACCGCCGCCAATCACCAATACATCTACTCGCTGGGGAATTGCCATTAGTGATCTACAACCTTTATATTAGATATACTAACGTTTGGTTAATCTACAAGCTCAACGCTATACTAAGAAATATTAATTAATATAATAGATTAACGAATTTAAACTCATTCAACCATCGACTTCTTTTAACGATATATGTTAGTTTATCTTACATATGAGTGACGCCAGACTCCCCACGCTCAAGTCGCTCGCCGCTTTTGAGGCGACCGCAAGACTGGGCACTATCAGTAGCGCCGCGGACGAACTGCATGTCACCCATTCAGCGATTAGCCAAAACATAAAACAGCTGGAGGACCAGCTCGGACACCAGCTTTTTACCCGCAGGGGCCGCACGCTCGCGCCCACCGAAAATGCACTGCTATTCCTGGCGGATATTCGTATAGCGCTCGACAGAATCCGCGAGGCCACCCACGCCTTCAAGCTCAGCGAGGAGCCCAACCAGGTCACACTGAAAATGGTTGGCACGCTCGCGTTGCGGTGGTTTATTCCCAAGCTTCCCGAATTAAAAGCGTTACACCCGTCATTGAGCCTGCGTTTAATGACAGAACCTGTCTCAAGTGTTGCCAATCTGCCGGACGAAGTGGACGCCGCGATAGGGATAGGCAGCGAACACGAGTTTGCCGGCCTGTACCATTTAAGGTTGCACACCAGTGAATTGATACTGGTGGGACTGGAACCGACGGCGGCGACAGTGGACGAGGCGCTGGCTACTCACCCGGCGCTCTACGTGGAATCACCAAGAAGAGCAGCGGACTGGCCGCGCTGGTGCTCGGCGAACAGGATTCCGGAACCGGACGCAACGCGACGAATTATGCTGCCCACCAGCGCCCAGGCTTTGGAAGCCGTTTCCTCGGGCGTCGGCGTTTTAGTGACGCAAAGGATATTTGTTGAACAATTGCTGGAACTCAAGCACTTGGCGCAGATCGATCGCGGCCATACGATTGAATCCGAAGGCTATTACTTTTACTGCAGGCCGCACCAGATGGAACGGACGGCAATCAGAACACTGCACGATTGGCTGGCGAGCACAAGTCTCTGAGAATGCGTTTCAAGAAGCGCTATAAACAGTGCCGAAAAAAACAAAATTTACGATCATTATCAAAGTCAGCACATCCACGAAGGTGCCGTGACCTTTATCACTCATTCGCTTTAATAGCATTCGACCCGACCAGTTTGCCGGGATGGTAATGAGCCCGATAATTACTCCCAGCAAAAATAACTGTACATTCATGAACTCGGTTACGCCGAACACCGAAAGTTTGACCACATTCATGACCAGCGTGATGGTCGCCAGCGTTCCGACAAAGGTTAGGCGGTTCATCCCGGTTCCCAGCAGAAAAGGCGCGAGGAAAAAACCCGGTCCCGTTACGTTACCCGCCAGCATGCCCCAAATACTGCTGGCGAACGCCAGCAGTTTCGGCCCGGTCTTGACA
>JANQKW010000019.1 GCA_028280905.1 Porticoccaceae bacterium
GTCGCCAAGGTTTGCCACCCGGGTTGAAAAGGAAATTCAACTGTCCAGCCTGTGGAGTAGTGAAACTGACGAGCTGGGTGATTTGCTGGAACAGCGGGATATGGCTTGTCAGAAGTTGCTCATGCAGTTGCCCGACCAAAAGCGCGGCGCTCAAAAAAGATGGCTGAGTAACTATGCCGTGGCCGCCGCACTCTGCGTTGGAATAGCGCTGGGCAGCCTGTTCACCATTATGCTGGGCAATAATGCCGGGAAGGAATTCCATACCTTGTCCAGCCCGGCTGGCGCGGCTGACGGGTCCGTTCTGCAGGTAATCTTCCAGCCGGCCACCACTGAGCGCGAGATGCGTCTGCTTTTGCTGGACGGCGAAGCCCGTATGCTCAGCGGCCCCAGCCGGCAGGGCGTTTATCGGCTCGCCATTCCGCAGCATACCGACGGCGCTGAGTACGCCAGGCGCTTGAAGGAGCATCCGGCTATCCGATGGGCTGAACTTGAGGCGCGATAGCCGTGAAAGCCGACGACGGGGCGATTGTGGCAAGTAAACTGAAATGGCCGATACTGGTGTTTTCGCTTGTCGCCGTACTGTTGACTCTGGTCTCCTGCCAAAGTCATCAGGCAGGAGACAGGGCTGCTGATTACCGGCCGGGCGACGTCCAGGAACTGCTGGTTACGTTCCGCAGCAGGGCCGAGAACCACTGGCTGCCCGGCGGGTCGGGACGCACCTACCACGCCGGTGGAAACTGGTCGATGCCGCTGCAACTGCAGGCGCAGGTAAAACGGTTGGCAAAGGTATTCCAGCTAACCAGAACCGATGCCTGGCCAATCCGCAGTTTAGACCTGGACTGTGTGGTATTTACGGTAGCCGCGCAGCGCGACTTGCCGGCTTTGCTCGCGCGTATCAAACAGCATCCGGGCGTTGTGGACGCGCAGCCGATGAACGAATTTACGCTGATGGCCTCGGCAAAGGCGATTCCCGACACAACAGCAGCCGTAGAAAGCAACGGCTTCTACAATGATCCCCACTTCGGACTGCAATACGGGCGGTATAGTGAACATATTACTAAGCTGCACCAATACACGCTGGGCCGTGACATCAAGGTTGCTGTTGTCGATACCCTGGCGGATATAGACCATCCGGATTTGCGCGGGCAAATTGACCGCCAGTACAACTATGTCAATGACGCCCCGTCGGACGGCCAGCATGGCACGGCTGTCGCGGGTATTATCGGCGCCAGGGCGAATAACCACACCGGCTTGGTGGGCCTGGCGCCGGAGGCGGGGCTGTTTGTCTACGGCGCCTGTGAAAGCCGCCGTGTCCGGGCGGCGAGCTGCAACAGCTTTAATCTTGCTAAAGCACTGGAACAGGCCATCGAAGACCGTATGCAGGTGCTGAACCTGAGTTTGGCAGGCCCCCACGACCCGCTTTTGGAGCAATTGATTCGCGTTGCGCAATCCAGAAATATGATTGTTATAGCCGCCGCTAATTCCGCCGCGGAAAAGCTCAACTTCCCGGCCTCAATGTCTGGCGTGGTCGGTGTCAAAGCCAGTCAACGGGTCGGCAAGTTCTCCCATTTCAGTGAATGGCTGACCCATGCGGAGAAGCTCAGCACCCAGCCCGGCGGCGGCTATCAATTCTTTTATGGCAGTTCCATGTCCACAGCCAGTGTCAGTGGGCTAGCGGCGCTGATACTTCACCAGACTTCGGCGGCGGAGGCCGAATCCCTGCTATCCGCGTTGGTCTCAGGTGACTGTGCGGCGGCAGAGCTATATCGCAACAACGAATTTATCAATCTGTTACAGGCTTCCATGGGTTGCAGCCAGGCAGCGCTGGTGAGTCGGTTACCTTTGAATGTTGCCGAGGACTAGCAAATGCATCTGCGCAGTCGCTATCGCCGGTTCCGATATTTGCTGACCGCTTTTGGGACGGCAGCATCGTTGTTGTTCGGTGACACTAGCAGGGCGGGCTGGAAGGGTTATCTGAGCCTGGGTTCCGAGTACGCCTATCGCGGGCTGCGGCTAACCGAAAACGATGCGGCCGCCAGCGCCATGCTTGAGTATCAATCCCGCAGCGGCTTCTACGCCGGCGTTTGGATAGGTCACTTGGACTTGCCAAACAACGACCCTCGTTCTGAAGAGCTGAACCTGCTATGGGGTTACACACGGAATCTCGGATCCCAGTGGGCATTGGATACCACTGTTATTCACTATCGTTATCCGGAATCCAACCTGCAAAAAGACTATGACTGGGATGAATGGCTGCTGGCGTTGCATTACCAACAGCGCTGGACGGTTCGGTTGGGCGTTAATCAAAACTGGCTTGCCAGTGACAAAACCGCCGGCCTGCTGGAGCTTACCTACAGGTATAACCTGCCCCTGGACTTCACTTCCGACGCTACCCTGGGCTATAACCGCGTTGACGATATCGTCGGCACTAATTACCGCTACTACGAGTTGGGATTCAATCGGTCTTTGCAACAGCTGCAATTGCGTTTGGCGCTGACCGGCGCTGACTCACGCGCCGCCGATGTTTTTGGGCGCAGCAACACTGAAAGTCGCTGGGTGGCTTCGCTGACCTGGCTGTTCTAGGCGGGCTCAGGTGTGTTGAACCAGTCTTTGTAAGACATCTATCCTGAAGAGGTTTACTGTTAAGTGACGGATTAGTGCCAATAAGAGACGTTCGCTGTCTTGGGTTGGTGCTAGTATTCCGCGGCCATCTGGGAACAGGTTTTGAGACTCGCTGTGAACCCATCCATGGGAGCTCCGCGTCGACTTCCCTGTCGACGAGGGTCTCAAAACCTGT
>JANQKW010000034.1 GCA_028280905.1 Porticoccaceae bacterium
CGGGCCAACTGGCCGATATCCGTGGAAAAAGTTGTTGAACTGGGCCGCCTTCCTTTCCAAGGCTGGCTGGCTGGTACCGGCAAATTGGACCGGGAGAAAATCCTTCATGCGATGCGGCTCGCCGAGGTGGAGGCCTATCGCAACAGGGATGTGACAACTCTATCGGGAGGCGAGCAGACGCTGGTGATGCTGGCGAGAATTTTCGCCACGGAGCCACAGGTTATTTTTGCCGACGAGCCGGTAGCTGCGCTGGATCCTTATCATCAGCTGCATGTAATGGAGCTGTTGCGGGATCACGCCCGGGAAGAGCGCGCCGGTATTGTGGTGCTGCACGACTTGAGCCTGGCCGCGCGATTTTGTGATCGGGTCTACCTGCTGCGCCACGGCGAGCTGTTTTGCAGCGGTTCTCCGAATGACGTTATGACCAATCAGAATTTCGCCGATGTCTATGGTATTCACGCCGACGTGCAGTGCAGTGCCGAGAGTGTCAGTATCGTTCCGGTGAAAAGGGTTTGTGCGGGTCACCCATAAGTTCTTCAGGGAGGATGTTCAGTAGCGGAATTTTTGGTTGGTGCCATGATTCCGCGGCCATCTGGGTACAGTGTTTGAGACACGCTGTGAATACATCCCTGTAAGCTCCGCACCGGCTTCCCTGCCGGTGGGGGTCTCAAACACTGTACCCAGACGCCCGCTCACGGTGGCGCTAGCATCTGCTGGGAAGATGGCATCAATCTATTACCCCCCAACGTTGACCCCAACCCCGGTTCTTTAAACAGGTTAAAGCAGAATAAGCCTATTTTTGTATATTTTTTTACATTTACGCATAAATAATACTAAAGCCCTATGGACATCTCGCACCGATCTGTGAAGAATCCGGCCGTTGCTTATAAGAGCAGAAAATCAAGTTAGTTAGACTTTCCTCGGATTGTTTTCCCGCGCTCGTCGGCTCAGCAAGCCGTTCTGCTTGTCAAAATAAAAACAGCAATCCAAAAAATAGATTCGTAACCATTGGAGAACGAAAATGGTAGAAGATGCTGGTCGTAAAGTAGTGATTGTCGATGCCGTTCGAACTGCTATCGGCAATTTTAGCGGGTCGTTGGGTTCTATCCCGGCCCATGAATTGGGCGCTAAGGTTATCAGCGCGCTCTGCGAAAGATCCGGTCTGCAGGCGGATCAGGTCGATGAGGTTATTCTTGGCCAGGTGTTAACCGCTGGCACGGGTCAAAACCCGGCGCGCCAGGCGGCGATCAAAGCCGGGCTGCCGGACTCCTGTCCGGCGATGACCATCAACAAGGTCTGCGGCAGCGGTTTAAAGGCCGTTCATCTCGCCGCTCAGGCGATTCTATGTGGCGACGCGGACGTCGTGATAGCCGGCGGGCAGGAGAATATGAGCCTGTCGCCGCATGTGTTGCCGCGATCCCGCAACGGTCAAAAAATGGGTGATTGGAAATTAAAGGATTCCATGATCGAAGACGGTCTCTGGGATGCCTTTAACAATTATCACATGGGTATTACCGCCGAGAATGTCGCCAGGAAATACGATATTAACCGCCAACAGCAGGATGAATTTGCCGCCGCGTCGCAACAAAAAGCGGAACAGGCGATAGAGGCAGGTAAATTCAAGGACGAGATTGTGCCTGTTGAAATCCCTCAGCGCCGCGGCGATCCCGTGGTTTTTGCGGTTGACGAATTCCCGCGCGCCGGCACTACCGCAGAGAACCTGGGCAAATTGCGTCCGGCGTTCGACAAGGAAGGTGGCGTAACCGCGGGCAACGCTTCCGGAATCAACGACGGGGCCGCAGGGCTATTGGTCATGAGCGAGGAGAAGGCGAAGGAGCTTGGCCTGGAGCCGCTGGCAACTATCACTGCCTATGCAAGTGCCGGAGTCGATCCGGCGATTATGGGTACCGGCCCAGTTCCGGCGTCCAGGAAGTGCCTGGAAAAGGCCGGCTGGCGTGTCGCGGACCTGGATCTGGTGGAGTCCAATGAAGCCTTCGCCGCGCAATCACTGGGTGTTAACTGTGAATTGGAATGGGATACCGACATTGTCAACGTCAACGGCGGTGCGATAGCCCTGGGCCACCCGATCGGCGCTTCCGGCGCGAGAATTCTGGTGACCCTTCTCCATGAGATGAAACGCAGAGGCGCCGCAAAAGGGCTGGCCACGCTTTGTATCGGCGGTGGACAGGGCGTCGCGATAGCGGTGCAACGGCAGTAGTTGATGCCGTGACATCTTAACTTTTCAGAGCTGTCAGTGATTGATTTTACTAATTAAATTTTCCTAACCAAGAGGAATTACAAAATGGCTAGAGTAGCACTAGTAACGGGCGGAACACGCGGAATTGGCGAAGCGATCAGCCTAACATTACAGGATGCCGGTTATTCGGTGGCGGCGAACTACGCCGGCAACGATGAAGCGGCCCAAAAATTTACCGAGGCAACGGGCATTCCCGCCTACAAATTTGACGTCGGCGACTTTGAAGCTTGCCAGCAGGCGATCGCTAAGATAACCGGCGAGTTAGGTCCGGTGGACATATTGGTTAACAATGCCGGTATTACCCGCGACGGCACTATTTTCAAAATGGGACCGGAGGCGTGGGAAGACGTTATTCGCACCAACCTTACATCCTGCTATAACTTGAGCAAGGCGGTTATTGGCGGCATGCGGGAAAGGGAGTTCGGCCGTATCGTTAACATTGGTTCCATTAATGGGCAGGCTGGACAGTACGGACAGGTGAACTACGCCGCCGCCAAGTCCGGCATCCACGGTTTTACCAAAGCGCTGGCCCAGGAGGGAGCTGCCAAGGGTATCACGGTTAACGCCGTAGCGCCGGGCTATATCATGACCGACATGGTGCGCGCGGTACCCGAAAAAGTGCTGGAAAAAATTGTTGCCAAAATTCCGGTGGGGCGTTTGGGTGAAGCCAGCGAAATTGCGCGCGGCGTGCTCTTCCTGGTGGCCGATGACGCCGGTTTTATCACCGGTTCGACATTATCCATTAACGGCGGGCAACATATGTACTAGCCGCGGGAGGCTAGAATCATCCAGCTCTGGCCGGGACTCAAAGCGTCAAAAGTAGCAACGCCGTAAGCGGGCGTTTGGGAACAGGCTTTGAGACCCTCGTCGACAGGGCAGAAATCGTTCCAGACGATTTTCTGCATTTCCTCCATCCTTGGAGGTCAGATGTCGACGCGGAGCGCCCGACCTCCAGGGATGGAGGAAGTGTCGCAAATTGCCGGGAGCAATTGCGACCATGGATGGGTTCACAGCGAGTCTCAAAAGCTGTTCCCGGACGGCCGCGGATTTGCGGCACAATCTAATCCGCCTACCCGGCTAACAACTGCTTCACCGGAATCTGTTGCGCCTCCACATCCGGGTGCAGCTCGCTGGCCGAGTGGGATATGCCATTCTCTCCCACGATATAGGCGTGATAACGCCGCAGACAGCGGGGTTCCGATACCCCGCAAGAGTGCGCGATCACGCCGACTTCATAGGCCATGTTGCTGGCATAGTTGGCGACGCGCTCTGCCTTGTCCACCGGGTCCAATCCATATTGCAGTTTTTTGTCGTGGGTGGTTATGCCCGTCGGACAAGTGTTCTTATTGCACTGCAGCGCCTGAATACAGCCCAGCGCAAACATAAAGCCGCGGGCGGAAACCACGAAGTCGGCGCCCATGCACAGCGCCCAGGCAACGCCCGAGGGTGTAATCATTTTTCCCGAGCAGATAATCTTTACCCGATCGCGCAGCCCATGCTGTTTTAGCTTGTCGACCACCAGCGGCAGGCTTTCTTTAATTGACAAGCCCACGTAGTCCATCAGGCTTTGCGGGGCCGCGCCGGTGCCGCCGTCGGCGCTGTCGATGGTAATAAAGTCCGGCGCGCTTTCAACACCGCGTGCAACGATTTTATCGAATAATTCATCCAGCCAGCCGTAGGCGCCTATCACAGATTTAAAGCCGACCGGCTTGCCGGTCACGTCGCGAATACGGTTAATCATATCCAGCAGGTCATCCACCGAGCGTATCTCCGGGTGACCATTCGGGCTGATTGAGTCCTGGCCCTCGGGAATACCGCGAATGGCGGCAATTTCAGCGGTTACCTTTTCGCCCGGTAATATGCCGCCTTTGCCGGGTTTGGCGCCCTGGCTCATCTTGATTTCAAACATGCGAACCTGCTCGTGCTGTGCGACTTCTTTCAAGCGTTCGTCGCTCAGCTTGCCGTCGGGTGTGCGGACACCGTATTTTGCGGTACCTACTTGAAACACAATGTCGCAGCCGCCCTCCAGATGATAGGGGCTCAGTCCGCCTTCACCCGTGTTCATCCAGCACCCGGCCTTTTTAGCTCCCCTCGATAAGGCGCGCACCGCTGGTGTTGACAGCGCGCCATAGCTCATTCCTGAAATGTTGAACAGCGACTGGGTGGTATAGGGCGTGTCGCAATAGGGACCGACGGTGACGCCGCTGATTGGCGCTGAGTCTTCCGTCAATGTGGGAAAGGGGCAGTTGGCGAACAGCACGGTGCCGGGAGGCGCGAGACTGCGAGTGGAGCCGAACGCTATGGTGCTGTCGACGTTTTTCGCGGCTCGGTAGACCCAGGAGCGCTCAGCGCGGTTAAAGGGCATCTCCTCCCGGTCCATGGCAAAAAAATACTGGCGGAAGAATTCGCCCATGTGCTCAAAAATATAACGGAAGCGACCGATTACCGGGTAGTTGCGGCGAATGGTTTGCTTCGTTTGGGTCTTGTCAATCACGTATAAAACCGCGATTGCTATAAGGCCGGCAACCAGTACCAGAATCACCAGCCCCGAGATAACTTCCAGAAAGATCAATAAAAAGTTCGAGGTTTGTTCGCTCATATAACTACACCCCAGTGTATTTCATCAATAGTGTTATAGCGAGTTTGACTTGATCACCATCATCTTTTCTATTTGCATATCGTCAATGGTATATCCGATACCGCCTACGCCCAGCCCGGAATGCCGCAGTCCGGCAAATGGCATGCCGTCCACCCTGAAAGCCGTGTGGTCATTTACCATAACCGCGGAAGCATCCAATTGCTGGTAAATCCGAATGGCGCGGTCGATATCCTGGGCAAACACCGCGGCTTGGAAGGCAACGTCCAGGCTGTTTGCCTGTTCGACGGCGTCATCGAGCCTGTCATAGCCGTAAAGGCAAACTACCGGCCCGAAGATTTCCTGTGTGCTGACCTTGCTGTCCGGTGAAGGATTTAACAGCAAGGTGGGCGCATAACAGTTGTTATCGAGCCGCTTGCCGCCAGTGATCAGTTGCGCGCCACCGTCAAGCGCTTCCGCTACCCACTCGCTTACCCGCTCGACTTCCCGCGGCCGGATCAAGGGGCCGACTTCCGTGGTGTCGAGCAATGGATCGCCAACCAGCAGTTTTTCAGCGCCTGCTGCAAGCCGTTCGGTTAGTTCCTGAAGCATCGAGTTATGGGCAAAAATGCGCTGCACCGATACACATACCTGGCCGGCGTGGTAATAGCCGCCTTTTAACAGCGCGGGTACCGCTTTATCCAGATCCGCGCTGCGGTCAACCATTACCGGAGCAGCGCCGCCGTGTTCCAGCGCGCAGCGGGTTCCCGGGGCGAGTTTGGAACGCAGCATCCAGCCGACCCTGGCGCTGCCGATAAAGGAAAAGAACCCCGCCCGTTTGTCGGTAACCAGTTTTTCCGCCACCTGGTGTCCGTCGGTGATGGCCACCTGGCACCAGTCATTCGGTAGCCCCGCTTCCCTCAGTAGCTGCACAAAACGCAGGCAGGATAACGGCGTATCCTCGGAGGGTTTGACAATCACCGGGCAGCCCGCGGCGACCGCGGCGCCGACCTGGTGGACAATCAGGTTAAGGGGGTGGTTAAACGCACTGACGGCAACCACCACACCCACGGGTTCTCGCTGGGTAAAGGCGATGCGCGTGGTGTCCGGCAGAGGTTCGTTCATCGGAATCACCGAGCCGGCGTTTGCGGTGATATGCTCGATGCAAAGTTTGATGCCGGCAATTGCCCTGGCCACCTCCACGCGGGAATCCATCAGCGGCTTGCCGCCCTCCGCGGCGGCGTCGGCCGCCAACTTTTCCGTCCGGTCTCCCATCAGCGAGACGAGCTTTTCCAAAATTGCGGTGCGTTGGGCTACCGGCAGCCAGGCTTTGCGGTTGCGGTAAAGCGCGTACGCCCTATCTAATGCCTGTTCAATGTTGTCTTCGCCGGACAAACTCACCGCCGCCAGCCGTTCGCCGTTGTAGGGTGAAACTACATGCATCTCGCCGGATGGATCG
>JANQKW010000049.1 GCA_028280905.1 Porticoccaceae bacterium
CCGGCTGGCGGCTATCCAGAACCGCAGCAGGTTCGCCCGGCGCAGCCGGTCGAGTTTCAGCAAACCCGACATGTCGACACTCACCCCAATCCTTTCCGGCTTCTCGTCCAATACTCGCAAATCCTGCTCCGCCAGCTCACCGAGCAAATCGCCGGCCTCTCGGCAGCGCGCCGCGCTGTGGGCCAGTCGGCTGCCGTAGTCCGGCCAACGATCGGCTATCGCGGGGAGCACCTGGTGCCGGATAAAATTGCGGTCAAATTGCAGTTCCGCGTTGCTTTCGTCTTCAATCCATTGCAGCGACTCGGCTTCAGCATACTCCCGCAGCGCGTTGCGGCTGGTCCCCAGCAACGGGCGCAATAGCCAACCTTTACCCAGCGGACGCCGTTGGGGAATTCCCGCCAGGCCGGCCGGCCCGGCGCCGCGCAATAACCGGTAAAGCACCGTCTCTGCCTGATCGTCCTGATGGTGCGCCAGCAGCAGCAGGTCGGCGCGCCCCAGCAGGGATTCGAAGATCCGGTATCGAGCGTCGCGGGCAGCCTCTTCCAGCCCGCCTTCACCGTTTACCACCGTCACTGTCTCCGTTATCAGTGCAATGCCCAACGCACCGCAGACCTCATTGCAATGCGCGACCCATTGATCCGCGTGGGGCGATAGTTGATGGTTTATATGCACAGCGGTGATGGCGTCTTTCGCAAGCACCCGTCGCAACGCATGCAGCAAGACATGGGAGTCGAGCCCGCCGCTGTAACCCACAAAGCAGTGCCCGGCATTGTTGAACTGGGTGACGAAGGGCGCCAGATTGTCGGCGGAAAATCCCATAGTTTAGCTGGCTGGTGGTCTGCCCCTTGGCAGATCAAGCGTTAAGGGGCAGCGCCTGGACCCTGTCATTATTGGGGGTTGCCGTAGGACATCAAGCGCTGGTAGCGGTTTTCCAGTAGCTCATCGACGGGCTGCTGCTCGAGCCGCGTGAGCTGTTCGATCAGTCGCTCTTTCATGGTCTCGGCCATGGCGTCCAGGTCCCGGTGAGCGCCGCCCAGCGGCTCCGGAATGGTCTCGTCGATAATGCCGAGGTCCTGCAGGACCGATGAGGTAACTCCCATGGCCTCGGCCGCTTCCGGCGCCTTTTCGGTAGTTTTCCAGATGATGTTGGCGCAACCCTCCGGTGAGATCACAAAGTAGGTGGCGTACTGCAACATATTAAGCCAATCACCGACGCCGATGCCCAGCGCGCCGCCGGAACTGCCCTCGCCGATAACCGTGCAGATAATCGGCGTTTTCAGGCGCGACATCACCGCCAGGTTTTGTGCGATGGATTCGCTGATACCGCGCTCTTCAGAGTCGATTCCGGGATAGGCTCCCGGGGTATCCATCAGGGTAATAACGGGCAACTTAAAACGCTCCGCCATCTCCATCAGGCGCAGCGCCTTGCGATAGCCTTCGGGCTTAGGCATGCCAAAGTTACGGAATACCTTGTCGTTGACGCTGCGGCCCTTTTCCTCGCCGATCACCACCACTGGCATGCCATCCAGCCTGCCGACACCGCCGACTATGGCCTTGTCGTCGCCAAAGTGGCGGTCGCCGTGCAGTTCGTCAAAATCGGTAAAAATTTTTGAGATGTAGTCCAGCGCGTAAGGCCGCTGCGGGTGACGCGCCACCTGAACAATCTGCCAGGGGGTTAAGTCGCTATAGATGCTCTCCGTCAGCTTGCGGGACTTTTCACGCAATTTGGCGACATCTTCCGCTATGTTCAGGGTGCTGTCGTTGCCCAATAGTTGGAGTTCTTCTATTTTGGCTTCCAACTCTCCAATGGGTTGCTCAAAGTCCAGATAATTCAGATTCATAGATAGTTTTAACCCGGCAAAATTATTACTCAGCGGCTCTCCGGCAACCGCTGGCGTCTACAGGCGGCTATTCTA
>JANQKW010000378.1 GCA_028280905.1 Porticoccaceae bacterium
GTGTCTAGGAACGTCTTTTGAGACCCTCGTCGACAGGGATGTCGACGCGGAGCTTACAGGGATGTATTCACAGCGAGTCTCAAAAGACGTTCCTAGATAACCGCGGAAATGTGGCACCAACCCAACACAGCAAACGTCTCTTATTCGCACTCATCTACCACTTTAAGGTCAAATCTTTTCACGTCAGATGTCTTACAAAGTCCGGTTCAACACCTATAATGGCATTAACCTAGCATTCAGGCGTTCAAACACATGGCCGATGATCATCAGGTAGCTGTCTTGGGCGGCGGTAGCTTTGGTACGGCAATCGCCAATATGCTGGCTAACAATGGCCAATCTACAACCTTGTGGCTGCGCAACCCCGAGTATGCGCAAGCGATAAAGGAGGCGGGAGAAAATTCCCGCTTCCTGCCGGGTTACCGCCTGAATCCAGCTCTGCAAATTAGCGCCTCCCTCGAACAATCCCTCAACTCGGCCAAGGCGGTTTTTTTTGTCGTCCCGAGCAAGGCATTTCGCTCCCTAGCGAAGCAGGCACACGCCTTTATCATGCCCGACACTGCGGTAGTCAGCGCCGCAAAAGGTATTGAGGAAAGCAGCTTCAAGCTGATGAGTGAAGTGCTAAAAGAGGAATTGCCGCAGGCGCGCGTCGGCGCGCTAAGCGGCCCCAATTTGGCCAAGGAAATCATCGCCCAGGAAATTACCGCTACCGTTATTGCAAGCGAAGATGCCGCGCTGTGCGACTCTGTCCAGAATATGCTTGGCTCCCGCTATTTCCGCGTCTATGCTAATAACGACCGTTTCGGTGTAGAACTGGCCGGCGCACTTAAAAATGTCTACGCTATTTCGGCGGGTATGGCGGCCTCCTTAAACGTGGGTATGAACACCGTCAGCGTTTTGATCACGCGCAGTCTCGCCGAAATGAGTCGCTTTGCGGCGAAAATGGGCGCTAATCCGATGACATTTCTGGGCCTGGCGGGGGTGGGGGATCTCTTTGTTTCCTGCACCTCGCCCCTAAGCCGGAATTTTCGGGTAGGACAGGCGCTCGCCTCGGGACAGGACATTGAGACCGCCGTTAAACAGGTGGGGCAGGTTGCGGAGGGTGTCAACACCACTAAAATCGTCAAGTCCAAAGCCGATGACTTGGGCATTTATATGCCGCTTGTCAACGCGCTGTATGATGTGATGTATAGGAACAAGCCTATCAAACAGGCAATTGCCGAAATGATGCTGGCTGAACAAAGCAACGATGTTGAATTTACAGTGAGGTAACAATGGATAAGCAAACGAAGAACAACCTGACCAATGCGGACCACTGGGTGCGATTGATTTATATGGCTATTTTGGGTTTGTTGCTGGCTGTCGCACGGATGGTGGTCTGGGTTGTGGCAATCCTGCAGTTTTTAATTATTTTGTTCACCGGCAAGGGCAACCTGAATCTGCGCAGCTTGGGGCAGGGCGCTTCCAAGTGGTGCTACCAGGCATTTTTGTTTTTGACTTTTAACTCCGATCAAAAACCTTTTCCCTTTGACGACTGGCCGGAAATTGAGGAGCCCGGAGACGACGCTGACACGCCCTCGGTCGACCAACCTGCCGCCAATGATAATGTGTCGGTGGAGGATATCCCTTCCTTCACCGAACCCGAAGCGCCGCCGGAAGCGCCAGCTGTTGATGAAAAAGCGGAAAAACCACCCGCGCCAAAGCGAAAGCGCGCGCCCGCCGCGAAGAAAAAGCCCGCAGCTAAAGCTAAGAAGGAAGAGCCTTCAGCTAAGATAGAAGAGCCTTCAGCTGAAACAAAAGAGCCTTCAGCTAAGATAAAAGAGTCTTCAGCCGAAACAAAGGCTGAAGCCCCGGATGACAGCACGGATGACAGGGACGACAAAGCCTAGCCGCCCTGGCCAGAATCTTGCGCTTGTATTTGTTACGACACGGGGATGCCCCCTTCGACGATAGCTGCGGCGAGCGAGTGCTGTCCGCTAAGGGCGCCTTGCAAACGGCAAAAGTCGCCGGCGGCCGGGCGGAAGAACTGCAACAACTCAGCCATATTATTTGCAGTCCCTCGCGGCGAGCCCGCGAAACTTTCTCGGTGCTTTCTGACCAGCTGCAGCTCAGCGTGGAATTGCTTTTCGACGACTGCTTGCGAACAGAGAGCTCCGTGTCCAGGGTCGAGACGTTCATCGACCGTCTCACGGGTGAACAATCGGTAAACGCGATACTGCTTATTACCCATCAACCTTTGATCGGCAGTCTGTTCAGGTACCTGCTAGACCGGGCTGATGACCATACTTTTCTCGGCACCTCTAACCTTGTCGCCGTGCAGTTGATTGCCTTCGGCCGGGGATGCGGCGAACTTTGCTGGATAGATACGCCTTGAATAGCGCGGCGGCGGAGCCTGTTTCCTTTGCCGCTCGGGGGCTGTCATTTGCGGGCCTTCGCTGGCACAACGGCGCTGCAAATAAAGTATTGGCGTTGCATGGGTGGATGGACAATTGCCACAGCTTTTTGCCGTTGGTGGCCCATCTGGAAGACGTTGACCTGGTCGCGATTGATTTGGCGGGCCATGGCCTCTCCAGCCACCGTTCGCCGGACGCCGCCTACAATATCTGGCAGGACGTTGCCGAAATTTGGGAAATACAGCAGCAGTTGGGTTGGCAAAAATTTACCTTGGTGGGTCATTCCCGCGGCGCGATGATCGCCACGCTGTTTGCCGCCACCTTGGATCATATCGAACGACTGGTTCTGATAGACGGCTTTATGCCGATAGCGGTGGCCGAGACCGATGCCCCTAATCAACTGGCTCTGGCAATTCGTGACAACCAGCGCTTCTCCGCGGGAAAACCGCGTTTTTACCAGCAGCGGGAAGAGGCGCTTGCTTCGCGAATCGAGGGGCCGTTAAAGCTGTCGGCGGAGGCCGCTGCGTGTTTGGCCGACCGCGGTTTATTGCAATCAGAGCAGGGGTTTTACTGGAGTGCCGATCGCCGGCTGCGCGGCGCTTCGGAATTTAAACTCACCAGCGGCCACATAACGGCCTTTGTCAATGCCTGTGCGTGCGCGATCGATATTATCGTGCGAAGGGATCGGGCCGAGGCTTTTCAGTCCGCGATAGCCAAACTCGGCGTCACCGCCGATATTACACTCTCACTGATGCCGGGGTCGCATCACCTGCATATGGATAATGATACGGTGGAGGCGGTGGCCGACAAGATCAACGGCATTCTGGCGGGTTGAAGTTTGCTGGAGTTAATAGTTGATGTTCTAGTTTGGCACCACCGGCTCAAACAGCCCCACTAGCTCCGGCTTCACGCTTTATTGCTTACCGAAGTTAACTGCCGCGATTGTTCCTAAACGGTTAGCACCGCCGCGAGTTTTCGCCCCCGGTTCGCTCGGCTAAAAGGGTCTGGTTGTTTGGCAAAATTGTGTTAATGTTCCCGGCAGGACTCAATATAGTTATCCGAAAAACCTAGTAGGGCCTAAATGACAGATATGAGTCGACCCAAAAAACGAAGCGTCCTCAAGATGTCGGATCTGGCGAAGCTAGCCGGCGTGTCCAAGTCTACCGTGTCCAGGGCTTTGGCGGGGAGTACGCTGGTCAATAAGGAAACCCGCGACCTGATCGAGTCGTTGGCGCGGGAGCATAATTATCGCCTCAATACCCAGGCGAGAAACTTTCGCTTGAAGGAATCCCTCACCATTGCTGTATTGATTCCTACCGCCTACAAGGCCAAGTGGCAGATTTCTGACCCCTTTTTCCTGGAACTCCTAGGTGGTATAGCGGTGGCGCTTAATGAGCGTGGTCACGAACTACTCCTGGCCAAGGCCACTTCAACCAGTGGCGACTGGATTGAGGACTTTGTTAATTACCGCGGCAGTGATGGGGTGATCCTGATCGGACAGGGTTTGCAGCATCAGCGGATCAACAAATTAGTGGGCGACTATTCGCCGCTCGCGGTGTGGGGCGGACAGTTGCCGGACCAGAAATATTGCACGGTCGGTAGCGACAATTTACTGGGCGGCCGCAAAGCCACCGAGCACTTGATTTCCAGGGGTTGCGAACGCATTGCTTTTGTCGGGAATACACAGATGCCTGAGGTGGGGTTGCGTTTCGAAGGCTACCGGATGGCACTTGAAAAAGCGGGCATTGCGTTTGACCAAGAGTTGCAAGTCTCGACCGGGTTTAGCAGCGAAGCGGGTTTTGAAGCCACCATGTCGCTGTTATCGAGCGGCACTGATTTCGACGGTATTTTCGCCACCAGCGATGTCTTTGCAATGGGTGCTATCAGGGCACTGCACGAGCAAGGCAGGGAGGTTCCCGACGATGTGTTGGTGGTGGGCTATGACGATATCTCACTATCCCCCTATTACAATCCACCGCTTACCACGGTCCGCCAGGACAGGATGATGGGAGGCCGATTATTGGTGGATAATCTGTTCCGCAGTATCGAGGGCGGTCAACCGAACTCGGTGTTGCTGCCCACCGACTTGGTGGTGCGGAAATCCTCCGAGCGCTCCACTTGAAGGGCGAGTCGAGCTACCAGAAAAAACCGACCACGGTGAAGGTAACCATCAGCAGCCCCATCGACAGGTAGCGGTAGTTCTGGAACCAGGGAACTGCGCGCAGTTCGTCCGTTTCCGCCTGAAAAATCGCCAGGCTCCAAGTGTAGTTGTTCACCACCTCTTGCTTGGGTTGCTGACCGGCCAGGTTACTGATCAGAATATTGGCGACAACGCAAATCAGCAGCAGGCTTGGCACCTGCAGCAGGAAATGCAAGTCCGTGATGGCAGGTGCCAACCCATTCAGCTTGGCTATCAGAAATAGCCCGGAAATTGCGTAGCCGACAATCAGGCTGTAAAAGCCGCCGGCGGCATTGGCCTTTTTATAGAATAAGCCCACGATAAAGGCGGCGGCAATGGGCGGCGCGATGTAGGCCAGCACCGACTGCAGATAAGTCCAAAGCGATTGGAATTTTTCAATTTGCGGCGCCCAGGAGGCCGCCAGAATCACCAGTATTACCGTGGTAATCTGTCCGACCCGCACCAGACGTTTGTTGTCGAGCTTCGGGTTGATATTTCTGACCAGATCCATGGTGATAAGCGTGGATGCGGAATTGAGTGTCGCGGAAATGCTCGACGCCATGGCCGCCAGGATGCCGGCGATCACCAGTCCGAGAATTCCGGTTGGCAGTAACTTGTAGATCAATACCGGATAAGTCATGTTGGGGCAATCATCCAAACGCCGGCAAACTTCCGCCTGGCCGCTGGCGCCGGTGATCTCGTAGCCGAGGAAGCTGACGTCCAGATCCGAAAATAGCACTATGGCGACTACCCCAGGAATCACCATGATAAACAGCACCGGGATTTTTAGCAGACCGGCAAACAGCGCGCCCCAGCGACCGTGATTGAGATCCTTGGCCGACAGCACACGCTGTACCATAAACTGATTGTTTACCCAGAAGTAGAAACCCAGCAGCGGAACACCCAGCAGCAAACCGGTCCAGGGCATATTGGGATCGTCGGCGGGTTTGACCAGGCTCATGATTTCGTCCGGTGTTTGTTGGATCTGGCCGGTTTCTAACATGGCATTGAGGCCGGAAACCATTCCATCCCAACCACCCACTTCGGTAAAGCAGAACCATGTCAGGATGCAGGAACCGGCTACTAACAACACCGCTTGCACTACTTCGGTGTGAACCGCAGACGACAGGCCGCCGGGAATGGTGTAGGCGGCGGCGCTGGCGGCGAGCAGGGCGATAATGATCCAAGAATCGATTTCCGGGAAAATGATCTTCAGAATCAGATTGCCGGCGTAGAGTCCGGATGCCATATCGAGAATGATATTGCCGATAATCATAATCACCGCAAACAGGTAGCGGCAGCGATGGTCATAGCGGCGTTCCAGGTATTCCGGCATGGTGTATACCCTGGAGCGCAGGTAAAAGGGCAGGAAGAACAGCGCGAAAAACACCAATACCACCGCTGCCATCCACTCGTAGTTGTACACGGACACATTGCCTTGATAGGCTGAGGAGCTGAGTCCGATCAGCGTGTTGCTGCCGATATTCGCGGCGAATAGCGAGATCCCGACAATCGGCCAGGTCATGCTTCTACCGCCCAGGAAGTAGTCTTCCGAGTCAGACTGTTTGCCTGTCCTTATGCCGTACCAGATGATGCCGAAGACATAGGCCAGAATAATAATCGAATCAATGTTGCTCAGGCCTGTCGTGCTCATGGTAGTTGCCTTCCTCTACAGGTTTAGGGGCGTGGACTGCTAACCACGGCTATTTTTCTCGATTCTAATATTGGCGGCCGGCAGGCTGCTGAGCCTTTAAAGATAACAGCATTTCGACAGCGATAAAAAACATAACAGAAAATACAACCGGTTGCAATAATAGCTTTCAAGGTCGGCTAGCACGGCGATAAAGTCACTATTAATCGCTAAAATAGCCTAATAACCCGATGCGAGAAGGCAAATACAACCGGTTGTAATTTTAACTTGCAACCGGTTGTATTTTGTTCTATAACTTAAAAACGCTTATGAAGGCATCCCACTTTCATTGGCAACCAGCGCTATTGGAAACTAAATATTTAAAGGGGGGAAACCATGTCCAAGATCAACCACTTCAAAGCTCGCTCGCTGGCAATGGCCGTTTGCGCCGCCTCTGGAATCTCGCTGCCGTTGCATGTCGCGGCGGAACAAATCGAAGAGATTGTAGTGACCGCGGTGCCTAAAGGCAGCACCAAACTGGAAGCAAGTGTTTCGGTGAGCGGTATCGGCGCCGAAGAAATCAGTCAGTCCGCGCCGCGGTCAGCCGCGGAAATCTTTCGCAGTTTGCCTGGCATTCGCTCGGAATCCTCCGGTGGCACCGGCAACGCCAACATCACCATTCGCGGCATTCCGCTTGCCACCGGTGGTTCCAAATTTATGCAAATCCAGGAGGACGGCTTGCCGGTCCTGGAATACGGCGATATCAATTTCGGTAACACCGACAACTGGATTCGCTACGATTCCTCCATCGAACGGGTAGAGTCAATCCGCGGTGGTTCTGCCTCGACATTTGCCAGCAATTCACCCGGTGGCGTGATTAACCTGATTAGCAATACCGGCGAAGAAGAGGGCGGCAGCGTGGCTGTATCCTTTGCTGCTGATTATGATGAATTTCGTACCGATTTCGCCTATGGCGGGCCGATTTCAGATACGCTGCGTTTTCATGTCGCCGGTTTTTTCCGGGACGGGGAAGGGGTGCGCGAAACCGGGTATAACGGCGACAGCGGCGGACAGATCAAGGCCAACCTCACCAAAGAACTAGAAGATGGTTTCATTCGCTTTTATTTTAAGAAGCTGGAAGATAAAGCAACCACCTATCTGCCGGCGCCGGTGCTGGTAAAAAGCAACGGCGACTATGGCGCGGTACCCAACTTTGACGCCAGCAGTCAAACGCTCCACTCCGCCTTCAATACCAATATCTCCACGTTTGATGCGTTCGGCAATCCCCGCAACCGCGACATTAAGGACGGCCTGGAGTCAAATGTCGACGCCCTGGGATTCGAAGCGAATCTGGAGATTGCCGAAGGTTTAACCCTCACGGAGAAATTCCGCACATCTGACATCAGCGGAGGTTTTATCTCGCCGTTTACCGATACCTTTGGTGCTTATGGTCCTCAACCCGCCGATGATATGGCCGCGGCAATTTGCGCCGCAGCGCTTGACGGCGACGGCAATCCATTCGATTGCTCCAGCACCGCAGTGACCCTGGCGAATGGCGGCGGAGCCGGCGACACCTACGACGGCCTGGCTTTCCTGAACCTGTTATTCGATACCGAAATCAACGATCTGGGGTTGCTGGTAAATGACATTAACCTCACCAAGGATTTTAATAACGGTGTCAGCGTTACCGTTGGTTACTACTACTCCAAGCAGAATATCGCCACCAGTTGGAGTAGCTGGCCTACCTTTATCCAGACGGTCGACGGCAGCAACTCTCAGCTTCTGCATATTGTCGACGCCACCGGCGCGCCCCTGGTTAACAATGGCCTCTGGGCGCCCAGTTTTCTCAGTTGGGAATGGGATCTGGAATACCAGACCACGGCGCCCTATATCAATGTGGGATTTGAATTGGGAGAGCGTTGGATTTTTGATCTCAGCGCCCGGCGCGATGAAGTGCAGGCCAATGGGGAGCTGATATCCTCCTGTTGCGGAGGCAACACCGACTTCGACCTCAACGGCGATGGCGTGATCGACGGCAACACCGAGGATGCGTCTGCGTCAAACGGCTTTGGTTTTGGTGGTGGCGTGATCAATCTCAACCGTGCCGGGGCCGCAGTGCAACCGGTTAACTATGAGACTGACGACGTCTCCTTCTCGGTTGGCGGATCATTCTTGTTGACCGAAGACAGCACCCTGTTCGCGCGCTATAGCGAGGGCGTTCGCGCCATTGCCGACCGGCTGCTGCAGATTGGCGGGGCGTTAAACCCGGACGGCTCACTCAGCGCCACTACCGATGGCTTCGACAGTGTTGACCAGCTTGAAGTCGGCTATAAGTACCAGGGTGAGCGTTTCGATATTTACGCCACGTTGTTCGATACCACTACCGAAGACACCCAGGCCGAGGTAACCAGCGGTGTGACCTTTATGCGCGAGTATGAAGCCACCGGGCTCGAACTCGAGGGGCAGTGGCGCATCACCGACAATATCGTTGTCAGCGGCAATGCCACTTGGACCGACGCCGAAATCAGTGATGATGTTTCCAACCCGGCACTGGAGGGTAATACGCCGCGCCGCCAGGCGGACTTTATCTGGACGATTACCCCGTCCTACGAAACCGAGGACTTCGCGATAGGCGCGACCTTCCAAGGGTCCGATGACTACTTCGTTCAGGACAATAACGACCTGCAACAGGATGCTTACAACATCATCCATTTGTTCGGCCGCTGGCATATTTCTGAACAACTAACGGCCTCGTTCAACGTTAATAACCTCACCGATGAGTTTATTATCACTGAATCCGAGGAAGGCTCCGCAAACCCCGGCGACATAATCCGCGCCAGGCCATTGAGCGGCCGTTCCACCACCGTCTCCTTGACCTACAGTTTCTAACTGTTCCACAACCGGAACCTTTGCGGCCCCCGGCG
>JANQKW010000116.1 GCA_028280905.1 Porticoccaceae bacterium
TGGTAGACGCATCCACGTGGATGCGTCTACCAAAATCTACTATCCCTCTGCGCCGTATCTTGCAACGCAAATTTATCCGTTTGATGTTATTAACCCGACGGTGTTTATTGCCGGGTTAATAATTTAATGGGGAGGCAGGCAGCTTACGGTTGCCCGCAGGGCAAATATACACCCTAATCAAATAGTGACATAGCGCTTTTTTGGTTTTTTTTGAAACGGTTGGCAACCGCCCGAATTTCGTTTCAACAAGCGGCCGTGCTAACCTTTGATTACCCTAATGCGGAACCTTGAACTTCACTGGGAATCCCGATGTGTCAGTAACCACAGGCGCTATCGCCGCAGGCCACCCGGTCACGGCAGCCGCTGCTGAAGAAATTATGCGCGACGGCGGCAATGCATTTGATGCGATCGTGGCCGCGCACTTTACCGCCTGCGTGGCGGAGCCGGTGCTGGCTTCGCTGGCGGGCGGCGGCTACATGCTGGCCGGCCGACCGGACGGTAAAGCCAGGGTTTACGATTTCTTTGTGCAGACCCCGGCTGCCAAAACGACTCGTCATCACCCGGACTTCTTCCCCATTCACGCCGATTTCGGCACGGTGTTGCAGGAATTTCACATCGGACTGGCCTCGATCGCGGTGCCGGGTTCGATTAAAGGCATGTTTAGCATCCACGGCGATCTTTGCACCCTGCCAATCACGCGCCTTTTGGAACCCGCCATTCGGGCAGCGCGCGAAGGCGTGCGGTTCAACCACCTGCAGGCGGAGATCTTCAATATCGTCAGCCCAATCTACTCGGCGACTCCCGAGGCCCGCCGCACTTACGGGAGTCCTTCACGCCAAGGGTCGCTGGTGGTTGAAGATGACCTGCTGAAGCAACCTGAATTGGCGGCGACGCTGCAGGCTCTGGGGGAACAAGGCGACGAGCTTTTTTACCATGGCGAAATCGCGGAGAAAATTCACCGGCTCTGCGTTGAAGGCGGCGGCTACCTGCGCCGCGAGGACCTGCAGCGCTACCGGGTGCAGCGCCGGGAACCGCTGGCAATCAGTTACCGCAATGCCAAACTGTTTACCAATCCACCGCCCTCCTCCGGCGGCGTGCTAATTGCCCTGGCGTTGAAACTGCTGGAACAGACAAATGTCAGCGCCATGGAATTTGGCAGCCACCCACACCTGGATCTGCTGGCGGCGGTGATGTCTGAGACCAACCATGCCAGAGCGGACATGTTGTCCAAAAGCGAGACCGACCTTGCGGACCATCTGCTGGAGCCGCGCTATCTAGGGCGATACCGGGACCATGTGGCAAATCGCGCGCGCTGCCTCAGGGGCACCACCCATATCAGTGTTATGGATGGCGACGGCAACATCGCCGCCATGACGGTAAGCAACGGTGAAGGCTGCGGCTATATGGCGCCCGGCACCGGCATAATGCTGAACAATATGCTCGGCGAGGAAGACATCAACCCGGCGGGCTTTCACTGCTGGCGGGAAAACCAGCGGATGACCTCGATGATGTCACCCAGCCTGCTGCAACTGGATCGCGGAACATCCGTAGCCTTGGGCTCCGGTGGCTCCAACCGCATTCGCACGGCGCTGTTACAGGTAATCAGCAACCTTGTGGACTTTAACCAGCCGCCGGAGCAGGCGGTGGCGGCATCGCGTATTCATTTTGAAAATGACCTGTTGAATATTGAACCGGGATTTAAACAGGACCGGCTCGACTTGCTGATGGCGGACTATCCCGACCAGAAGCGCTGGGAAAGCCACAACCTATTTTTCGGCGGCGTCCACACGGTGGAGTTCGACGGGCGTCGCTTCCAGGCCGTCGGCGACCCCCGCCGCGGCGGTGTCGGCCTGGTGTTAGGTTGAAATGGTTTTACGTTAACTGATGGGTTAGCGCCAATAAGAGACTTTTTTTGTCTTGGAGCGGTGCTACGAATCCGCGGGTATCTAGGAACGTCTTTTGAGACTCGCTGTGAATACATCCCTGTAAGCTCCGCGTCGACATCCCTGTCGACGAGGGTCTCAAAAGACGTTCC
>JANQKW010000383.1 GCA_028280905.1 Porticoccaceae bacterium
GTCAGCACAACAAAAAAAACACCCATATCAAGGCTGACGTTCTTAAAAAACGGCACAATAAGCATGGTTTCCGCGGGGGAAATGGCGCTGTGGTACAGAAATACCGCGGCGCCCGCGCCCGCCACTGACTGCCAGAAATATTTCCACTTCGCCGGCAGGCCGCGGGGATTTTTCTCCACCACCTTGCGGTAATCATCTATCCATCCCACAGCGCCAAATACAAAGGTCACCAGCAATACCACCCAGACGTAGCGGTTGGTTAAATCCGACCAGAGCAGGGTGGCGATAAAAATGGACAGCAGGATCAGCGCGCCGCCCATCGTGGGCGTGCCGGACTTGCTCAAATGGCTCTGCGGGCCGTCGGTGCGGATCGCTTGCCCGATCTGCAGTTGGTTTAATTTGTTGATGACTAGCGGCCCGAGCAGCAGCGACAGTCCCAGCGATGTCAACACGCCGAGAATCGCCCGAAAAGTCAAGTACTGCACTACGCTAAACGCACTTATGTAGTCGGACAAATAATCGGCCAGCCACACTAGCATGTCAGTCTCTCCCAACGGTTGAATTAGGGTCGGTCACGGGCTGCACCAGGGTTTCCATCCTGGCGCTGCGCGATCCTTTTATAAGCACTGTCGAGTCTTTATCGAGCAGCGATTTCAGGCGCTCTATCAGGTCGTGTTTACTGGCAAAGTGCTCACCGCCTTCGCCGAACCCGGCAACCGTAGCGGCGCTTAATTCGCCCACCGCCAATAATCTCGGGATGCCGGCCTCGGCCGCATAGCGGCCCACCCGCCGATGTTGATCCTCGGCCCCGGCCCCCAGTTCGGCCATGTCGCCTAACACCAATACCGACTTGCCCGGCAAACTGACCAGCGCATCCACCGCCGCCTTCACCGATCCAGGGTTGGCGTTGTAGCTGTCATCAATAATCTGTGAACCCCGCAGGCCGGTTAACACCTGCATTCGGCCGCTGGTTGCCGTCATACCGGCGAGGCCGCTGGCAATTTCCACCAAATCCGCGCCGGCCGCATAGGCACAGGCCGAAGCCGCCAGCGCGTTAGCGATATTGTGCTTGCCGGGCAACGGAACAAATACCGGCTGGGTTCCGACCGGCGTGTGCAGGGTGAAGTGCCAGCAACCCCGGTCGTCGCTGCGCGGCTGCGAGGCGTAAAATGCCGCCTCGGAATTTTCCACCGCGAAGGTTAGTTGTTCTTCAACCAGAACCTGGTTCCTCCAGTCGGCGCAATAGGGTTCGTCCATATTCAACACGGCGGTGCCGCCAGGTTTCATCCCGGTATAGATTTCGCCCTTGGCACGCGCTATTGCATCCAGGCTGCCAAATCCCTCCAGATGCGCCGGTAACACATTGTTCACCAGCACGATATCCGGGCTGGCGATCTGGCACAGGTAGGCAATTTCTCCGGGGCCGCTGGCGCCCATTTCAACGACGGCGAATTCGTGCTCCGGCCGTAGCGACAACAAGGTCAGCGGAACGCCGATGTGATTGTTGAAGTTTCCCCGGGTAGCCAGTACCGGCGCCATTTCACCCAAAATGGCGGCCAGCATCTCCTTGACCGACGTTTTGCCGCTGCTCCCGGTAATCGCAATAACCGGGCCGCTGAAGTCGTCCCGCTTCAGCGCCGCCAGTTGCCCGAGCGCCCGGGTAGTATCCGGCACTACCCACTGGGTTAGCGACTGGCTTGCGTCGGGGGATTCGACCACCAGGCCGCATGCTCTATCCGCAACACTGCCGATAAACTGATGGCCGTCAAAGCGGTCTCCCACCAACGCCACAAACAGATCGCCCTGCTCAATGCTGCGGCTGTCGGTCGATACGCTGGCAAATTGGCAATCCGGATTCACCAGGGTTCCGCCGAACCGGGAAGCCGCCCTGGAAAGCCGCAATTTGTGTTGTGGGTTATCCATGTCCCTTTCCTCTGTTGCGCAGTGCATCCGACACCTGCTCTCGATCGATAAATGGCTGCCTGACGCCCGCTATTTCCTGGTAATCCTCGTGTCCCTTCCCAGCTATCAGCACGGTATCGCACGGCGCCGCCTGGGTTACTGCAAACTGAATGGCCTCCGCGCGATTGACCAGGACGTCGGCATCGGGCGCACCAGTTTTAATCTGCCGAACAATCGCTTCCGGCGATTCGCTGCGAGGATTGTCACTGGTAATCACCACCCGATCGGCGAGCGCGGCGGCAATATCGCCCATCACCTGCCGTTTGCCCTTATCGCGATCGCCGCCGCAACCGAACACACACCACAATGTGCCGCCCCCGCTGTGTTCCCGCAGGGCAGCCAGGGTTTTCTCAAGGGCGTCCGGCGTATGGGCATAGTCCACCACTACAGTCGGATCATCGGTGGAATCGGAATTTATGCGCTCCATTCGGCCAGTTATCGGATGCAATTGCGCGGTGGCTTGCAACACCCTGCTGAAATCTAGGCCCTGGGCACAAGCCGCTGCAATTACCGCCAGGATATTTGACAAGTTGAACCGCCCCAGCAAACCGGTTTCAAGGTCGCCTTCACCCCAGGGCGAGATCAACCTAGCGCGGACCCCTCGCGGGTGAACACGGATATCTCGCACCATGATTTCGGCGTGGTGCTGCGCTGAGTAGCGGTAGCAAGCGACCTGACTTTCCAGCGCTTTCTCAATGGTAGCGCCCAAGGGGTCATCTCTGTTGAGTATGGCAATTTTCAAGCCCGGATAGCGGAACAGCTTGAGCTTCGCCTGCGCATAGTTTTCCAGTGAGCCGTGGTAATCCAGGTGGTCGTGGCTGAGGTTGGTAAAAATAGCCGTGTCAAACGACACCCCCGCGACCCTGCCCTGTTCCAGGCTGTGGGAGGAAACCTCCATAGCCGCCAGGGTTGCCGCCTGTTCCATGAAACCGGCCAACAGCCTTTGGGTTAACACCGCATCCGGTGTTGTCATGCGGTGGTCCTGCAACAAAACCCGGCCATCCCGATAAACACCAGAACCCAGCGTGCCTATCACGCCGGCGGGCCGCTCCAAAAGGCTGAAGAGCTGCCCCAACAACTGGCAACAGGTGGTTTTGCCGTTGGTGCCGGTAATACCTATGGTAGTCAGCCCGGTAGAAGGCTCCCGATAAAATCGGCCGGCAATAGCGCTGGCCTTGTGCGCCAACCCTTCGACGGGAATCACCTTATTCCGCGCTAGCTGCAACCCCTCAGCATCGGCGGCAATAGCTACGGCGCCCCTTTCCAACGCCTGGCCAATATACTGGCGGCCGTCCCGCGATGTTCCGGGGATCGCCAGGAACAGAAATCCCGGTTCCACCTGACGGCTGTCCAGGGCTACCCCTTTGACTTCGGCCGACGCCAGCTCTGCAGCCAATGAGACGCCGGGCAGTAACTGCCGCAAGGTTGGGTAGGCGCTCGAGTGCATGGCGATCATCAGGTTTCCCCCCAATTTAAGCGCCGTGACTTGACCACCACTCTTTCGTCAGTGGCCCGGTCTGGAGGCACGCTCATCAGCCGCAACGCCTGGTCCGCCACTTTTGCAAAAACCGGCGCCGCAACCAACCCGCCGGCGTAATCGCCCATGGAGGGGTCATTGACAATCACCACGGCTACGATACGCGGGTTTTCCGCCGGAACCATGCCGGCAAACAGCGAAATATGGTGATCTTCCTCGTAGCCGTTTTTACCTACTTTTCGGGCGGTGCCTGTCTTCCCCACCACCGCGTAACCCGGGATTGCCGCGCGGGTCGCGGTGCCCCCGGGTTCGGTTACTGTCTTCAGCATGGCTCTGATCTGGCGGGCAATTTCGGGCGATAACACCTGTTCCGGCTGACCGGGATCCTCTGCTTGGCTCTTGAGCAGTGACACGGGCTGTTTCACACCGTCATTGGCCAATACCGCATACACATTCGCCAACTGCAAAGCGGTGGCGGAAAGGCCGTACCCAAACGCAAAAGCAGCCCGTTCAATGGGCCGCCAAATGCGGTGCTGGGGCAGGCTTCCGGGACTCTCGCCGGGAAAGCCGGTACCGGGACTCTGACCCATCCCCATGCGGTAGTACATATCCCTCACATGATCCGGGTCCAGTTGCATGGCCAGTTTCACGGTGCCAACCTGGCTGGACTTGGTCAAAATACCGGTAAGGTCCAGCACCTTGTAATTAATCGGGTCCACGTAAGTCTTTCTGCCCACCGAGAACCAGCCCGGGCTGGTATCAATTTGGGTGTGCGGATGAAACTCACCGGTTTCCAACGAAGCAGCAATGGTGAGCTGCTTCATCAGTGAACCCGGCTCCACCAAATCGGTGGCCGCACGATTGCGCAGCGCCTCCGAACTCAGCTGACCGCGGTCGTTTGGGTTGTAGGAGGGCTGGTTCACCATCGCCAGCACCTCGCCGGTCTGCACGTCCAGCACCACCACCGAACCGGATTGCGCGCGATGCTTGTTGACCATGGCTTTTAGCTCGCGATACGCCGTGTACTGCAGGCGAAGGTCGATGCTCAATTGCAGGTTTTCGCCGGCCTTTTCGCCCCTTACCAACGACAGATCCTTGATTACGCGGCCCTTCAAATCCTTTAGTACTTTTTTGGCGCCGGGTTTTCCCTGCAGATGGTCTTCATAGGCCAGCTCAAATCCCTCCTGGCCGCGGTCGTCAATATCAGTAAAGCCCACCAAATGCGCGGTGACCTCACCAGCCGGGTAGTAGCGGCGATACTCAACCTGCGAATGCACACCGGCAATCTCGAGGGCTAACAGCTTGTCGGCCTCATCTGGCGGCAAATGGCGAGCCAGGTACATAAACTCCTTACCCTTGTAACGCTTTAATTTTTTCCGTAGCTGAGCCGTGTTAATACCCAGCCCCCTGGACAGCCGCCCGAGGTCGGCGCGCTGCTCGGCCAATACGTTGGGGTCTGCCCATAGGGAAACCACCGGGGTGCTTACCGCAAGGGGCTCTCCCCGCCGGTCGGTGATGACGCCGCGGTAGGCCGGTATGGATTCTGTGCGGATAGTCCTGACCTGGTTTTGCTTTTGTAAAAACTCGAACCCGCGATCTTTGTTGGGCATTACCTGCAACCCGGCGATATGCCAGATAGCCGTCGCTGGAAGCAGCAGCAGCGCCGCCAGCAGCAGCGTATAACGCCAACGGTAAAGCATAATTTTTCCACCGCCCCTGCCGCTCACTGACTCACCATTACCATTTCGTCTATCTCGGGAATCCTCATACCCAAACGCGCCGTCGCTTCTTTCTCTACCCTGTTTAGGGAGGTCCAGGACCCCTCTTCCAACAAATACCTGCCCCAAGCCACTTGCAACGTATTCTTTTCACGCTCCAGATCCGTCAGCCGGGCGTATAGCTGCCGGCACTGATGACTGGTTTGGACGACAGCGGTCGCCGAGCCGATCACACTCAGCCACAACAGCATCAGCAAGGCGACACTGCTGCTCCAACTGCTGCCGCGCATATCAGGCGACCCTCTCCGCCACTTTTTCCGCAACCC
>JANQKW010000389.1 GCA_028280905.1 Porticoccaceae bacterium
ACTGCCCGTGGGAAGCCCCGCCCGCCGTTTTGGCGGAAAGCGGGCTGGTGTTGGGCGAGAACTACCCGCAACCCATCGTAGATTTAAAGCTGTCCCGGCAGCGGGCGCTGGATGCGTTTCAACAGATCAAGTGAGCGTAAATTCATCGGCCAGGGGCAAGGAACCAGCAGGTGCCAGCTTCTCAAGCTCGTAAAATCAACAAGTTCCGTGCAACTTCGCCAGGTTTTACGGGGCGACAATTAAATAGGCCGGGATGACCTATTTAAGTGCCAGGTTAATAGCCACCGTCTTGCGATGACCGTGCCATCAAATCGCTATTCGGCGGGGCCTGCGAGGAATTGAAAAAGCCTGTCGTCTTTTAGCAATTCATTTAAAGTCTCTGATAGGGCAATGTTAATCCACTCGGCATTGGTTTCTGAAGTAGGCACAACCATTACTCGCTCTTCTTTTTCGTATCTATACATATTTTCATAGTCCAACTGGCCGTTGTCAGCCTCTCCTTTCAACGCCCCCTTGATATGAACGCCACCGGTCCAAAAACCGGTAGAGGTGGAATATTCAAGCTGTCTTATTTCTATCTGTAGTTTTTTATCGAGGGAATTGTCATCTGATGCAGTAAACCCGCGCGCTTGCAATCCTTCTGAAAGTTTCATTTTTACGATATCCGCAAGCGGCTTGGTGGCCGTTATTTCAGCCGCTGCTCCATACGCGGTACCCCTTCGCCCCAAACTCTGAGACGCTCTTTCGTCTATAACCGATAAATAAATCGCATCTCCTTTGCCAATATTATCGTTGCGAACGGTAATCTGAGGATTCAATTCAACTTGCTGAGGACTAAACGCACATCCCGTTGCAAAAATTGTCAGCAATAATATTGTTGTTAGCGTTTTCATAGATATCTCCGTAATATGAGTTGTAAATGCTATTTACGCTCGTTAGCTAAGCCTTCTGCAAATACCTGGTTGCATTCCTTTTGGTCGGACGCACGCCGCAGAGCGAGATACTCTCCCTTCAAGCGGGAAAGTTCTGAAGCCTCTTTGTCTGAGTGTTTCTTCAAGTAGATTGCACTAAATGGAGAGAACAAAACCGACATGCCGGTTTGCAGCGAATTCGCATCGGCTTCGTTGTCAATATTGCCGGTTAGGAAATTCACACGCTGCTTAATATAATCACTTTCAATGGCAATCTTTTCGCAGTCAAAATCATCGTAAACTGAGGACGAAACAAGTTCAGGTTTGATGTTTTTTGTGCTCTGCGCACAGCTTGAAATCAAAACGGTAATAATGATAACGAATAGTTTGATCAATGTACGAGGAAGGAAAAGTTCCATCTTTATCATTATAAAAAACTTATCAGAATCTTTATGGGTTCTCTTACCCGATATTGAAAATACCTGGACAAACAGAATATCGCGGCGACTAGACTAATGATTACTTCATTGAAAATCAAGGTCTTTTTCCGACTGCTATTATTTGTTGTGAGAATTTTTAGATAGAATAATGGAACACTTCAAACTGTCCCCAGAATTCCCAGTGATGCCTTGCTGGAATTCTATTCACTTACGAAAACCACTTCAACCTTCTCAAAATCCACGTGCTCTTCCGTCAAATGAATTAGTCCAGCTTCTTCGGTTTCTATCAAAATGCCAGAACCGAGATAACCCCACTCGGATTTCGGGAATTCGTCTGAATAACTATCCCCATCCAAATCACACACAACAATCCCCGTGTCAGTGGCGCATAGCTTTACACGGTCTTGTAACTTAATGATCTTGTGATGAATGTCTCTCATTGGTCAGGACTAGGGTATAACGAACGGTTCAATTGGTATAGCTCCCGCGGGTAAATCTTCTGGTTTAACAGCTCCCAGTTCGGGGGACACGACCCCTTTAACGAAAAAACGATCGCGACGCTATTATCCTACTTCTCCACTATATATCGCTTCTCAACAGCCATTGTGGCATTAAGATACTAACCATTAGCAACATTAGTTTCCTTTATTCTCTATAGCCAATTTCAACCAACCTGACAAATCATCAATATCAGTAATTAGCACAGTGTCCTCCGCTCCTGTGAGCCAAGCTGGTATTTTATCAACTTCCAAATCGAATACATCATAACTAGGAAACATCCGTTTAATTTTGTCCCGCGATTCAGCATAGACAAATGCTACGGCCGCTCCATGTTGGTAGTCATCTATAACTAAAAATTTCTTCTTCATCTTTATGGGCCGTTTGTTTCAATGAACGGAATAAACCTTCTTTTCTGGGGATCTACTGGAGAAGGAGCTGTCGCTTCGGTTCCCTTTCCATTCCTGTATGCGCCATCGGGGCATGTTATTGGGGACACTTCAGTAAATCCACTTAAACCAGGCACCTGATTTCCGTCCAACACAAAGTATCCAATCCTTGGATCGCCACATAGCGATAGCCGGTCCATCACAACATCAGAACTAGCATAGACCTGATTTGTAAAAAATACAGTCCCACTTGATGAAACGATATTCTGACCTCCTAAAATAGCGTTGGCACCCGTTTGGGTAGTGTAGTGAAATATCGGTAGCGGTTTTTCTATATTTTCGGTTGCCACTTCAACTGACATTAGGAAGAGTAGAGTCAACAATTCCTTCAACAAACACCCAGGAATATGGGTAGGTATACCGAGTTCACAGACATCATTATTAGTAACGGATAGAGATAAACTGGATTTCAAATAGTTAAATAAAATCTCTTCAATTATTACTGAGTCAGTTGAATCAGTATCGATATCGCCGTAAAGCAGAAAAGGGTCTAACGCATCAGCAAATATAAGAGCATCCTGATTAAAACCGCTATAATCCTTATCTACCTCATACTGCTCTGAATAAATAATGAAGTGTGAATAAGTGTACGGGTGGCAGAACGTGCCCACTTGTTCCTGAAGGCTACTATGGCTGCTGGTACCTGTAGTGAACAAGCGCGTGATTTCTTCTGCGCAACTGGTTCCCGTATACTCCGGAATCCAGTCGTTAGCGATGTAAGAAACATTTGTGCAATAGTCATGAACCACTTCACACGACGCTAGCCCTTCAGCAATAAATCTACTCGCCTCAAAAATGTTGGCTAACGGGTTGGTTGCCTGGTAAATTCCCCAAAGCCTATATCGAGTTTCATAAACGGGCGTAGCATTTTCTTCAAAGTAGTTTGGGTTGAGAATCCACTGATAGAGTTCTTCAAAGAAAGACTGAAATTCTTCATCGATGGGCGTAACGATATTCGGTAAACCAGATGAATCAGCGAAGACAATTTGGTCATAGGCGCCGGAGACAGCACTTGAAAGATTTTTGATTAGCAGGTCATTAAGGCCGTCAATATTAAAATCGCCCAATACGATTTCAACGAGTGTTGCCGCCTCTATGTCAATACCCGAAGCATCAGTGTTTACGCTATAGCTGCTGCCTTGAGACTGAAGGAGGAATTCTTCAACCGGCGGCGGCAAAACAATGGGCGTGACGACATCTCCATGTAAAAGAATAATTTCGGGATTCTGCCTGACCAGAATGTCACCGTTTGTGAGGACATAGGCTTCGTAGCGCTCGTCGAAGCCCTGGGCAGATACTGCCGAGCATACGCCAAGCAAAAGCAAAAAGGCCGTCAATAGGCCTGCAAAGTCGCTTTTCTTCATTTTCATCAGTCTCATTCCTTTAAATTCTTTAAGGATAATTGGCGCCAAAACGACTGAAAAAGGGAACCCCCTTAACTCTTTTGGCTATTAAGGTCTAATCGCAAATTTAGTTGCTGTAGCCCTCATATCCCCGCTTCCCCAAATATCGGTGCATCCAGCTACCCATGCATACACTTCCTTATCGGCCATTAACGCAGACAGTGCCATTGAGTAATAACGCTCGAATTGAACGTTATCTTTATGGATGACAATTTCCTTCTCTTTGCCCACGGTGACACAAGTCTCTGTATGCGCATAGTCACTAAACATAACCGTCAAATGCTTCGAGCTATTAATGTCGACCTGAACCACCTTATGCCAACCGTTTCCCGACGAGGCGTAACTGCTAACAGGCAGAATAAGAACTAATACTGTGAGTGCAAATTTTTTCATTTCATTAACCTTTGGTATTGGCGTGTACCTAGGAATTGGTGAAGCTGCATTCAAAATAGTGGCAAATATCGCAAGCACTAAGTTCCTTTCATCACAAGCTTCTGTTGTCTGATTAGTTAAAAATCTTGGTAGAAGTATTCGATATACTGGTTGACGCTGGGATCAAATGATGGGATACCGACTTTAACCGGTTTATCTGCCGTCCCCGCAGCTAAAAGCATTGCATGCCAGACTTTCTCAACTTCTGCCTCCAGGTTGGATCGCCAGTATGTATTGCCTTTTTTATTCGGATTCAAGCCACACATTGGTTAACTAACAACCAGTGCCATGCCCTGGAACATTCCCCGTAGTCGCTGTTGTGCTGTAATAGAAGCCTACTTTGGCGTCGGTAGCTTTCGCTGAGAGCAGAAGGCAGAGAATGGCGTTATCATCCTGAGAAAAACGTGTTCTGGGCTTACCACTGCTTCCGAAGAGGCATTCAGAGTTTTCTACCGGATTTACCCATTGCACAAAATGGCTATCGGATGAGGCTGCGGAGGGATGCTACGACCCAATCTACAGTGTTGTTGCGTGATATACCCGCCAATACTGTTATAGGGAACAGTGCAAAAAAAAGGCCAAAACGATAGTCAGACATTTATACCTGTGCAGACTAGCCTGACCAACTATGTTTGAAAAGCTAGAATTTATCGAAAAGCAAATGCGGTTGGATTCCATCTGTGTCCCTGTCTACGCCCTGTCAACTTAAATTACTCGATAACGATAATCATTCCGTAATTTTGTGTCAATCGTATCACGCATATTTGATGCAATTTTCTTTTCCACCTCTCCTTAACCAATATTTGCCGGCACTTGGTTAACAATCAGGCTATCGTTGCTGCCGCCAGCGCTATTCCGTTTCCTTAAGCGATACACCCAACTGATAAAGCGCCTTCTTATTGCCGCCGGTAATCTCCGCAGTTAACGCCGCCGCTTTTTTTAACGGCAATTCCTTTGCCAGCAGTGCCAAAACGCGTCGCTGCTCTTCGTCGCTTTGCTCCCGAATATCGCTTTCCGCGCCGCGGACCATAATCACGATTTCACCCCTGCGCTGGTTGGGGTCTTCGGCAACCTGTTGTTGCAGCTCACCCAGTGTCCCACACAAAAAAGTTTCATAGGCTTTGGTAATTTCGCGGCCGACTACCGCTTCGCGGTTTTCCCCCATCACCACAGCCAGGTCTTGGAGGGTTTCCAACACGCGATGGGGCGCCTCATAAAAAATCAGGGTTCGCGTTTCTGTCGCAAGGCCCGTTAAGTAGTTGAGCCGCTTTTCGCGCCTGGCCGGCGGAAAGCCTTCAAATACGAAGCGATCGCTGGGCAGGCCGGCGGCGCTCAGCGCGGCGATCGCCGCGCAGCTTCCGGGGATGGGTATAATGTTTACACCCAGTTTCCTGGCCTGCCTGACCAACCGGTAGCCGGGGTCGGAAATCAGCGGCGTGCCTGCGTCGGAAATCAATGCTACGCTCTTGTTGGATTGCAGGGTGTCCAGTATCCGCGTTTGCTGTTTTTCGGCGCCTTGGTCATGGTAGGAAAACAGCGGCGTGGAAATGCCAAAATAGTCCAGCAATTTTTTGCTGTGTCGGGTATCCTCCGCGGCGATAACATCTACCGATTGAAGAGTCTCCACGGCCCGAGGTACCATGTCTCCCAGATTCCCTATAGGTGTCGCCACCACATACAAGTCACCGACCATAATTCGCTATGCCTAAACCTTCTGTAAAACTGTTGTTGATACTGCTGGCAATACTGTCGTTTGCAGGATGCCAGGCCCCCGGCCCGCGGCCGACCGACGCCGAAACCCTGGCTCTTGAGCAGGCGCAAATTGAACTGGCCTTGGCGGAAAACAGCTTATCACCGGCGAAGCAGTTGCACCAACTGGCCGCCGCCAACTTTTTCCGCGAGGCGGGCGATTCGGCTTCCGCAACCGAGCTGCTGAAAAACCTCAACGCCGATGTGTTGCCGCTTCAGGCGTTCGCCGACTACAGCCTGCTGTACGCTGCCCTGGCGCTGGAGGATGACAGTTTTTTCGTTGCGCAAAACCTGCTGAATACACCCAGGTTGGCGCGCGATTGGCGCGAGCTGACCCAGAAGACGCAGAAGCAGTGGCTGAAAATGCGGGCCGACCTGTTCGCGCTGCTGGGTGAGGAGAACCGGAGTATTGAAAACTATGTGCTGCTGGCCGACATCACTAACCAACCGGACGAGCGGCAGGCGGCCCACGAGCGAATCTGGTTTCTGCTGTCTTACCTGCCCCAGTACACGCTGCAAAAATACGCGGGCAATACCCGCGCCACTGAGTTGCTTGGCTGGTACGAACTGGCGCTGACGCACCGGGATAGCCAGAGTGATATCCGGCGATTGCAACAAACACTGGCCAACTGGCGCGGCAAGTGGCCGACGCACCCGGCCAACCGGGCGCTGCCCGCGGAGCTGGTGCTAATCAGCCGGTTGTCGAGCGTTCAACCCGCCAAGGTGGCGCTGCTGCTGCCGGCCGGCGGCAAGCTGGCGAAAGCCGGGGACGCGATTCAGCGAGGCTTTTTGACGGCCTGGTATGACCTGCTGGAAAGGTACGGTGAGGCGGGCGAGATCACCTTTTACGATACCTCCGGCGGCGCGGACATTACCGCCCTGTATCAGGCAGCCGTCGCCGACGGCGCGGAGATGATTATCGGCCCCCTGGATAAAGGCAGGGTGCAGCAGTTAGGCGCGCTTGAGGCGTTGCCGGTGCCTACCCTGGCGCTCAACTATCTGGGCGACGCCGCGGAAACCGCGCCCGACAGGCTGTTCCAGCTCGGGCTTTCCGTTACCGATGAGGCAAAACAGATCGCCGAGAGAGCCTGGCTGGAAGGCCAGCGGCACGCGCTGGCGATAACCCCGCAAACCAACTGGGGCGAGCAGGCGCTGCAGGCGTTTCGCGAGGAGTGGGAATCCAGGGGCGGTATTCTCGAGCTTACCGAGCCCTACCAGTCGAGCCAACATGATTTTTCTCCGCTGCTCACCCAACCGCTGCACATAGACTACAGCAACCAGCGCAGGCAACGCCTGCAGCAATTGCTGGGCAAACCCCTGTCTACAATGCCCCGCCGCAGGCGGGACCTGGACATGGTATTTCTGGTGGCCTATCCGCAACACGCCAGGCAAATAAAACCCACCCTGGATTTTCTGTTCGCGGGGGATCTGCCGATTTATGCCACCTCGCACATATACAACGGGCTGCCCGATCCCGGCCGCAATCGCGACTTGGACGGCGTCAAGTTCAGCGCTATGCCCTGGGTGCTGCCTGGCGCCCTGTCGGAGAAGCTGAAACCGGACGATAACGTGCCCCCCGCCTACCGCCAACTGTTTGCGTTGGGGCTGGATGCGTTTCAACTGCACCAGTGGTTGACCCAAATCGAACAACTGCCCGGCGCGCGGCTGTTTGGCAGCACCGGGTCGCTCAGCCTGAACGGCGATCGCATTGTACACCGCCAGCAGCCCTGGGGGGTTTTCCGCGGCGGGCGGGTGAGGCCGGCGCCAGTGTTGGATGCGGGAAGCTAGACAATCCGCGCATACCTATTTTTTCAGGGAATGAAAATGACCATATTTAAAGCAAACCGAAAAATAACCAGCGGCCAGGCCGCGGAGCAACGGGCCTGCCGGTATCTAAAACGCGCCGGGCTGAAGATAGTGGCCACCAACTATCGCGCGCCCCGCGGTGAAATAGATATTGTTGCCCGCGACGGTGAGAGTTATGTTTTTGTAGAAGTCAGGTTGCGCAGCAATCCCGGCTACGGCGGCGCCGGCGATTCGATTGTGCGACGCAAACAGCGTCGCATCATTCACGCCGCTAGCCACTATTTGTTAAAACGCGGTTTGTGGGAAAAAGTGCCGTGCCGTTTTGACGTTATCTGCCTCGATCGACATACCTGTGACGGCAACTATCAGTTAGAATGGACGGCCAACGCCTTTAGCGCCGAATGAATCCTTAAATTCAACATCTGGGCTTTCGTGCAAGACAGAGTCTTCAACCCATGCAAGACAGAGTAATCAACCAATTTCACAGTAGCATTGAAGCCAAAATGTCCTGCGGTGAAGTGCTCGCCCCTGTACTGGTGGAAGCGGCGGAGCTGATCGTCAACAGTCTGCTCAGTGGCAAGAAAGTATTTAGCTGCGGCAACGGGTTTGGCTACTCCCTGGCGGATATCCTGACCCAGTGCCTGCTGCTGAAGTATCAGCTTGAAAGGCCGGGCTTCCCGGCAATTCTGCTCGGCTCCCAATCCGGGGTAACCACGGGTTCACTACAACACCAGGGGCCCGCCGGGCTCTTTAGCAACCAGATTCACTCGCTGGGAAGCGCGGGCGACCTGCTGGTCACCATTAGTATGGGCGACAATCCGGGCAATCTGGTAAAGGCGATTCAGGCCGCCCACGACCGCGACATGACCGTGATCGCGTTTAGCGCCGGCAACGATTCGGATATCACCGCTTCACTGACGGGAAATGATTTACAGGTTATGGTGTCCAACCCGGAGCAACCCAGGGTGACCGAGGTGCAACTGCTTTGCCTGTTTTCGCTTTGCGACTTAATTGACCATCAACTATTTGGAGGAACGCCTTAATGGCACAGCTCGCGAGGACTTTGCTGCCTATACTGTTAATAATTTTGGCCGGGTGCACCCAGATTCTCCATGCCACCCGCGACACACCGATCGAACCGGATCCGGAGGAGACATCCCTCGGCACCGATATTGACGACTGGCAGATGGAAACGGCCATTGGCGTGAATATAAAAAAGGCGCATCCACTGCTGGAACGCGCCCATATCAATGTCAATGCCTACAACGGCGTTATTCTGCTGACCGGCGAAGTGCCGGACAGTGACGTCAGGAGCGTCGCCGGCGATACCGCCAGGAAGTATCGCAACGTGCGGCTGGTGCACAATGAGTTGCAGGTGCAGGGCAGCACTTCTTTTCTTTCCAGAACCAACGATACTTGGCTGACCACCAAGCTGAAGGCGAAGTACCTGGCCAGCAAGGAGGTAAGCGATTCGAAGGTGAAGATTGTTACCGAAGCGGGCGTGGTTTACCTGATGGGAACGGTGAATCGGGCAATGGCGGATAAGGCCGCCGATATCGCCAGCAATACCCGCGGGGTGCGCAGGGTAGTGAAGGTATTTGAGTTTGTGAATTGATTCCGGTTGATTATTAGTTGGTGCCACCTTTCCGCGGCCATCTGGGAACAGTGTTTGAGACTCGCTGTGAATACATCCCTGTAAGCTCCGCGTCGACATCCCTGTCGACGAGGGTCTCAAACACTGTTCCCAGACGCCCGCTAATACTGATGCTACTTGTGACGCCGTGAGTCCCGACAGGGGAGGTTTGTTCGGGACCAATCAGGCCGTGTTGTAAGTTTGCAAAATTGACGGGGTAGTCGCGAGGACTGTTTGAGCAACAGCGAGTTCCCGCAGCGCCGACAATTTTGCAAGCTTAACGGCCGGTCACGGACAAACCTCCCCTGGCGGGACGGGAGAGTGGCACTTCACTTGACCACCCGCAATGAGGGCTTCTTACCGCCCTTGCCTTCAGACTTGGCTTTTTTATCGGAAGGTGACTTGACCACACTCGGACCGGGCTTATCGCCGGACGGGTCGGGCTCTGGGGGATTTTCCGGCTCGAACACCATTCCCTGGCCGTTTTCCCGTGCGTAGATGCCCAACACCGACGCAACCGGCACGGAAATATCGGTGGGTACGCCACCGAAGCGGGTATTGAAGCGGATCAGTTCATCGCCAAACTCCATGCCGACAATCGCCCGCGGCGCAACATTCAACACAATCTGGCCGTCAGTCACATAATTTTGCGGCACCTCAACACCCGGGAAATAGGCATTTACGGCCAGGTAGGGCGTGCAGTCATTGTCGACAATCCAATCGTAAAACGCCCGTATCAGGTAGGGCCGATTCGAAGTCATAGGCATAGTATTGGCTGGCGGGAGCAGCTTAGGCGGCCAAGTCCCGTTCCTGCTCCGAGAGGCTTTCAACAAAGGAGGGCCGCTCAAACAATCTGCTCATGTAATCGAACAGCGGTTTGGTCTGGCGGTTCTTCGGCAGCTTTATGTCCATGCTACCCAAGCGCCACAGCAGCGGCGCGATGCAACAGTCCACCAGGGTGAATTCCTCACTCATAAAGAAGGGTTTTTCAGCAAACAACGGCGCTATCGAAACCAGGCTTTCGGAAAACTCCGTTCGCGCTTTTTCCGCGCCCTTGGTTTCGGGCTTGTGAATGACCAAATCCGCCCGCGCCGACCAGTCGCGCTCGATACGCTCCATAAACTGGCGGCTCAACGCCCTGGCAACCGGGTAAACCGGCAGCAGCGGCGGGTGCGGGAAACGTTCGTCCAGATACTCCATCATAACCTTGGAGTCATACAGGGCCAGGTCTCGGTCAACCAGGGTAGGCAGGGTGCTGTAAGGGTTTAGTTCGGCGACTTCTTCGGGTATCGGCTGATCCAGTACTTCTTCAATGTCTACCGTAACGCCCTTTTCCGCCAGGACTATTCTCACTCGGTGGCTGTAGTGGCAGGTCGGGTCAGAATAAAATGTCATTGAAGATCGTTTTGCGACAACCCCCATAGTAACTCCTCGTTAATATGCAAATTCCCTGAGTCGAGCGGGGTTCGCCCGGCACAGATATTAGTGAATATCCTTCCAGTATTCACGATTCAACAGCCACGCCCAAACGCCCAGGAAGGCGATAAACAGTAGTACGTATATGCCGATGCGCTGGCGCTGCTGTTTTATGGGTTCGGCCAGGTAAGCCATAAAATTGACCAGATCGTATACGGCGGCGTCGTATTCCTCGGGCGTCATCGAGCCCTCTTCAACCAGCTCGAAGCTCCCGCAGGGGTCTTCGGCGATACTGTTTCCGGTCAGCGGATCGAGTTTGCTTTCATCATTGACGCCGGGCGCGCATTTTTGCAGGCCCTGTAACTCCAACATTGCATGCGGCATGCCCACGTCTTTGAACACGCGGTTATTAACCCCGACCGACCGGTTCGGGTCTACGTAGAAATTGCGCAGGTAAGTATAGACCCACTCCGGTTGCCTGGCGCGGGTGACCAGCGTCAGGTCAGGCGGCGTGGCGCCGAACCAGCTTTTTGCTTCGTCGGCGGGCATGGAGATGTGCATCAAGTCGCCAATCTTCTGATCGGTAAACACCAGGTTTTCCATTGCCAGGCCATGGGGAATTTCCAGGTCGTCCGCCACCCGTTCCCAGCGGGAGTACTGCGCCGCGTGGCAACCCATGCAGTAGTTGACGAACAGCTTCGCACCGTGCTGCAGCGACGTTTTGTTTCCGGCGTCGGCCTCGAAATGGTCACAGTCGATGGTGCCGCAATCGTGGGCGCTTTCGGCGCCCACCGCCTGCAAGGGCAGCACAATCAACAAAATCACTACCGCCAGCACCCCCATGGATTTCCAGAAGCCTATGCCGCCGTCCATGGTGACCCTTTCCGGTTCAGGCGAGGTCTTCTCGATCTTGGTCCAGAAAAACATGCCGACAAAGAAGGCGAAATACAGAACCGTGCAGATTTGCGCCAGCAGGGTGCGCGCCGGCGTCGGCGATCTGACGCCCAACACGCCGAGAATCACGAAGGAGGCGGCAAACAATATGATGGCCACCTTGCTGATGTTGCCCTTGTAGCGAATGGATTTAACCGGGCTGCGGTCAAGCCAGGGCAGCACGAACAGGATGGCAATGGCCGCCGCCATGGTGATAAAACCGAACAGCTTGTCCGGCACAGCCCGCAACATGGAGTAATAGGGCGTGAAGTACCACACCGGCGCAATATGCTCCGGGGTTTTCAGCGGGTTGGCGATCTCAAAATTGGCGTGCTCGATAAAGTAGCCGCCCATTTCCGGGATAAAGAAAACGATAAAGCAGAACACGAACAGGAAAACGCATATCGGGACCAGGTCGTGAACCACAAAATAGGGGTGGAAGGGAATACCGTCGCGGGGTATGCCGTTCTCATCCTTGTTTTTCTTAATCTCGATACCGTCCGGGTTGTTGGAGCCCACCTCGTGCAACGCCAGGATATGCAGCACTACCAAGGCCAACAGGATAATCGGCACGGCCACCACATGCAGCGACATAAAGCGGTTTAGGGTAATACCGGAAATCAGGTAGTCGCCGCGAATCCACTGTACGATATCTTCGCCAATCACCGGAATCGCGCCGAACAGGGAAATAATGACCTGGGCACCCCAGTAAGACATCTGCCCCCAGGGCAAAACATAGCCAAGGAAGGCTTCGGCCATCAGCGCCACGTAAATCGCCATGCCGAAAATCCAGACCAGTTCGCGGGGCGGTTTGTAGGAGCCATACAGCAGGCCGCGAAACATGTGCAGGTAAACCACCACAAAAAATGCGGAGGCGCCGGTGGAATGTATGTAGCGGATAATCCAGCCGTATTCCACGTCGCGCATAATGTATTCGACGGATGCGAACGCGCCTTCGGCGGTTGCCTCAAAACTCATCAACAGCCAGATGCCGGAGAGCAACTGGATCACCAACACGACCAGTGACAGTACGCCGAAGAAATACCAGAAATTGAAGTTCTTGGGCGCATAGTATTTGCCCATATGGGTGTCCCACGCGCGCTGCACCGGCAGCCGTTGATCAACCCAGTTCCACAAACCTGTTAACCAGTTCATTATGCCGCCTCCTGATCAACGCCAATCACCAGTATTGACTCAGTTTCGTAAGAGTAGGGGGGAACATCCAGGTTGGTAGGCGCGGGAACACCCGCATAGACGCGGCCCGCCAAATCAAACTTGGAGCCGTGGCAGGGGCAGAAGAAGCCGCCCAGCCATTCGTCTCCGCCAAGGTCCTGGGCGCCCACATCGGGTCGGTACAGAGGCGCGCAGCCCAAATGGGTGCAAAGACCCACCAAAACCAAAACTTCCGGCTTCGAGGCGCGGTTTTGTTTGTCGACATACTCCGGCTGATTTGACGCTTCCGAATTGGGATCTCTCAGGTCGCCTTCGAGCTTATCGAGGTTGTCCAGCGATTCCTGCGTGCGGCGCACCACATAGACGGGTTTGCCCCGCCACTCGGCAGTCATTATCTGACCCGGTTCAAGCTTGGCAATGTTCACTTTAACCGGTGCGCCCGCCGCTTTCGCTTTGGCGCTCGGATTCCATGAACTGACAAAAGGAATTGCCGCGCCCACTACTCCCGCCGCACCGACCACGCAGGTCGCCCCGGTCAGGAAGCGGCGACGCTCCTGATTTATAACGTCCTCACCCATGACGTTCTCCCGTTAACAGCAATAATTATTGTTAATAAAGCAGAAACCAAATGGCGTGCAATGGTATAGAAAACCCGCATTTTTTACAAGGTAATAATACACTTAAGCCCGATAACCCATTGTTTTATAAACATAAAAAAACGCCCGGAACAACTGGAACCGGGCGTTCTATCAACAGTCTGCTAAACGTATTAACGTTTCGAGTACTGCGGACGTTTGCGCGCTTTGTGCAATCCGACTTTCTTGCGCTCGACTTCGCGGGCATCGCGGGTCAGGAAGCCCGCCTGGCGAAGCGGTGAACGCAGCGCCTCATCATACTGCAGCAGCGCGCGGGAAATACCGTGACGAATCGCGCCGGCCTGACCAAAACTGCCGCCGCCCTTGACGGTTGCGTTGATGTCGAACTTGTCCAGCGAATCCACCAACTCCAGCGGCTGACGGACGATCATGCGGGCCACTTCGCGGCCAAAATACCGGTCCAGGTCGCGGTCGTTAATTCTAATGTTGCCTGAGCCGCTGGTAATAAACACTCTGGCTGCGGAGGTTTTGCGGCGGCCAGTTCCGTAGTATTGCGTGTCTGCCATAGTCGTCTACTCGTCAGATATTCAGTTCAAGGGGCTGCTGCGCTGAATGGGGGTGCTCGTCGCCTGCATATACTTTTAATTTCTTAAACATGGCTCTGCCCAGCGGGCCCTTGGGCAGCATGCCCTTAACCGCATTCTGGATGGTGCGCTCCGGCGCCTTTTCAATCAGCTTTTCAAAACTGATGGATTTAAGCCCACCGGGATAACCTGTGTGCCTGTGATAAATTTTGCCTTTCGCCTTGTTGCCGGTAACCCGCACTTTTTCGGCGTTGATAACGACTATGTAGTCGCCGGTATCAACATGCGGCGTATATTCGGGCTTGTGTTTACCGCGCAACCTGGTGGCGACTTCCGAGGCCAGGCGTCCCAGCACCTTGTCGCTCGCGTCGATAACATACCAATCCCGCTGAACGGTATCCGGCTTGGCGCTATATGTTTTCATATTTCTTGCCTGAAATGTCTACTGCCTGGAATTCGGAGCCACCGCGGGGGGGACCCCAAAAAGGAGGGCGAATTCTACAGCCGGTCAACCGCCATTTCAAGGCCTTGTCGGGTTATTTTTGGGGCGGTGCCGCCCTGTCGGGACTCACGGCGTGACAGGTAGCTGTGACGTAAGCGGCCATCTCACGGCCTATGCGCCCTGGCCAGATACTCGTGGGACTGCATTTCCGAAAGCCGGCTCAGGGTGCGCTGAAACTCGAACGACAGCTTGCCCTCGGTGTATAGCTGTTGCGGGGGCACATCGGCGGATAACACCAGCTTCACATTCCTGTCGTAGAACTCATCCACCATATTGATAAAACGGCGCGCGCGGTCGTCCGTCTGCCGACCCATTTGCTGCACACCGCCCACCAACACAGCATGGAATTCGCGGGCGATTTCAATATAGTCGTGCTGGCTGCGCGGCCCATCACAGATGGCCTCAAAATCTAACCAGATGACATCCTCGCCCACATAGCGAGTGGCTATCTCCCGCCCCTCAACCTCAATCGACCCGCCTTCCCTTACCTCTTCCACGGCGGGAACCAGGCTGGCGAAGGCGCTCATCATCAACTGTTCGGCCATATCGTCCATCGGGTGATGGTAAAGCTCGGCCTGGGTCAGCGCCCGCAGGCGGTAGTCGATGCCGCCATCCACGTTAACGGTTTCAGTATGCCGTTTCAGCAGATCAATTGCCGGCAGGAAACGCTGGCGCTGCAGGCCGTCTTTATACAGGTCGTCCGGAATGATATTCGAGGTGGCAACCAGGATAATTCCCCGTTCAAAAAGCAGCTCCAGAAGCGTTCCCAAGATCATCGCATCGGTAATATCCGAAACAAAAAATTCGTCGAAACAGATAACCTTCGCCTCTTCCGCGATATTATCCGCCACTTTTTGCAACGGGTTTTTTTCCGAGCTGAGGGTTGTCAACTCGTGGTGGACACGGCGCATAAACCGGTGGAAGTGGGTTCGCATTTTCTGCTCGAAAGGCAGGCTTTCGTAGAAATTGTCCATCAAATAGGTTTTGCCCCTACCCACGCCGCCCCAGAAGTAGAGCCCGCGCACCTGCTCGCCTTGATGATTGGACCTAAATTTTCCGATCAGTCGCGAAACCACACCGGAACCCCCATCACCGGCATTTTTTTCACACAACGCCAAATACAGCGCGTGCAGTTTTTCAACCGCGTGTTGCTGGGCAGGGTCGTGGTTAAACCCTTCTTTTTGAAGATCTTTCTGATACCTTTCTCTGGGAGAACCACTCATAGCAAGGTGCGACAGACATGTTGAGGAAGTGCACTTTACCGGCGGGGATGCCGCTTCGCAACCCGCTGCGAGCCCCAAGTTAGGGGCTTGCCGCACAAAAATCCGTTGATTCGTGTCACAGCTTCTTTCAAACTAGCAGTTTGCGGGTCAAGATGGTCGGTAAAGCGACCGTTTTGCGCTACTTATTGGAACATTGGGAAACGTCGGAGATTGTATTTTGTCGACAACACTTATTTTGGCTTGCCTGTTCTGCCTGGCGCTGGGTGCGGTATTGGGCTTCCTGTTAACGCGTACGCTGCACCCCCAGGCGCAACAACGCAAGGAACTGGAGGATCAGTTGGAGAAGACCCGCGACGAGTTGAAGGAATACCAACAAGCCGTCACAACGCATTTTCTGGATACCTCCGCAAGGGTCAACAACCTGACGGAGAGCTACCGCAGCCTTCATGAGCACCTGGCTTCCGGCGCCATGCATCTGGCCAACCCGGAAATTAGCCGGCAGCTGATTGAAGCCGGTTACGGTAAACTTTCGCCAAAACCGGGCAGCCACGCCGACACGACTAAAGAGCCCATCGCTGAAGCCCCCGAACCGCCCAAGGATTACGCGCCTGACAGCGGCGTGCTTCGGGAGGACTACGGCCTTAAAGACGAGCATCATGGGCCGGCCGGTTATCCGGGGCCGGCGGCTGTCGATTTCCACGACGACGATTCCGATCAAGACCCAACCATGAAAACCGGGTAGGCATGCCGGCGACGAACACCGCAAACGAGTAGGCCGATAGATAAAGTGACGGGAGTTTTGAGGCTTTTGAAGTTCATTAGCTGGCCGGTGATTACCGGGCTGCTGGCCGCCGCGTTGATTCTGGTGCTCTATCCGCGGTTGCTGAACCCCACCTCCGGTGACGACGACAATGTAGAGCTGTCTGCCCTCTCGCCGCAGGGCGATCCGCTGGAAGGCCCGGTGTCCTACGCTGCGGCGGTCAGCCGCGCCGCGCCTTCGGTGGTGAACATCTATACCCAGAAAAAACTGGCGCGGCCGCGACACCCGCTGCTCGACGACCCTTTTTTCCGGCGCTTTTTTAATAGCAGCAATCGCCCGCAACAGCAGCGCATTGAGTCTTCACTGGGGTCGGGCGTTATTGTCAGCGGCGACGGCTACATTCTTACCAACAACCATGTGGTGGAGGGCGCCGACCAGATCATCGTGCTGTTGTACGACGGACGCGAGGCTCAGGCCGTTATTGTCGGCAAGGACACTGAAACAGACCTGGCGGTATTGCGGATCGATGCGGACAATCTGTCGCCAATCAGCATCGGCCATCCGGAACAGGCGAATGTGGGAGACGTGGTGCTGGCTATCGGCAACCCGTTCGGGTTGGTGCAGTCGGTTTCCCAGGGCATTATCAGTGCGGTCGGCCGGCAGGGGCTGGGGCTCAATACTTTTGAAAACTTCCTGCAAACCGATGCGGCGATTAACCCGGGCAACTCCGGCGGCGCGCTGATCGACGCCTACGGCAACCTGCTGGGGATTAATTCAGCCATCCCCAATCGCACCGGCTATTCCGTCGGCATTGGCTTCGCGATACCCGCGGACACCGCGATAAAGGTGCTGGAAGACATTGTCCAGTACGGTAAGGTTATTCGGGGTTGGTTGGGTGTCGAGGCGCGCACGCTGAATCCGGAGATTGCCCAGCGACTCAACCTGGACCCGCCCATCGGGCTGGTGATAACCAATGTGGTGCAAGGCAGCCCAGCCGACTTTGCCGGTTTGGCCCGCGGCGATATCATCACCCGCATCAATAACCGCTGGGTCGGCCAGAACAGCCGCGGTCTCAATTTGATTGCCCAGCTAAACCCCGGCGACAGTGTAAAGCTGGAAGTCTGGCGAGAGGGGGCGATCAGCACGGTTATGGCGGTGGCGGGTACGCGCCCGACACCCCGCTAATCGACGGAATCTATTTCTTACAACAGCGCCCTGAGGTTTTGCAACAGGCTGGCATTCTCATCCGGTGAGCCGACGGTAATCCGCAGGCAGTCACGCAGCAGCGGATGCGCACCGTCGAGGCATTTGATCAGCACGCCCCGCGCCCGCAGGCCATCAAAGACTTCCCCGGCCCTGCCTGCGTCGGTGCGCACCAGAATAAAATTGGCTTGGCTCGGCCATACCTGATCCAGCGGCAAGCTTTGCAGCTCTCTGAGCAGAAGCTCGCGGTCCTGCCGCACTTGCCGGGCCTGGCCATCTAGCTGCTGGTAATGACGCAGCGCGACTTCCACCGCCCGCTGCGAGAGCGCGTTGACATTGTAGGGCAGGCGCAATTTATCTATTTCCCTAACCCAGCGGGGATCGCCGATCAGCATCCCGATACGCAAACCCGCCAACCCCACTTTGGATAGCGTCCGCATCACCAGCAGATTGGGGTATTCGTCGAGCAGCGGCAACGCATCCCTTTCGGTAAAGGCGATATAGGCCTCGTCCACCACTACCAGTCCCGGGCAGGCCTCGATGATCTGCCGCATATCCGCCTCGGAGTAGCAAATGCCGGTCGGGTTGTTGGGGCAGGCGAGAAACACCAGACTGGATTGCTGTGCTTTAAATGTTTCCAGCACGGCCGGAACATCCAGCTGAAAATCCGGCAGCAGAGGCACACCCTGGAAGGGAACACGGTTAATATCCGCGAGCACCCGGTACATCACAAAGCTGGGCTCGGGCACAACCACCTGCACGCTGTTGCCGGCTACCGCCTGAATCAACAGTTGAATAATTTCATCGGAACCATTGCCCGGCAGCACCTGATAACGCGCCGGGATGTCCATCACCTCGCGCACTCGTTCCACCAGCTGATCCGCGCGGGAATCCGGGTAGCGGTTGACCTGGACGCCGCCGAGAATCTGTTGCCAATCGGATAAATCGCCGGGCCACGGATAGGGGTTTTCCATCGCATCCAGTTTGATTAAACCCGCGGCGTCCTGCACATGGTAGGCGGACATCGCCCGGACATCGTCCCGTATCAGCAACTTTACCAGGCTGTCGGCATCGTCTTTAAATTCAGTCATCGGTTATTCGATACTCCGCCGAGCGGGCGTGGGCCGACAGACCCTCCCCGCGAGCCAAGGTTGCCGCCATCGGCGCCAGCCGCGACGCGCCCTGCTCGGAACATTTGATCACCGAACTGCGCTTTTGGAAATCGTACACGCCCAACGGCGACGAAAAGCGAGCCGTGGCGGACGTGGGCAATACGTGATTCGGGCCGGCGCAGTAGTCGCCCAGCGCCTCCGCGGTATAGCGACCGAGAAAAATTGCGCCGGCGTGGCGAATGCGCGGCAACAGCGCGTCCGGATCCTGCACCGATAACTCCAAATGCTCCGGGGCAATCCGGTTGATAACCGCCAAGGCCTGTTCGTCGTTCTCCACGCCAATCAACAAGCCTCTATTCTGCAGCGCCTGGCGGATAATCCCGGCGCGCGCCATGTCCGGCAGCAGTTTTTCGATGCTTTGCCGCACCTGTTCCAGGAAACGGCGATCGGTCGATATCAAGATGGGTTGCGCGTCTTCGTCGTGTTCGGCCTGGGAAAACAAGTCCATGGCTATCCAGTCCGCCGGCGTTTTGCCGTCGCAGTAGATCAAAATTTCCGACGGGCCCGCCACCATATCCAGGCCGACCACGCCAAATACGGCGCGCTTCGCGGTGGCCACATAGATATTTCCGGGCCCGACAATCTTATCGACGCGCGGTACTGTCTCGGTGCCATAGGCCAGTGCCGCGACTGCCTGCGCACCACCGACAGTAAACACCTTGTCGACGCCGGCTATGGCCGCCGCGGCCAACACCAGCGGATTCAACTGATTGTCCGGCGCCGGCACCACCATAATAATTTCAGAGACACCGGCCACTTTGGCCGGGATAGCGTTCATCAGCACCGAAGAGGGGTAGCTCGCCTTGCCGCCCGGCACG
>JANQKW010000290.1 GCA_028280905.1 Porticoccaceae bacterium
GACTTCAGTTTCCTAGCAAGCTTCGGACGAATATTGCCAGGCGCAAAAAAAGGAGGCGGTTAAGCCTCCTTTTCCAGCATGGATATTGCGCAGCCTACATCATGCCGCCCATACCACCCATTCCGCCCATATCGGGCATCGGGGGTGCAGGTTTATCTTCGGGCAACTCACTGACCATTGCCTCGGTGGTGATCATCAATCCGGCGATTGAGCCCGCGGCCTGCAACGCAGTACGAGTCACCTTGGCGGGATCGAGAATACCCATTTCGATCATATCGCCGTACTCACCGGTGCCAGCGTTAAAGCCGTAGTTGCCTTCGCCCTGTTTGACCTTGTCGATGACTACCGAACCTTCGCCACCTGCATTTTCAACTATCTGGCGCAGCGGAGACTCCATGGCGCGCAGAGCGACGTTAATGCCGTGTGTCTGATCTTCGTTTTCACCTTCCAGTTCGGCGATTGCTTGAATGGCGCGAACCAGGGCCACGCCACCGCCCGCTACCACGCCTTCTTCAACGGCGGCGCGGGTTGCGTGCAGGGCATCTTCAACACGGGCTTTCTTCTCTTTCATTTCCACCTCAGTGGCCGCGCCCACTTTGATCACGGCAACACCGCCGGCCAGCTTGGCGACGCGCTCTTGCAGTTTTTCGCGGTCGTAGTCAGACGTGGTGTTTTCTACCTGGGTGCGAATCTCTTTTACACGACCCTCGATGGCTTCGTGAGCACCTGCGCCGTCGACAATGGTGGTGTTGTCTTTGTCCATGGTAATCCGCTTGGCGGTACCCAAATGCTCGAGGGTAGTGGATTCCAGCTCCAGTCCGACCTCTTCGGAAATCACGGTGCCGCCGGTTAGTATCGCGATATCCTGCAGCATGGCTTTACGGCGGTCACCGAAACCGGGCGCCTTACAGGCGGCCACTTTAACGATACCGCGCAGGTTGTTGACCACCAGTGTCGCCAGGGCTTCGCCTTCCACATCTTCGGCAATGATCACCAGCGGTTTGCCCGCTTTAGCCACTGACTCGAGCAGGGGCAACAAATCGCGGATATTGGAGATTTTCTTATCAACCAGCAGGATATAAGGCGATTCCATTTCGCAGCTCATGCTGTCCTGGTTGTTGATAAAGTAGGGGGACAGATAACCTCGGTCAAACTGCATACCTTCTACGATATCCAGTTCGTTTTCCAGGCCGGAACCCTCTTCAACGGTGATAACGCCTTCCTTGCCGACTTTTTCCATCGACTCGGCGATGATGTCGCCAACGTTGGTGTCGCTGTTAGCGGAGATGGTGCCCACTTGGGCGATTTCCTTGGATTCCGAACAGGGCTTGGCAATGGCCGCCACCTGCTCAACGGCTGCGACAACGGCTTTGTCGATGCCCCGCTTCAGATCCATCGGGTTCATGCCTGCCGCGACGGACTTCAGGCCCTCGTTAACAATAGCCTGAGCCAACACAGTCGCCGTGGTGGTGCCGTCTCCGGCTTCGTCAGATGCCTTGCTGGCCACTTCCTTGACCATTTGCGCACCCATGTTCTCGAATTTGTCCTTGAGTTCTATCTCCTTGGCCACGGATACACCGTCTTTGGTCACGGTGGGAGCGCCGAATGAACGATCCAGGATTACGTTGCGGCCTTTGGGGCCCAGGGTTACTTTTACGGCGTCGGCCAGTACGTTAACGCCCTCCATCATCTTTTGACGGGAACCGTCTCCAAATTTCACTTCTTTAGATGCCATTTCTCATATTCCTCAAACTAAACTTGTTGTTGAATTCTGCTATGCAAATAGGTTGCGGGGGCAATTACGCGTCAATAACGCCGTATATTTCGCCCTCACTCATAATAATGAGCTCTTCGTCACCTACCTTGATGGTATTGCTGTCGGCGTAGCGTCCGAATACTACCTTGTCGCCAATCTTAACAGCCAAAGGGCGAACTTCACCGCTGTCCAACAATTTGCCGTTTCCCACCGCGACTATCTCACCTTCGTTGGGCTTCTCTTTTGCTGCACCGGGCAGCAGGATGCCGCCGGCGGTTGTTTCTTCTTCTTCCTTGCGACGCACTACGACGCGGTCATATAAAGGACGGATATTCATCAGTTCAGTCTCCACCTGTTTATCTGTTGTCTACTTACTGTTATTTTGGCTGCTTGCGTGCGCAAGTAACCTAAAGTGACTACTATTTGGAGGCACCTTGAAGGTTTTCAAGGGGCCAAATTAAAATTTTTGCAGCTCAGGGACCCCCGATTATTGCCGCATTTGCTATCTAAGGGCGACGCGAGCATTTTCAAGGGAGGTTTTTGTCATCGCGCCAAAATTCCCCCTCGATAACGTCGTCGTCATGCATCCCGCGCCCCGGGCGCCCGTCAACCGACGAGCGCATGCTGAATTGAACGATATCCGCCCGCGCAATAAGTCGCTTGATCAGTCTGTTTCGCAGCGCTGGAAGCAAGCCCGCAAACCCGATCGCATCGGTTACGAAGCCAGGTGTCAGCAGCAGCGCGCCGCTCACCGCCAAAATCAGCCCGGCGATTATCTCTTCCGCCGGCAGCTCCCCCGCTTCAAGCCGCTGCCTAGCACTGAATAACGTCGCAAACCCCTGCCTCCTCAGCATCGCAAAGCCTATTGCCGCGGTGGCCAGCACCAGCAAGATGGTGGATGTCGCGCCGATAACGCCGCCGACTTTGATCAGCAGCCACATTTCCAGCACCGGCATTATAATAAACAGCAGCAAAAACGCGCGCATTGCAGAAAGACTCTTTATCTAGCGATGAAATAGATTCCCTATCTATTTCATCGTCGCCCGATAAAATCTGGCGCACTTGTGTGAAAGTGCTTGATTTTATCAGGCTCGCGCTGAACTCGTCAGCGGCGGCACATCCCTGTGCCGCTAATTAACTTAGCAATGAAACTAATCCCCTCTATATTTCATTTAGATTGGGCCGGCAATTGCGGTTTTCAATCCCGTGTCGCCCGGTTATGCTGCACCCATGGTTGAACCGACAACGAAAGAAAGCCGCACGCAAGCCGTATACACCACGCTGAACCATATTCCCGTTGGCAAAGTCACCAGCTATGGCAAATTGGCCAGCTACGCCGGATTGCCGGGATACGGGCGCTATGTGGGAAAGTTGCTGCGCGAGCTTCCCGCCGACACCTCCCTGCCCTGGCACCGGGTTATCCGGTCTTCGGGACAGATCGCCTTTCCCCCAGGCAGCGAATCCTTTACACGTCAAAAAACCCGCCTGGAAAAGGAGGGCGTGTCCGTTATCAACGGGCGTATCGCAATCAAGGATTTCCAATGGACTCCATGACGGAAGAAATCAGCATCCGCCAAGCCATCCTGAACCGCAGGATGCTGATCTGCATCTTTACCGGGTTCGCCTCCGGCCTGCCGCTTTACATACTTATCTCCCTGGTGCCCGCTTGGCTGCGCACCGAACAAGTGGACTTGACCACCATCGGCCTGTTCGCGCTGATCGGGATGCCCTACACCTGGAAGTTTATCTGGTCGCCGCTGCTGGAACGCTTCAAGCTACCTTTCCTGGGACTGCGGCGGGGCTGGATGCTGGTGACCCAACTTGGCCTGCTGGGCGCTATTGCGCTGCTACCGGTTTTCAATCCGCAAGGTGATATCTGGAGCATCGCGGCGCTCTGCACCCTTATCGCATTTCTCAGTGCAACCCAGGATATTGCGTTGGATGCTTATCGCCGCGAACTTCTGCCGGATGCGGAACTGGGGCTAGGCAACTCCATCCACGTTAACGCCTACCGGATTTCCGGGCTGATACCCGGCTCCCTGGCACTGATACTGGCCGACCTCCTGCCCTGGGATTGGGTGTTTCCGATTACCGCCGCCTTTATGGCCAGTGGCGTGCTCCTGACCCTATCCATTAGCGAACCACACAGAATAACCCCCTCTCCCAGCAGCTTACGCGACGCGGTGGTCGAGCCTTTCCAGGAATTTTTTCAGCGCAACGGCACAAGCGCCGCCTTGCTGGTGCTGGCGTTTATGTTCCTTTACAAGCTAGGCGACAGCATGGCCACCGCGCTGGCCACGCCCTTTTACCTGGATATGGGATTCTCTATGACGGAAATCGGCCTGGTTGCCAAAAACGCCGCGCTATGGCCGATGATTATCGGCGGGATAGCGGGCGGCGTCGCCATGATAAAGATCGGCATCAACCGGGCGCTGTGGCTCTTTGGCGTTGTGCAAATCGTGTCGATCCTGGGCTTTGCGCTGCTGGCGCACGTAGGCTCCGGTCTGTGGCTGCTGGGGCTGGTGATTGGCTTTGAATACCTGGGTGTCGGGCTGGGCACCGCGGCCTTTGTTGCCTTTATCGCCCGCACCACCAGCAAAGCCCATACCGCCACGCAATTCGCGCTGTTTACCGCATTGACCGCGCTGCCCAGAACTTTCGCCAATGCCGCGACCGGGAAAAATGTTGACACCATTGGCTGGGAGAATTTTTTCTACCTCTGTACCCTGCTGGCAGTCCCCGGTATGCTGCTGCTTTTCAAAGTCGCCCCCTGGCGAGAACGTTCAAGTAATCCATGACAGCCATTATCCGTATCGAAAACCTACAAAAAAAGTTCGGCAAAAATGAGGCCGTCAAGGGTATTTCATTCGATATACCGCAGGGCATCTGTTTCGGGTTACTGGGCCCCAACGGCGCCGGTAAAACCACCACCGTGGAAATGATTGAAGGCATCAGAAGGCCCTCTGCCGGCAGTGTCCTATACCGCGGCAAGCCCCGCGACGACGATTTCTACCAGCAGATCGGCATTCAGTTCCAATCGACGGCATTGATGGATTTTCTCACCACACGCGAAGTGCTCCGACTGTTTTCCGAGCTGTACGCCAACCCATTACCAGAGCAGGAGCTTATCGGCCTGTGCCAGCTCTCCGAGTTTCTGGACACCTATGCGACCCGGCTTTCCGGGGGACAACGGCAGCGCCTGTTACTGGCGGTGGCGCTGGTCAACGACCCGGAGGTGTTGTTTTTGGACGAGCCCACCACCGGACTTGACCCGCAGGCGAGGCGCAATTTCTGGCAACTGATCAAGGACGTCAGGCACCAGGGAAAAACCGTAGTTTTGACCACCCACTATATGGATGAAGCGGAATTGCTCTGTGATCAGTTGGTGATTATGGACCAGGGAAGAGTCATCGCAAACGGGACGCCTCCGCAGTTGCTGAAACAGCACTTTGGTTACCACTATGTGTGCCTCGACAACAGCGAGGTGAGTATTGATCTGGAGACGCTGGGCAAACCCTACCACAGGGAAAACGGCTTTTTGGCAATCGAAACCGAATCCGTGGAAGACACGCTGAACCAACTGATGTCAATGAATGTGAGCCTGGGCTCACTGAAAGTCCGCAATCCGACGCTGGATGACCTGTTCCTGAAACTGACAGGCCATCACCTGCGGGAATAGGAACCCCAACCATGCGAAAAGTCTACGCCCTATGGGCGGCCAGAAACCGTGAATATTACCGCGACAAGGCGTCGCTGTTCTGGTCGTTTCTTGTCACGCCTTTTATCGTAGTGGTGCTGGCCGTGGCCTTCTCCTCTGACAACCGTGAAATTCTCAAGGTGGGCGTGTTAACGCAAGCGGGAACCGACACTCGGGTATTTAGCGACGACCCGGCTATAGAGCGGATAGATTACCGCGACAGCGAACTGGCGATGCAGCGTATCAGCCACCACCAGTTGGATATGCTGATCAAACCCGGCGCTGTTCTCACTTACTGGATTAATCCTGAATCCGCCAGCGGTCTGTTGCTGGAAAAGCTGCTAAAGGCGGAAACCAGCGACCACCTTGACCGCCAGGAGATAAGCGGCCAGAAAGTCCGCTACATCGATTGGGTGATTCCCGGCATACTCGCGATGAACATGATGTTTAGCGGTCTGTGGGGGGTGGGCTACGTAATTGTCCGCTACCGCAAGAACGGCGTGCTCAAGCGCTTGCAGGCGACTCCCCTCAAGTCCTGGCAATTTATCACCGCGCAAGGTTTGTCGCGAGTTATCATTATGCTGTCGGTTACCTGCCTAGTGTTTGTCGCCTGCGACCTGTTTCTCGACTTTATGATGAATGGCAGCTACCTGTTGCTGTTATTTATCGCGCTGCTGGGCAGCCTGTCAATCATGAGCATCTCCCTGTTGATGGCGGCACGGACGGCAAGTGAGGAGCTGGCCAACGGGCTGCTAAATGTGGTCAGTTTCCCAATGCTGCTACTTTCCGAGTTATGGTTTTCGCTCGACAGCGCGCCGCAGTGGTTGATTTATGTCTCGAAAATGCTGCCGCTAACCCACATAGTGCACGCGGCAAGGGCTGTTATGCTGGAGGGTGCTGGCCTGGCGGCCATTTCCACCAACTTGCTGGTGTTGGTGGTCACCTCGGTGGTTTTTCTATTGGCGGCTTCGCTGTCGTTTCGTTGGCAAGTGGAGTGAGCCTTTAGGGCACCTCTACACAAAAATCACCCAAAGCGCTATCACCGAAACGGCGCACACCAGGCCCCGGTAAAACAGCGACCTTATCGCGGCCACCTCCGCCACTTTTTTGGTATTTTCCTCCCCCAGCCCCAACGCGCCCGCGGTGTATTCACCCAGGACCTTTCGCGAGGAATCGCTGAACGAAAACAGTGTATTTGCCCAGGGCTTAATACCGTTCGCGAAATCCCCGACAAACGCCATGGACAAGCCGAACAGGCGCACCGGCAGCCACTCCAGCAGCCACAACCAGCGTTTCACCAACTTCTGACTTTCGATATCCTCATCCATACCCAAATCAATGCGCAGCAGGGTGAGCCGGTAGAGCAGCGCGCCGGCGACGCCGGCGACCATAAACCAAAAAACCACCGCAAAAAAATGCTCGAAATAGCGGTAAGCGATCGACGCGACGGCCTGGTCGTGCAACTCTTGCCAATTGCTTGCCTGGCTCTCTTCACGCCCTTGGTTAAACACCGCCTCGTCGTGAAAAGCCGCCTGCAAATCCTCTCGCTCCAGATCCGCCATGTATTCATTGACCTGCTGCTGCAAATCACCCCGACCCAGCGAATATAAAAACACCACCAGCGCCAGCAAAAACCCCCATAGGCCGCCGTGCAATTCGCGGCTTAACATGGACACCAGCAATACCGGCAGCAATACAGGGGCTATCAGTGCCAGCGTGATGTTGGTCGACGCAAGCCATTTCTTCAGGTAAGCATCCTGGGACAAATACCAATTGTCCTGTTGAATGGCAGTTACGGAACCGCCAAAGCGCAAAAATAACAAGCCTGCAATCACTACCAGAAACGCCATATACAGTTTCCTATCGAATTAATTCGCGAAAATACGCCCAGTCAAAAGCCGGGCCGGGGTCGGTTTTGCGGCCCGGCGAAATATCGGCGTGGCCAACCAGGTTATCCGCCGTAATCTCGGGAAAAGACCCCATTATAGCGCCGGCCACTTCCGCCAGCGCGCTGTACTGGTGCTCGGTGTAGGGCAATTCATCGGTACCCTCCAACTCCACCCCGATCGAGAAGTCGTTGCAGTTTTCCTGTCCCGCAAAGCAAGACTGGCCGGCGTGCCAGGCGCGGTCCAGCAGTGAAACGAATTGCGTAATGTCCCCGGCGCGGTTAATCAGCAGGTGGGACGCCACCTGCATATCGGCTATTTCCGAAAAATAAGGATGTCGATCGATTTTGAGACGATTGCAGAAAAAATCTTCGATGTAACCACCACCGAACTCCCCTGGCGGCAAGCTGATGTTGTGGATCACCAATAGCGAAGGGCTGACCCCCTCGGGGCGTTGATTATGGTTAGGCGACGGAACCCGTCTGGCTCCTTTAAGCCAGCCGTCAGCACCAATGACAAGTTTACTGTTCGGCGGTTGCACCCGCGCATCCTAACGCCTATGCAGCCCTTTGAACAAGAGGAAATCTAGACTGATTTGCGATCCCTGATATCGCTGAGCACCCGGTCCAGCGCGCGATCGAAAATATCGTTTTTGTCCCTAACCACAATAATTTTGTTCTTTATATCCAGCGCCACCTGAAAACGGGATTTTTCCGATACCTTGGCGCCGTGACGATTGACGAAGATATACTTGCCGGGAGGGTTGATAATACCGGCCAGCTTGCATCTCTCCTTGGTGAATTTTGCTTCGGCGCCAACAACCTGGGGCGGCAGCTCTTCTACCAGGTCCACCCAGGAACCCCGGGTGAGGTTGTCGGCATGCAGAAGGTCTTTTTCGTCGATGGTTTTGAGATCCGGCACTTCTTCCGTTTTGATATTACCGGGAAGTTGCGTCGCCAACTCTTCAACCACAACTTGCTCCTGCGCCGGCTTCAGTTGCTCGGGTGTCGCGCTCTCCGCAGTTTTGTTCGCATCGGCCTGATCTTCAAAGAACTGTTCTATGCCGCCAACCAACACACCCAACTGGTAAGGGTCGATAGCAATGTTTTCCAGGCTTTGACGTATGCTGGTCAACACGCCGTCAATTTCCTGAATCTTTCCTTCGGAATCCTCAACCAGGTCCAGCAGCTTCTCGATAATTTTAAGGTTGTCCTGCCACTGCACAGAGCTCTTGCCGTTGCGCATGATGGTCAAGAACATCACCTTGCACCAGGCCTGTTCGACCAGGTCAATTACCGAGCGAGGCAATTTCTTGCCCGCCATCAGCTTGGCCAACGCTGCGTTAACCTCGCGGTGGGTTTGGTTGTTTTGTTCGTTTGCCGCCACTTGCTCCAGCAAACGCTGCTCCAACACCGAGGCGCGGCGCGTGTTCTTGTCGATTTTCTTCATAAAGTTCGACAACAGCGAGGTCAG
>JANQKW010000403.1 GCA_028280905.1 Porticoccaceae bacterium
TAAACCCCGCAACACGGCTTGGGCGCCGCATTCGGAAACAAATTTTGCGAGCAGATAATCGAAACCCCTGATTTCGACGTTATTCAGGTGTGAGAACGAATGTTTCGCCAGGGCAATCCTTTCCTCGGTGCTGAATAGCGGGTTTTTCTTGGAGCTTCGGGCAATTGCGACAATAATGCGGTCGAATAAACCGCTCGCCCGCTCAACTAAATCGATATGGCCATTGGTGATTGGGTCAAAGGTGCCAGGGTAAACAATTATTCTCATAGTTTTATCCCAGATTTTTGGCGGTGCTGCATGGTAACCAAATTGGTTTGCTGCATCAAATAATCTGAAATAGCCGAAAACAGACCTGTCCGGCGGATTTTTCCTTAGACCACCGCCAGTTTTCTGGAACTGCCACCGAGTAGGCCTTGTCAGTTTCAAGGTATACCAGGGACGATGGATTCAGATACCCATTGCTGTTTAACAGCGATATGCAAGGCTCCAGTAGCTTGTCGGCGAATGGCGGATCGAGGAAGACGATATCGAAGGGCCTTTCGGCGCGGCGCGCCAGCCATTCTAGCGCGTCACGCTGACAAAGCTGAGCACCGGCTATATCCAGGCTCGAAAGACTTTCGCTGATGGCATTTGCCGCTCTGGGATGCTTTTCAACAAGGATAACTTCGCTGGCGCCACGGGAGATGGCTTCAATGCCCAGCGCACCCGAACCGGCGAAAAGGTCCAGGCAGCGGGCGCCCGGCAGTGCCGGTGCCAGCCAATTGAATAGGGTTTCCCGGATCCTGTCTCCGGTTGGCCGCAATCCCGGAATATCGGGAAATGAGAGTTTGCGCCCGCGCCACTTGCCACCGATAATACGCACTTGGTTTTGGCCATTGCGATGACGGCGGCTGCCGGCGGAAAACCTGTTCATTTTTTACAGTCAAACACCTTGTCTAGTAACGGAAGAGTAATGCCTAGCCCGGACAATAGTAACGAAAATCAACCCGAAAAAACCAAAAAAGGCGGTTTTTTAAACGTGTTCCGCAAAAATAAGCCGCCTCTGGAGGAAGCGGCCGAACAAACCCTTGCTGAAGCGGCCAACAGTGCCGGCGAGCCGAAAGCACCGGTCAAGGAGCGGTTCAAAAGGGCGATGTCGAAAACCGGACGGGGGTTCGGCAATCTATTTCTCGGCAAGCGGGCGATTGATGATGCGTTGTTCGACGAGTTGGAAACCCTGTTGTTGATGGCCGACGTGGGTGTGGAGACCAGTTGTGAAATTATCGAGTCACTAACGGACAGGGTAAAGCGCAAGGAGCTGCACGACAGCGAAGCCCTTTACCAGGCGCTGCAGCAGATTCTCGGCGAGATCCTGCGGCCCTGCGAAAAAGCGATGCAGTGGCCGGCGCAGGGGCCCGCGGTTATTCTGGTAGTCGGCGTAAACGGCGTCGGTAAAACCACCACTATCGGCAAACTGGCCAAGCGGCTTCAACAACAGGGAAAGTCGGTGATGCTGGCGGCGGGCGACACATTTCGCGCCGCTGCGGTCGAGCAGCTGCAACAGTGGGGTGAGCGCAATAACGTGCAGGTTGTCGCGCAGCACACGGGCGCGGACAGCGCATCGGTCATCTACGATGCTATCGTATCGGGGCGTTCAAAAAACACAGATGTCATCATCGCGGATACAGCGGGTAGATTGCACAACAAGAGCAACCTGATGGAGGAACTCAGCAAGGTAAAGCGGGTAATCACCAAGCTGGATGCCGCAGCGCCACATGAGGTGCTGTTGGTGTTGGACGCGGGTACCGGTCAAAACGGCATTTCGCAGTTGCAGGAGTTTCATGGGGCCATAGGCGTGACGGGTCTTGCGCTAACCAAGCTGGATGGCACTGCAAAAGGCGGTATTATCTTCGCTTTGTGCAAAAAGTTTGCCTTGCCTGTCAGGTATATTGGCATTGGGGAAGGGGTTGACGATCTGCAGCCTTTTAAGGCGGCGGATTTTGTTGAGGCGCTTTTTAGTGTCCGGTCCGGTTAAGTCCATAATTTCTGGAAGATGATTCAGTTCGACAGCATCAGCAAGCGCTACCCGGGTGGTCAGGATGCGCTCTCCGGCGTGAGTTTCAACTTGGACGCCGGTGAAATGACGTTCCTCACGGGCCACTCGGGCGCCGGTAAAAGTTCGCTGCTCAAGCTGATTATGTTGATGGAGAGGCCGACCCACGGACAATTGCTGGTCAACGGTAAGAATCTTAACCGGCTGCACCGCAGTCAAGTGCCCTTTTATCGCCGCAATGTCGGTGTGGTGTTCCAGAATCACCAGTTACTTTTCGATCGCAGTGTCTACCAGAATGTGGCCTTGCCGCTGCTGGTTTCCGGCTACCAACCCCGCGATATAGGCCGCAGGGTTCGCGCGGCGCTGGATAAGGTAGGCTTGCTGGACAAGGAAACTCAAAACCCGATAGCCCTGTCCGGCGGTGAACAACAGCGCGTCGGTATCGCCCGCGCGGTGGTGCATAAACCGAAAATCCTGCTAGCCGATGAGCCAACGGGAAATCTGGACCCTGAATTGTCCGCTGAAATCATGCAGCTTTTCCGCCAGTTCTGTGAATTGGGTGTTTGCGTGCTGGTCGCAACCCATGACGTGGATCTTATTTCGCATATGAATTGCCGCAACCTTAAGCTCGACCACGGTAGGCTGGCTCTCGATACGGGAGAGACGCGGCACTGATGGCCAAGGGAAACAGTTTTTCCGCGGGAAAAAACAGGCCGGCAAGAAAGCCGTCGCCTGCCCACAAACAAGGGGCCACGGGCACGAAAAGCCGATTGGGCGACACCCTGCGCGGCTACATCCGGCACCACCGGCAGGTGTCAGTGGCAACGCTGTTTCGCTTGCTGGGGGACCCAGTGCAAACGCTAATGACCTCACTAGTGATCGCCATCGCACTGGGTTTGCCCGCCGGCCTTTATGTGGCGGTTGAAAACCTGCAGCAGCTCGGCAACCGGGTCAAGGATACCGGGCAACTATCGGTGTTTCTCAAGCTGGGTGCGAAGCAAGCGGCAATCGACAGTCTGCAGCGGGAGTTGTCAAATAAGCCCGGCGTCGAAAATGTTGGCTATGTCAGTCCCCAGCAGGCGTTGAACGAGTTTCAATCGGTTTCCGGCTTCGGCGATGTGGTGAGCCTGCTTGATGAAAACCCGCTGCCGGCGGTGCTGCTTGTCAGTTACGCTGAAAATGTCGACATAGTGCAACTCGGCGAGCTGAAAAACACCTTGCTACAGCAAGCAATGGTCGATGATGTGCGGGTCGATATGGAGTGGGTACAGAGGCTTCAGGCCATCCTGGAATTGGGTAGGAAACTGGCTCTCTCGCTGGGATTGGCGCTGTCCCTGGGGGTGTTGCTGATTGTCGGAAACACCATTCGTCTGGCCATCGAAAATCGCCGCGACGAGATTATTGTTGTCAAATTGGTTGGCGGCACTAACGCCTATGTCAGGCGGCCGTTTCTTTACACCGGGCTATGGTACGGGGTGTTGGGAGGCGTTATTGCCTGGTTGGTTGTTACTGTGGGGCTAGTTTGGCTGGATGATACCGTCGAGAGGTTGGCTGGGCTCTACCAGAGTAACTTTAGCCTTGCCGGGCTGGGTTTGCGGGGATTGGCCAGTCTGGCGGCCATCAGCGCCACCCTCGGGTTGCTGGGCGCTGCGATTGCGGTAAGCAGGCACCTGTCGGCCCTTGAGCCGCGATAGACAGCCCTTAGCCACGGCAGCTAGTCTCAACGCGATATGCGGCTCGGTCAAAACTTGCGCTAGATCAATAAATATCAACGATTTCATTCAGTTACACTGAACTTATTGGGGTTCTGCAAATCAAACCAAAAAGTGCTAAAATCCGCCGTCCTGAGTTGAGAGACAGCTATGAGTAGAAACCTTCAAACCGTTGAGTGGATGGCTCCGGGTGCCAACCTGGGGGCGTATATGCAGGGCGTCAACGCGATTCCCATCCTTTCTGCTGATGAAGAACGGAGAATCGCGGAAGATCTCTACTACGACGATGATGTCGATGCAGCCCGGCAACTGGTTATGTCGCATTTGCGCTTCGTTGTGCATATTGCACGCTCGTATAACGGCTACGGCTTGCCGCTGGGTGACCTGATCCAAGAGGGTAACGTCGGCTTGATGAAGGCCGTAAAGCGCTTCGATCCGGAGCGCGGCGTTCGCCTGGTTTCCTTCGCCGTACACTGGATTAAGGCCGAGATTCACGAGTACATATTGCGCAACTGGCGCATTGTTAAAGTGGCGACCACCAAAGCGCAGCGGAAGTTATTCTTTAACTTGCGAGGCGCCAAGAAGCGCCTCGCGTGGCTGACCAATGACGAAGCCAGCGCTATCGCCGATGACCTGGGTGTAAAAGTCGAGCAGGTGCGGGAGATGGAACAGAGGTTGTCCGCCCGCGATGCCGGTTTTGATCTGCCGGCGGAAGAAGAGGACGATAATCATCAGGCGCCGGTTTACTACCTGGAAGACAAGAGTTCCGATCCCGCTATCGCGCTTGAAGAGCAGGATTGGGAGGCGTCCAACTATGAAAAAATGTCGATGGCTCTCGCCAATCTCGACGAGCGGAGTCAGGATATTATTCGGGCCCGCTGGTTGGATGATGAAAAGGCAACCTTGCACGAATTGGCCGCCAAGTACAGTGTGTCCGCCGAACGGATACGACAACTTGAGCAAAACGCCATGAAAAAAGTCCGGGGAATGATGGAAGCCTGACCTGGCTGGCGATTGAGACCAAAGGCCGCGAAATTCGCGGCCTTTTTTGTAGGCAAAACTTCCGGGTGTCGCCCGCGCAATTCAAGCTGCTGGAATTATAAAGAATGAAGCATTTTGCCATCCTTGGCGCGATAAGCGGTTTGCTGGTAGTAGCGTTTGGCGCCTTTGGAGCCCATGGCCTCGAGGGCTACTTGGATGAGCGATCTTTGGAAACCTGGCAAACCGCGGTGCAATACCAAATGTTTCACACCCTGGCATTGTTGGCAACCGCCGGGATCAAGGTCGGGAAAAATCGTTGGTTAAGGGTTGGCGCCTGGTGCTTCGCGTTCGGAATATTGCTGTTTTGCGGTAGCCTTTATGTTCTGGCGCTCAGCGGTATCGGTTGGCTGGGCGCAATTACGCCGCTGGGTGGCGTACTGTTTCTCGCCGGCTGGAT
>JANQKW010000408.1 GCA_028280905.1 Porticoccaceae bacterium
AGGCGCCCTTTTTGTAACCGAAAAGTTCGGATTCGAGCAACGTGTCGGGCAGGGCCCCGCAATTAACGGGAATAAAGGGCTTATCCTTACGCGGGCTGAGATGATGGATGGCCCGGGCGACCAGTTCTTTACCGGTGCCGCTCTCGCCTTCGATCAGCACCATGCAATCGCTGGCGGCAACGGTGGGCAGCATGTCAAATAGTCGCTGCATATGGGCGTTGCGGCCGATCATATCCTCGAAGCTGTAGCGTTCTTCGATTTGCCGACGCAGGCTTTCGACGACCCGCAGGTCCCTAAGAAGCGGTCTTAAAACCAGCGAATTCGTGTTTGTCTCTTTAGCAACAGATGAATCATTGCAATATGAATCAAGGCTTCACTGTTGCGCGGTACGCCTTCATAATCTTTGGCATGGCGTCGATAATTAAACAACCAGGCAAAGGTCCGTTCGACCACCCAACGCCGGGGTAGCACGGCAAAGCCGGGGCCTTGTTTTTCGACCACTTCCAAGTCGATTTTGTGGCTCTGTTTCAACGCCGCGACCCAGCCTTTGAGGACCTCGCCGCGATAGCTGCCATCGACCCACAGCTTTTTCAAGCGCTTGACGCCAGAGGCGAAGTAGGCACTCAACACGCCCATCAACCCGTCTCGATCGGTCGTATCGGCCGGGGTGACCAACACCCGGATCAACAGCCCCAAGGTGTCGACTAAGGCATGGCGTTTGCGCCCCTTGACCTGTTTGCCTGCGTCGTAACCGGTGGCCTGCTTTTGGGTTGCACTCTTAACGCTCTGACTGTCTATACTACCGGCCGACGGGGTGGGTTTGCGTCCTTGGCGCTGGCGCTCGCGTTGGGTCAAGGTGTCCATGATCTGCTGCCAACGCCGGGTCCGACTCCAGCGATGGAAGTAGCCATACACCGTTTTCCATCGACCAAACGTCGGCGGCAGCATGCGCCATTGACAGCCGGTCTTGGTCAAATACAAAATGCCATTGATCACTTGCCGTCTCGAACACGGCGGTCGCCCCGGGCCACCCCGGCGCCATTTACGCGGCGGCAACAACGGCTCTAGGATCTCCCATTGCGGGTCGGTCAAATCGGTCGGATATTTATCGGGCGTACTCATTGGGCGCCTTTCGCTTTAGGGTTTTTGGTCGAACCTAAAGGTGGCCTGGTGAGTACGTTTTTTCAAGTCCTTGCTAAGTTTTTCTGGTTTTAAGACCGCTTCTAAGAAAATATCACAATCGTCTTTTCTACCTGATGGAACAGTACTATTTGAATCGTAGTCACGTCTTGCCGGTTTATTATCACTAAAGCGGAGAGATTTAATTTCATATCCCTCCTTGGGTTGATTTTTTATTCCTCCAACCCAGAAATCAGGATAGCTGTTTCTGCCTTGTGGCTCATAGGGTACGCCTAATGCATCTAGGCGATCAATGAACCAATCCTGTGGAAAATATTCCTTGTCGTTTCGGCTACGGGGTGTCATATGTTGTCCGTACTGTCGTGCCTGGTTAGCTTGGATAAATACATTTACGCTGTGAGTCACAAATCCCTCCCATCAGAGAGTTTAGATTCGGTAGGATTATCTTCACCTATAAGTAATACTGAAAAGTCGTAGAAAATTCATCTCATGTCAGATAA
>JANQKW010000362.1 GCA_028280905.1 Porticoccaceae bacterium
ATTTGTATACGGTGCCGCCGCTAACCACTGGCGCAACAAGCGTCAGGATAAAAAATAGGGGAGAAATCTGTTTCATCACTATAGAGTGTGACGCAATTCCGCTATGTTGGTTCATTCACAAAACTGTAACATTTCTGAAATATAGCTGTCATGCGGCGCCCATAATGTAGCCAATTATGGCACTGGCAAACCACCGCATACTACAGGCGCTGCACCAGGCGGACGTTTCAGCCTTTCTCAAGGTATCCGACTGGGCCAAGCTAGCGGGCTGGAAATCCCTCGCCAGAATGGTCTCGCGAACCGCGGACGGCTGGCTGTACCCGTTGATTCCCCTGTTTGTGGCGCTGCATTCTCCCGGGCTGGCGCTGCAGGTCTTTTACGTGCTGGCTGCCGGCTACGCCATTGAGAGAATTCTGTACACGCTGCTAAAAAAGGGTATCAAAAGAAATCGCCCACCGCGGGTTATCCGCGGATTTCACAGCGTCATTCAGGCGAGCGACGAGTTCAGTTTTCCCTCCGGGCACACCTCGGCGGCGTTTCTGGCCGTGACGATTCTGGTGCTGTTTGCGCCGTCATCGGCAATGGCTTACCTGTATATCTGGAGCCTTTCGGTAGCCATGTCGCGGGTTGTTCTGGGCGTCCATTTTCCCCTGGACACGGTTGCCGGGGCGCTGCTGGGTTCGCTCACCGCATTAACGGTATATAACATAATAATTCTATGAACATTCTTTTTGGCGTCCAGGGAACGGGCAACGGCCACCTTTCACGGGCAAGGGCGATGGCAAGTTGTTTAAGCCAGTACCCGGAACTTGACATCACCTGGCTTTTTTCCGGCAGACCCAGAGAAAACTATTTTGATATGAACGACTTTGGCGACTTTGAATGCCGCCAGGGCCTGACCTTTTTCAGCCGGAATGGGCGCATCCAGATACTGCAAACCATTTTTCGCAACCGGCCTTTCAAGTTTATCAAGGACGTAAAACAGCTGGACCTCTCATGCTTTGACCTGATTATCAGCGACTACGAGCCAGTCACCGCCTGGGCGCTGAGGAACAGCGGAAAACCCGGGCTGGGCATCGGCCATCAATACGCCTTTAACCACCGGGTCCCGGTGAAGGGAAACGACCCGGTTTCCCACGCCATTATGAAGCTGTTTGCGCCCATGTCCCGATCGTTGGGATTGCACTGGTTTCACTTCGACCAACCGATACTCCCGCCCATCATCGATGTGGCGCACTGCACCGCTGGTCGGGTTGTACCCAATAAAGTGTTGGTTTACCTGCCGTTTGAAAATACCGCGGAACTGCTGCCGCTGTTCAAAAAATTTAGCGCCTTCGAATTCTACGTCTATGCGCCCCAGGTCACCGACAACGACGACGACAACTGCCACACGCGCAGCTTTTCCCGCAGCGGCTTTAAAGCGGACCTCGCCGAAGCCGGCTGGGTACTGTGCAACAGCGGTTTCGAATTGATCAGTGAAGCGCTGCAGTTGGGCAAACGGATCATGAGCAAACCGCTCAAGGGCCAGATGGAGCAGCTCTCCAACGCCGCCGCACTCGAACAACTGGGTCTCGCCACGGTGGAAGCCAGCATTGACCAGCGCTGCCTGGACTTCTGGTTTTCCTGCGAGCCGGACCCGGTCAGCATCCGTTATCCCGATGTAGCCGCCGCGATTGCCGCCTGGATTCACGGTGGCTGTCGCCAACCCATCCCCGAGTTGAGCGCAGAGCTCTGGCGACAAACCCAGGGTTTTGAGGAACGCACCACACAAACCGGAATATCCTCGCCGCGATTCATTCTGTGATACGCTAGCGCACTGTCCACCGGAAAGGGCTTTCGGGCATGAGCGACGATAATGAAAAGCTTGTTAACCGCATTCTGGATGCCTTCCGGCAGTCCGGCGGCGACCCTGCCTCCGATACGCTAAAGCAGGAACTGGGGGTTATTTTGTCCGAGGCGGCCCCCAACGCCGATTCGCTTACGCTAATTCCAGCCGAAAGCAAGCATATCACCATATTGCTGTCCGATATTCGCGGCTTCACGGCAATCACGGAAACCTACTCAGCGCGCACTGTTGTCGATATGCTGAATCGCTACTTCACCTGCATGTCGCGCATTATTGTTCGCTACGGCGGCACCATCGACAAATTTATGGGCGACTCCATTATGGTGCTGTTCGGCGCGCCCATCACCCACAAAGACGATGTGGAACGCGCGATTGCCTGCGCCGTGGAGATGCAACAGGCGATGACGGAATTCAACCGGCAAAACGCCCAATTGGGACTTCCGGAAATCTTTGTCGGCATAGGCATTAACTCCGGCGGCGTGATGGCGGGGACACTGGGCTCCGAACTGCACAGCGAATACACGGTTGTCGGCGATGAAGTCAACCTGGTGTCACGCATTGAGGCGCAAAGCCTGCGCGGGCAAATCCTGCTCAGCGAAAGCACTTATCGGTTGGCGGAGAGTTTTGTAAAAGTCAGCACGCCCAACAAGGTTCAGGTCAAGGGCAAACGCAGGTCGGTTACCCTGTACGAACTGCTGGCGACCAACCTTCCACGTCCACTGCAGGTCCCCCGGCGTGAATCCCGCAACAGCCCGCGGGTGCTGGTGAAGATTCCGGTATTTTTCCAGTTGCTGGAAGGCAAAAAAATTCTGCCGGAGGTGCATCGCGGCGAGGTAGTGGACCTGAGTTATAACGGCATGCAGGCGCTGGTTTCGGTACCGTTGCCGCCCAGTTCCGAAATTTGCATCTCCATGTCTCTGCACCTGTTAGGCGATGAGTCAACCGAGATTTACACGCGGATAGTAAAAGTGGCGGAAGAACAGGAGAGCTACCGGGCCAGCATGGAGTTCACCTATATCAAACCCGAGGGCCAGCAGGCGATCAAGCAATACGTCGATAGCATGGTGTTTTAAGGCCCTCTGTTGGAACTCACGGCGTCACAAATAGTACTGAAGTTAGCGGACGTCTGGGAATAGTGTTTGAGACTCGGTTTTAGTTTTTTTCACAGTCGGTGGCGAATTGCCCGCGGAAGTGCCTTTGCAGACACGCGGTGAATACGTCCCTGTACGCTCGACACCCGCTTCCCTGCGGGTGACGGTCTGCAAAGGCACCTCCCCAGTCAATTCTTCATAT
>JANQKW010000380.1 GCA_028280905.1 Porticoccaceae bacterium
ACCGGCGAACCGACCAGGAGGCCGAGCTCGGCGTCGTCATCGGGCGGGGTGGCCGTTGGTTATCATTTGCGCGATTTGCAATTCCCGCTGGGATAATTCGAGAAACGGCGATTCAGCCTGCCCGGCCTGCAGGCCGTGCACTACCATCTGCTGGGCCAGCATAGGGCTGACGTAGATGCGGCCCTCACTGACTTCCTCCAGAGCCTGGGCGATTTCCGAAGAATCGGCCTTTTTGGTAACGTAGGCGCAGGCCCCGGCCTTGAGCATTTTCGCGGGGTGGATCTCGTCATTGACCGCCGTGACAATTATCACCTTGATGCTGGCCTGGGCGGCCAGGATCCTGCGGGTGGCTTCGGCGCCGCCGATACCCGGCATACGCAGGTCCATAAAAATAATATCCGGGCACAACTCAACGGCTTTGACGATGGCATCCTCGCCGCTGCTGGCTTCACCTATTACCACCACGTCGGGCACCTGACCTATCAAGCGGCAAATACCCTGGCGAATTAAATCGTGATCATCGACAACCAGTGCTCTTTTCAAATGCCGGACATCCTGTTGCTATTAGGCGGAGGGAGTAACCTGGGTTATTAAACCATGTTGCGGGAATAGCTACCACCGGGCGCTAACCCCCGGTATTTACAAGCGCTCGGTTAGCCGGAACGTGCAGTTTATCCTGGGCTCGCGGATCGATGGTTGCTTGGGAATCCGGTGCAGCCAAAAGCGTTGTAGTTGGCCGGTCATCAGCAGCAGCGAACCGTTACCCAGCGGTAATTTCAACAGTTGCCGGTCGGTCTTGTGTTTAAGTTGAAAGGTGCGGGTAGCGCCCAGGCTTAGCGATGCGATAACCGGTTGGCTGCCGAGTTCCCGCTCGTTGTCGCTGTGCCAGCTAACACTGTCGCTGCCGTCGCGATACAGGTTGATCAGCACGCTGTTAAACACCTGGGCCGTGGTGTCCTGGACCCGCTGTTTCAGTTCGAGCAGCCGCTCGGTCCAGGGGTGGGGCGTAAAGCGGGCGCCCGAATAGGTATAAACGGCGTCCAGCTCGCCGTGCCAAGCATTCATTCGGGGGATTTTACGGGGTATGCCGGCGATCAGAATGGTGCTCTGCTGCCAGGCAGTGTGTTGATACAGGTGATCGAAGAGCCCGCGGGCTTGATCTTCGCCCAGAAAATCGTGCCACAACACCAGTTCACCATCCTTAAGGGAAATGGTTTCGGGATCCGTTTGATTATCGAATAAGCTGTGGCTCAATCTCCAGCTCCACGCCGTAGCGCTGTTTTACTGACTCGGTGATATCGGCCGCCAGTTCCAGAACATCGCCGCCGGTCGCGCCGCCGGTGTTGACCAGCACCAGCGCCTGGCGGTCGTGCACGCCGACGCTGCCGCGCCGCAGGCCCTTCCAGCCGGCCTGGTCAACCAGCCAGGCGGCGGCCAGTTTTTCGTGTCCCTCACCGGCAGGATAGCTCACCAGACCGGGAAATTCAGCGCGCAGCGCCTCGGCCCGCGCCGTTTCGACAACGGGATTTTTAAAGAAGCTGCCGACATTGGCAATCCACGCCGGGTCCGGCAATTTGCTGGAGCGGATATCGCACACTGTTTGCGCCACCAATTGGGGAGTAAGTTCCGCGGTATCTTTGCCCGCCAGCGCGTCCCTCAGCGCCGGGTATTCCAGCCGCGGGGAAGGCGCGGAGGATAAGCGCAGCCGCAGCCGCGTAATAATCACTTTGCCCCTTAGTTCGCGCTTGAAAATACTGTCGCGGTAGCTGAACCGGCAGTCCGCTTTGGTCATGGTAAGCGGCTCGCCGGATGCCATATCGATGGCGTCCAGCGAGTCAAACACCTCGTCGAGCTCCACGCCATAGGCGCCGATATTCTGGATGGGCGCGGCGCCGCAGTAACCGGGGATCAGCGACAGATTCTCCAGCCCGAAGCTCCGCTGCGCCAGGCAATGGGTTACCAGTTGGTGCCAGTTTTCCCCCGCGCCCACTTCCACAATATGACTGCTGCCCTCGCCGGCCCCGGTATCGGGCGGATGTTTAACTATGCCGGGGATCATCACCCGGATAACCATGCCGGGTATATCAGCGTGCAGGATAATGTTACTGCCGCCGCCTATTACCGCCACCGGTAGGTTTTTCCGCCCGGCATAGGCCAGCGCCTCGCGGACATCCTGCGGCGTAAATACCTCGCAAAAGTATTCCGCCACCGACGCCAGCGCCATGGTGTTGTGGGGCTTCAGATCAAAGTGACGATAGATATTCAAAGCGTGTCGCTGTCGGGAAAATGTTGACGCATTATGTGGGATAACAGGCCGTCAGCGGCCGCCTCAACCAGGTCCAGCACCTGGTCAAAACCCGCATCACCCCCGAAATAGGGGTCGGGCACCTCCAGTTTGCTCTGGCCGCCATCCGGCAAGTAATGCAGAAACATCCCGAGCACGCCGCTGAAGTCCGGCGGCGCCAGGCGCGCCAGGCTCGCATGGTTTTGCCGGTCCATCGCGAGGATATAGTCGAAGCGACGAAAGTCTTCCCGGCTGACCTGGCGGGCTCGCAAACCACTCAGATCATAACCCCGCTGCCGCGCCGCAGCCTGGGCGCGGCGGTCTGGGTGGCTGCCGATATGCCAGTCGCCGGTGCCGGCGGAGTCGACCGTTATCTGCGAGGCAACGGCAGGCTGTAGCGCCAGCACTTTCTGCTGGAAAATCCCGTGGGCGGTGGGTGAACGGCAGATATTGCCCAGGCAGACAAACAGTACATCAACTGCCACGGCTTGATTTCCGCAATTGCGCGACCACGCGCTGTAAATCCGCTTCGGTATCCACGCCGCCCGGCACCTGGGCTGCGGCCTCGGCCACGTGAATCCGCTGTTGGTTCCATAAGAACCGCAATTGTTCCAGGGCTTCCAGTTGCTCAACGGGCGCGGCGGGCCATTCCACAAACCGGTTTAACTGGGCCACCCGGTAGGCGTAGATACCGATATGCCGCATCGCCGGAAACAAACCGGCCATATGGGCGAGCCTGTCCGCGCCGGCATCCCTCGGCAGCGGAATCGGCGAGCGGCTGAAATACAGCGCCATGCCGGCGCGGTCGG
>JANQKW010000001.1 GCA_028280905.1 Porticoccaceae bacterium
ATCGTCATTGATCAGGACCCGCGTTTCTATGCTGCCGTTTTCGTTAAACACACGCACCCGGTCGCCGTCGAGCAAATCCTTGGCCAGCGCATCCGCCGCGCAGATATTGAGGGGATTAACGCTCTGGCCGCCGCGGCGGAACCGCTGAATGTTAGCCATCCAACTGTTATGCATATAGGGCGTGCGCAGCGAAATGAGTTTTAACGTCCCCTCGGGTTCGGACTGCAAGGATTCGAAGATGTTTTTGCAGCGATCAAACAGCCCCGCCTCGGCAAACTCCGGCGGGCAACAGTTAACCTTGCCGTCGTCGTGCTTCAGACAGCGCTCAAACACATCGCTCCGCTCGCCTTCGGGCAACTGAACGGTATGCTGTGGCGCGGCTTTCAAGTCATCAACGGAAACCTCTGACGCGGCGAGAATCTTGTTCACGTACTCAAAGCCGTCGCCGTCGCTCTTCGGCTTCAACCCCATCCCCTCGGTAATTTTGGAGATAATCCACCAGTCATCCCGCCGCTCGGCTTTGGGCTGCGCCATCGCGTCGGTGTACTGCACATAGGGTGTGCCGGTTTGCAGACCCTCGGTGAAATGGTTGGTATCCTCGCGCTCGAGGAAATCGGTGGCTGGCAGCACATAGTCGGAAATTTCAGCCGTCGCATTGGGGGCGATATCCAGCGTTACCATCAGCTCAAGGTTTTTAAACCCCTCGCGCATCCTGCCCTCGCCACCGACCGTCAGCAGCGGATTGCCGTTGAAGGTGACCAACGCCTTGATATCCCCATTTTTCGCCAGGTCGGCCATCAGCGCGCCCGGCGCCACCCCGTAGGTCAGAGGTTTCGGGTGAAAGATCGGACCGACCGAGGTTTCCACCGATTGGCCATTCAACCTGACCGGCCGGTACTTATTGGTGTAGCTGGTCGGTTTATAGCTGCCGCCGGCGCGACCGAAGTTGCCGGTGACAAAGCTGATCATCTCGCCCAGCCAGAAGGCCAGCAAGCCCTGGCGGCCCTGGTTGACCCCGGTAGACATATAAACGGCGGCGGATTTTGCCGCGGCAATTTCCGCGGCGACCGCTTTGATTTCCTCGGCCTGCAAGCCGGTGACGTCCGCTACCTTGTCCGCCGGGTAATCGGCGATAAACGCTTTGAGGCCCTCTATGTTACTACCCATGCGGGCGATGGTGTCCTGGTCGAACCCGCCATTTTTTTCCAGCTCGTGCAGCACCGCAGCGAGAAAGTACACGTCGGTGTCCGGTTTGATCAACAGGGTTTCACCGGTGCTGGGCGTCGAGGACTCGATCTTACGGGGATTGACAAACCGCACCTTGCCGCCGCGCCGGTTGATATTCTCCAATACCTTGAGGGCATCGTTGGGGGCCGAGGCGATAGTCCACTTGGAGACCCGCGGATTGGCGCCGAGGCACAGCAGGTACTCGGTATTTTCAATATCCGGCACCATCATCGCAAAACTGCCGTAAATGGCAATCGAGCCTATCGACTTGTTCGAGACATCCTGAGACGTGGCGCCAAACACCATGATACTGCGGGTGAGGTGAAGAAATTCCGAATAGTAGGTGGCGAGTCGCGAGTTAAACGCGATCGGGTTGCCCATATAGACCGCGATGGCATTCGGGCCGTGCTCGTCCAGTATCGCTTTGAGTTTGGCGGAACATTCCGACAGTGCCCGGTCCCAGCTGATCCGCTCAAAATCACCCTCCGCCTCCTGCCGCGAGTTCTTGCGTCGCAGCGGGTAGTTCAGTCGATCGGGGTCTCTGTGAACGTCAAGAAACGACAGTCCCTTGTGACAAGCGGTGCCGCCATAGGGGTGCTCCGGGTTCGGCCGCAGTGTCTCAACCTCGCCCTGATCATTGATATCCGCCAGCATCGGGCAGTTGGGCTCACAGATTCGGCAAAAGGTGGGCTTGGTTACACTCATAATTCTGGTCCTCTTCGACTTTAGCTCAGCGCCGGTGCTGCTCGGGTTTTAACCCGCGGGCGCCGCCGCGCTCCGCAGCAGGGTCTCGGTATCCGTGTACTTGATGCGCGGCCTGCCCTGATGCGCCCCCGCCAATCGTTCACCGCGATCGATATTGCGCCACCCCTCAAGGCCAAGCAGCGCCGGATTGCGGCCCGCTAGTTCTGAAAGCACCTGATCGGCATTCAGCGCGGCCGGGGACAAGTGTCCGTCGCGGGCATCCTTTAGCAGGCAGCGGACGGTATCGCGGGCGCACTTTTTATTGCTGCCGATCACCCCGCGCGGCCCGCGCTTGATCCAGCCCGTGACATAAACGCCGGGTACCGGTAGGTCGCCCTCGACGACGCGCCCGTCGCGGTTGTCGATGACGCCACGCTGATCGTCAAACGGCAGTCCCGGAAACGGATAACCGCGATAGCCGATGGCCCGGAGCACCAGGCCGGTGTCGATAAGGCTCTCTTTTTCAGTGGGTCGCGCCCGAAGCACGCCGTCGTCGCCGCGTTCCAGGTGGTTTTCCACCACCAGCATTTGCTCTACTTTTTGGTCTCCCAACAATTCCACAGGGGAGGTGAGAAACCGCAACACAATGCGCCGCGGCGCGCCGGTGAGCGGCCGCCGGGACAGCCGCGCCAGGGTCTTCACTTTTCTGCGGGTTTCCCAGTCGGCATCATCGAGCACCACTTCGTTTTCGCCGGGCAGGTCCTCGGAATCGATCACGATATCCACATCCGCCAGGCGCTCCAGTTCCTCCAACTCGGGATTGTGAAACGCCCCTTGAAAATGCCCGCGCCTGCCCAGCAGCACCACTTCCTTGATCGCGCTGTTACGCAGCGCTTGCAGCGCGTAGTCGGCGATGTCGGTTTTCTCCAACTCGGCAACCGGCATGGTCAGGATACGAGCGACGTCCAGCGCCACGTTGCCATTGCCAACCACCACCGCGCGCTCGCAGGACAGATCGAATGCCAGATGGCTGTAGTCGGGATGGCCGTTGTACCAGGCGACAAATTCCCGGGCCGCGTGGCAGCCGGACAGTTCTTCGCCGGGAACTCCCATGCGGATATCGCTTCCTGCGCCCACCGAATAGATCACTGCGTGGTACCAGTCCGCCAGCTCCGCGTGACGCACATGGGTCCCCACCTCGAGGTTGCCGATAAAGCGCACCCGGGGACTCTCCAGGATATAGCTGAACAGCCGGTCACCTATCCGTTTTTTATCGGGGTGGTCCGGGGCCACACCGGCGCGAACCAGTCCATAGGGGGTCGGCAACCGCTCGTAGAGGTCGACCTCGCAGCGAAATTCCGCCTCTTGCAGCAAGTGCTCCACCGCGTACATGCCGGCCGGCCCTGCGCCGATCACGGCTACTCGCAGCGTTTTGCCGTCGATCACCGTCGCACCTCTACCGGAGCGGCCTGCTGGAAGTATTCTCTGTTGATCTGTTGATAATGCTGCCACTGTTCCGGCAAGTGCTCCGCCTTGTAGATCGCCAGCACCGGGCAAACCTGCACACAGGCTGCGCAATCGATACAGGTATCCGGGTCAATATACATTTGCTCGGCGGCCTCGAAGTCGCCGTCGTCGGGGCCAGGGCTGATACAGTTCACCGGGCAAATTTCCACACAGGAGTAATCCGCGACGCAAGGCGCTGCGATAACATAGGCCATCAGGTTTCCCTCGTAATCGGGATCATTATTATCTCGCCATTTCCGGTTCAGCCAGGGCTTCACCGCCAAAATTCACCAGTTGGATAAACGCCTCCACCCGCTGCCGCAGGTCGGCCGCCGTCGCGCCGGTCCGCAACAACACCCGAATACCCTGGTTGAAGGTCATTACCAGCTTTGCCAACTGTTCCGTAGGTATGCTTACGCGAAGATTTCCCGCTGTCTGGGCGCGGGCGAAGCATTCGCCGAAAGCCTTTTCCACCTCCGCAATATGCGCCACTGCTAGCGCACTGAGTTCAGGGTCAACGTCGGCCAGCTCCAGTACGGTATTGGTGACCAGACAGCCATCGCCGGGTTTAAATTGGTGGACTTCACCCCAACAGTTTCGAAAATACAGACGCACCGCCTCCTCAGAGCTTTCGGCGCTTCTCACCCGCTCCAGCAGCGGGCTAATCATGTCAAAATAGCGTTCGAGTGCGGCAATAAAGAGTTGGCGTTTGTCACCAAAGCCTGCGTAAAGACTGCTGCGGCTCAACCCCATTGCACTGAGCAACTGGGGCAGACTGGTGGCGCCGTATCCCTGCCGCCAAAACAGTCTCATCGCCGCGTCCAACGCTTGGTCTCTGTCAAATTCGACGGGTCTTGCCATTCACAGATCCACTTAAGCAGGGTTAATTAATATTGTTTTATACGCCGCAAACGGGGAATAACATAACACATTATGGACCAGTCGGTCCATTTCTGTCGTTTAAGGGTTGACGTCAATTACTCGATGCCACTCCTCTTCACCGGTATCCAAAAACCTTGTTGGGTCGGACCCGATACCGGCATTGTTAATCAGAATATCGATGGCACCGACCTGTTCCCGAATCGATTCAAATGCCTGGGCAACACTTTTCGGGCTTGATACATCCATCGCAACCGCGATGGCTTTGCCCCCGGCAGCCCCGATAGCCGCGACTTCCCGTTCCAACCTGTCCACTCTGCGTGCGGCGAGAACCACCATGCAGCCCTCGTCGGCCAGCACTTTGGCAAAGTGGGTTCCCAGACCACTTGACGCACCGGTAACCAGTGCGATTTTTCCATTGAGATTGAAGTAATTAGTTGGCACCTTGTAACCTCGCAGACTCAGATTTCAGCGATGAAAACTTGATAGGCCTATCAGCCGTAGCGCTCGATAATTTGCTTGCCCAGCGACATATGATGTACCTGGTCCGGACCGTCCGCCTGCCGACACCAGCGCGCGTAGTTGTAGGCCTCGGCCATTGAATAATCTTCGGTGAGACCGCCGGCGCCGTGGATTTGAATGCAGCGGTCAATCAGTTTTTGCACCAAAAACGGAATAGTTGTCTTAGTAGCCGCAATCATATCCACAGATGCGGGTACGCCTTGTTTATCCATCTTGTCGCAGGTTTTTAACAGCAGCAGGCGGGCCATCTCGATTTCCGAAAAACTTTTTGAGATATCCTCACGAATCGACTGATGCTTGCTGAGCGGGCGGCCAAAAGTGCTGCGCGAGGTGGCGCGCTGACAGGCCAGCTCCAGTGATCGCTGCGCAGCCCCGATAAGCCGCATACAGTGGTGCATGCGGCCCGGCCCCAAGCGGCTTTGGGCAACCTCAAATCCCCGGCCTTCGCCCAACAAAATATTCTCCAGCGGTACGCGGACATTGTCGAACAGAATTTCCGCATGCCCAATGGGCGCATCGTCGTAGCCCAGCGTAGTAAGCGGACGCACCAGTTTGATTCCCGGGGTGTCTTTCGGCACAAGTAACTGTGTTTGCTGGAGATGGCGGTCGGGGTTCTCGGGGTCGGATTTACCCATCACAATAAAAATCTTGGTGAGTTCATACATGGCGCCGGTGATAAACCACTTCCGACCATTGATGACCCATTCGTCACCCTCCTTTTTAATCTTCAGCTCAATATTGGTGGCGTCACTAGAGGCTACCTGGGGCTCGGTCATCGCGTAGGAGGAGCGAATCTCGCCGTTTAATAGCGGTGTGAGCCATTGCTGTTGCTGAGCCTCGGTGGCGTAGTTCATCAACACTTCCATATTGCCTGTGTCAGGCGCATTGCAGTTGAAGACCTCCGGTGACCATATTACCCGGCCCATCATTTCCGCCAGGGGCGCATAGTCGACGCTGGTGAGTCCGCCGTGGGCGCAATGCTCGGCATGGCTTTTGGGCACAAACAGGTTCCAAAGGCCCTCCGCCCTGGCTCTTTCTTTTAATTCATCCATCAAGGGTAACGGAGCAAAACGGTTCTCGGCGTTCTTCAGTTGCTCGGCGTAGACAGTTTCATTGGGGTAAATGTGCTCATTCATAAAACCACTGAGCCGCTCTTGGAGGTGTAACGATTTTTTGCTGAATGTATACAAGGAAGTCTCCGCCTAGGATTTAACGTTGCAAGCCAGGGAAACGCTGTATCCGGCGTCTTATCCCTGTGATCACTCTTCGTTTAGACACGGGAAAGCAGTATAAAAAACCTCATTAAATCATCCTAATTTATTTAATTAATCTGCTAACATTGATTAAATAAATGCCTAGAGTATCTTAATAGGGGTGTTTCTAATGAGACTGGATAAACTCGACCTAAACCTGTTTGTGGTATTTGATGCCCTCTACCGCGAGCGCAGTGTGACCAAAGTATCCGTGTTGCTGAACTTGACCCAACCGGCTGTCAGCAACGCGCTGAGCCGGCTGCGGCAGACCTTCGATGATCCATTGTTTATCCGCACGTCTGAGGGAATGGCGCCTACCCCGGTGGCCGACAGTGTGGTCGCCGATGTGCGCAAGGCGTTGGATTTACTTAGGCGCAGTGCGGGGGTCAACGCCCGCTTCGACCCTGCCACCTCGGAAAAGACCTTTCACCTTGGTATGAACGATTTGGCGGAATCCCTTTTATTGCCGCGCTTACAGGTCGCCGTCAAGGCCGCCGCCCCGAAGGTATCCATCACCAGCTACTATGTGGAGAGAAGCGCAGCCACGCAGGACCTGAAATCCGGTGCCATTGACCTGCTGCTGGATACGCCGGCGGTCAACGCCAAAGAACTGGGGCAGATTCATTTGGGCGAGCTACCCTATGTGGCGGTGATGTGCCCGACCCATCCGCTGGCGGGACAAGCCCTTAGCGTGGACGAGTATTTGGCGGCCGAGCATATCCATGTTTCCAGTCGTAGAAGGGGGCGCGGGCATATGGATATCGCGTTGCACGCCCTGGGTTACCGACGTCGCGTCAACATGCGTGTTCAAAACTACCTGGTGGCCGCACGTATCGTCGAAAAAACAAAGCTGATATGGACAGTCCCAAGGGTGTTATCCGATACATTGGACTTGTATACGACCGAGTTGCCGTTTTCGGTGGAACCCTTGGTATGGAATTTGTTCTGGCATAAAAACGCGGAAAATGACCCGGCAAATGTTTGGATGCGAGGGGTGCTGCAACGGGTCGTGGAGGACGTTCTTTAGCTTATTCCCAAGGCGTTTCCAGCTGCTCGCGGTGTTTGAGCATACTGAAGTCCAAGGCGTCGTTGGCCCCTACGCGCCGCTTTTTAATGACATTATTGTCGACCACGCGGGCAATGCTTATGTCACTACATCGGGCACCAGCCAGATCGTCAAGGTTGACGCCGATCTTTCCGGCGCGCGCGTCCTGACGGATAAATTTCCCGCCGATGACAAGGGTTACTGGCTGAATGGTATTGCGCTCACACAAGAGGGCAGCCAGTTGATCGTTGTCAGCGGCGCAACCCGGGGGAGAACCCCCAGGCTGTTTGCCGTGAGCTCGGCCACCGGTGACGTGCGCGTTATCGATATCGGCGGCGCTGCTGCTGGCGGAATTCGAGCGGGATTACGCGTCCGTTACGCTGACCGATGTGCTCGCAGGAACGGCCTGAAGGAGTACTAGACTCGGCCGGCCTCGATCATCTGCTGAAACATCTCCACCAGCGATTCTTTCATGGGGCGATACTGCATGCCCAGATCGTTAACGCTTTTGGCGTTGTCCGCCCGCCAGGGCAGGCCGATATTGCGGCTCACCTGTTTGCGCGTCAGTTGGCCTTTGGTGACGATGGGGCCAATCAGCCACAGCAGCCACTTGGGTGCGGTGCGCGTCGGAATCGGGTAGTCCTTGCCGAACTCCTCGTGCAGCACCTTGGCGATCTCGGTGAAGCTCGAGTTGTGGCCGGAGATAATATAGCGTCCGTTTGCCGCCGGGGTATTGCCCGCTTTGAAATGCGCCATGCCGACATCGCGAACGTCGACCACGCCCATGCCGTAGTCCGGCGCACCGGATTTCAGGGTGCCGTCGCCAAACTGGGTGATCACGTTAAAGCTTTCCGAGGTGGCTTGGGGGTCAATGCCAGGTCCGACCACAAAGGAGGGGTTGATGACCACCAGGTCCCATCGATCCTGGCTTTCGGCAATCTCCCAGGCCTTTTTCTCCGCCAAGGTTTTGGAATAATAATAGGGTTGATGTTCGAGGCTGGATTCCGTGTTCCAGTCCTCCTCGGTGAACACGCCGTTTTTGGTCTTTTGCATGTCGGTACTATCGCTGTAGATCGAAGCGCAGCTGCTGGTCACCACGACCCGTTTGACGGAAGGCGTTTGCTTCGCGGAGTTCAACACATTGGCCGTTCCGTTAACCGCCGGGTCGACCAAATCCCGCTGCGGATCGTCGGCAGTGGTGGTAAACGGCGAAGCTGTGTGATAAACCAGTTCACAGCCGTCCATCGCCTCCCGGTAGGAGCCTTCATCTAACAGATCCGCCTTAAAGAATTTAAGCCGGTCCGGTTGCGCCGCCGCCATGGCTTTCAGTTTGGCGAGGCGACTTTCGTTGCCCGGGTCTCGCACTGCTGCGTGAACCCTGCGTCCCTGTTCGAGCAGCGTCTTGATTAGCCAGCCGGCCACATAGCCGGAAGCGCCGGTGACCAGCACCGGTGAATCGGGGTTAATGGTTGTCATGGTTCCTCCTGTCAATTGTGAGTTAGTGTTTCAATAGGATTGAGCCGGCAGCGGCGAGGCAGGGAACAAGGTCAACAGCAACCTTACGGGCGCAGCTCGGGTTTGGTCTGTGCATCTATCGACGCGGGCTCTTGCAGGTTGCGCAGTTGCCGAAACATCTGCCGAACCAGCGTTTCGATGACCTGGTCGTCGTCGCAGTGGTTGCGGTAGCTGCGTATGCCGTTCAGTAACACCTGGTAGAGTCGCGCAAAGCTAAGCGGCGTCGGCTCCGCGGGGAGCTCTCCCCGCTGCTGGGCTGTAGCGAAGCAGTCCGTTAGATGGGCTTCCAATTGGTTTTGCAGTTGCAAACAAAAATCCTTCAGTTCGGAATCTCCCTCCGGCAATTCCACCAGGGTTTTTGACAGCAGGCAGGCATTGTTGGCCTGCTGATCGCGGTGACTAATCAGCATTTCGTAGACGAACAATTCCATGCCGTCGAGGATCGAATCCCGCGCTGCGAGGCAGCGCTGAAAATGGTCGTTCATATTATCGCCATAGGCCAACAACGCCTCTTTGAACAGGCCTTCCTTACTCTGAAACGCGGCGTAGAGGCTGCCGGGCCTCATATCCAGCTCCGCCTGCAGATCGCGGGCGGACGTCTGTTTAAACCCTTTTTTCCAGAACAACCAGGCGGCGCGTTGGACTGCCTCTCGGCGATCGTAGTTGCTGGATTTGCTCATCGAGTCGCCCTTTTGAACAAGCGTTCAATTGTAGGGCAAGCCACACCAGACCCGTAAGCCCTATTAACCTATGAAGATAACTACACAGTGCTCACGCTCAACCGCCCCGAGGTTAAAAATGCGCTCAATTCCAAAATGCGGGCGAGGGAATCATTAAACTCACCCATGGTCGCATCATAATTAAAGACACGCAGCGCCTATTAGACCTTTCCACAGATAGCTAAACCAGAACTTATCCAATTGTAAACTTATACCTTGACAGCGCCGTTGGCCATGCATATGCTGCACTGCAACAAATTGTGCAAAGCGACCTTAACAATGGCTTGGCTGAGCTGGCTAACGCCGTTGTCAATGTGGCCTGCTTCAATTTGCCTAACACATTCTTTCTATTGGCTAACCAGACTTCAGTAGGCTTATGAATTTAGAAAACAAAGTAATTGTCATTACCGGTGGTAGTCGCGGAATTGGGCTCGCCATGGCCGAAATGCTCGGCTCGAAAGGCGCCAGGCTGGCGCTGGTGGATCTAGACGAAGACAAGCTCGGGGAAGAGGTTGCCGGACTCAACGCGCTAGGCATCGATGCCAAATACTATATCTGCAATGTCACTCGAGAGGAGCAGGTGATTAACCTATTCGACCAAGTGATCGCCGATTTTGGCGCGCTTAACGGTTTGGTTAACAACGCAGGAATCGTCAGGGACGGGTTAATGGTAAAAGCCAAGGATCGAGAGGTGGTTGGACGAATGAGTCTGGACCAGTGGCAGTCAGTGATTGACGTAAACCTCACCGGGGTATTCCTCTGTTCCAGGGAGGCGTCCGTCAGAATGATCGAAACCGGCAGCGAAGGGGTAATCGTTAATATTTGCTCCGTTTCCCGGGCTGGGAACATAGGGCAGATTAACTACTCGGCGGCAAAAGCCGGTGTGGCAGCGATGACGGTTACCACATCCAAGGAACTTTCCAAATACGGCATTCGCTGCATGGGTATTGCTCCCGGATTTGTCGGCACTGATATGGTGATGTCGATGAAGTCCGAAGCACTGGAAAAAATGACGGCGCAGATTCCCATGGGCCGGCTGGGTAAACCGGAGGAGATTGCCAGCACCGCGGCGTCTATCTTTGAGAATGACTACCTCACCGGCCGTGTAATAGAAACCGATGGAGGTATCCGCCTGTAGCGCTGCCTAGTCGCAGTCGCCAGGCACTTTTGTGCAGCGGTAGAGGAAACGGGCAGTAAGCCTGTTTCTGGATGGAGACTAGATAGGTTAGGATGCTGGATCATGTCTAATGAATTAGAGTTTGAGAAACTGTTTGACGACAGACAAGCCGCTTCGGCGGATCGCCAATTTCGCTCGGTATTGGCGCAGATCAGCGGCGGTTTGTCTCCCGTTGATCTCGCTTTGGCGACGATTGACTGGATCGCGCACCTGGGTATTTCGCCGGGCAAGCGCGCCCAACTGGTGAAGAGCTTTATCGACAAGTTGTTGAAACTGGGTAAATACAGTGTTGTATCAGCTTTCGATAAAGATGCCGAGGGGCCCGCGTCCGCTGTAGAGAGGCGCATGAGCGGAGACGCCTGGCAGAAATGGCCATTTAAGGTTTTCGCCCAAGCGCACCAGTCGGGTAAGGATTGGGCCAGGGAAGCGGCATTCGGCGTCGAGGGCGTGAGGGCCGACCACGAGATCCTGGTGCATGCCGTGGCCGATCAGATTCTGGACATGTTGTCGCCGGCCAATACGCCGTTAACCAACCCCGAGGTTATCCAAGCCACCATCGAGGAGCGGGGCAAGAACCTGTTTCGCGGTTTGGACTTTTTTGTTAGGGACAACCTGCAAGGCGGAAGGGCCAATGGCGGAGAGGAAAGCAGCGCTATTAAAGTTGGCAGGGATGTTGGTTTGACACCCGGAAAAGTTGTCTTCCAGAACGAGTTGATCGAGCTTATCCAGTATAAGCCGGCAACCGAAACAGTGGGCGCTGAGCCAGTGTTGATCTGTCCCGCCTGGATTATGAAGTATTATATTCTGGACCTGTCGCCCCACAACTCGTTGGCCAAATACCTCATTGAGCAGGGTAAAACCGTGTTTATGGTTTCCTGGAAAAACCCGGACGAGGGGGATCGTGACGTCTGCTTCGATGACTATATCAACGATGGGCTGATGGCCGCGATAGACGCCGTGAATGTTATTGTGCCGAAGCGAAAAATTCACGCGGTTGGCTATTGTCTCGGCGGCACCCTGTTGGCTATCGGCGCTTCCGCGATGGCCCGCGACGGCGACGACAGGCTGGCGAGCATCTCGCTGTTTGCCGCCCAGGCGGATTTTAGTGAAGCGGGCGAAATTATGCGGTTTATCAGCCCGAGCCAACTGTCATTTCTCGATAAAGTGATGAGAAAACAGGGTTATCTCGGCAGTGAAAATATGGGTGGCGCCTTTGCCTCACTGCGCTCGAGCGACCTGGTTTACGCCGGCCTTGTGGAAAGATATTTTTTCGGGAAGAAAGCTAAGCTTAACGATTTAATGTCGTGGAACGCAGACGGCACCCGCATGCCGTACAGGATGCACAAGCAGTACCTGGAAGAACTGTACCTGCAAAACCTGTTTGCCCGAAATAAATTCAAAGTGGGTGACCGAGTGGTCTCTATGTCGGACATCAGAACACCCATGTTTGTGCTGGGCACCGAAACCGATCATGTGGCGCCTTGGCGGTCGGTATTCAAGATTCACGATCTCACCCAGACGGACCTCACTTTTCTGTTGACCAGCGGCGGTCACAACGCCGGCGTAGTGAGTGGTCCGCAGCATCCCCGCCGGCATTTTCGGGTACATACTCGAAAACAGGGCGACAAGTATCGGGACCCGGATACCTGGTTAGAGAGCTTGAAGGCCAGCCCGGGTTCCTGGTGGCCCACCTGGAATGAGTGGGTCGACGGGCAGATGTCTTCACAGGCGGCGCCGCCGGCGATGGGCGCCCGCAGGAAGGGTTACAAGGTGTTGCGCGATGCGCCTGGCGAGTATGTTTTTCTTTAAAATGGCGTGGGTGCTGCTGTGGGCGTTGAGCCCAATACTTGCGGCGGGATCGCCGGAAGCGGCCAACTCCAGCGCCGCCCAGACCCGCGAAATACAGTACCAGGGTATGCGTTTCACCGTTGATGTCGCCGGTCCAGAGGATGGCGACGTGGTGATTTTGCTTCACGGACATCCCCAGAGCCGTTATACCTGGCGTCATGAAATGAAGGCGCTTGCGGCGGCGGGCTATCGCGGTTACGCCCCCGATCAGCGCGGCTATTCCCCGGGCGCTCGGCCGGAGGGTATCGAGGCCTATTCCCTGACCATTCTTGTGGCCGACGTTTTGGCGCTTGCGGATGCAGTGGGCGCTCAGCAATTCCATCTGGTGGGCCATGATTTCGGTGGCGGCATTGCCTGGATTACCGCCGCCAGGCACCCGGAGCGGGTCAAAAGCCTCGCGGTGATTTCCCGTCCGCACCCCCAGGCCTTTAGAGAGGCGTTGCGCAAGGACTCCGATCAGCAGATGCGATCGGGTCACCATGGTCGGTACCAGCGCCCGGAGGCTACCGATGAGGTCTTCGCAAACAATGTGGCGCGACACCGCAATATGTTGAGGTATGCGGGCGTGCCGGAGCAGGATGCCGATGTTTACCTGGCGACCTTCGATAGCCGTGAAGCCGTCGATGCCGCGCTCAATTGGTATCGCGCCGCGTATAGGACTGCCGGCGACGGACAACGCCCGGCGGTTCCGGTGGTTGTGGTTCCCACGCTGTATGTCTGGGGTGCCAACGATCACTCTGTAGGGCGATATGCCGCGGAAACCACCCGCGATTTTGTGGAAGCGCCTTACCGGTTCGCTGAACTGCCGGGCCTGGGACACTTTGTGACGGATGAGGCGCCGGAGGTGTTTCCGCCGCTGCTGCTCGAACACTTGCACCGACATGACCGCCAAGGGGAGTAGGTTTTTCGGCAAACCAAGCAACATTTCCTCACCCTGCCTGGGTGCTGAACGGGCCGAGCAGCTAAAACAAGCCGTGCTGAAGCTTGACACGGCCGACAGTGGCGCCGACCATCTGCGGTTGTAAACCCTACCCTTGTCGACTTGGGATGAATTCAGGTGAACAAGCATCAATTTCCCGTTTGGGATATCCCCACGCGTATTTTTCATTGGGCGATCGTCTGTTGTGTGGCCCTGGCGTGGTGGAGCGGTGAAACCGAGAATTATGATCTGCACCTTTGGGTGGGTTACACGGTGCTGGTATTGGTCAGTACTCGGATAGCTTGGGGCTTTTGGGGGAGCCGTCACTCCCGGTTCCGCGACTTTCTCGTGGGTCCCGGGGCGGTCATCCGATATCTGCGCGGCGCGCACAAAGAGAGGGTGGGGCACAACCCGGTGGGCGGCTGGTCGGTTGTTTTACTGCTGGCCCTGCTGATAACAATGGCGGTGAGCGGGCTTTTCAACACGGATGACGTGTTGTTTTCGGGGCCGCTTTATTATGCGGCCAGCTCCGGTTTCAGCGATGCCATGGGCAGTGTGCACGACGCCGCTTTTGATGCGCTGCTGGCTTTCGTGGCGCTGCATGTTAGCGCGGTGTTGTTTTACCAGTTCGTGCAGAAGAAAAAATTGTTGAATGCGATGGTTTTTGGCTCCGTATCAGACCGAGCGGGCGAGGTCGCCCCCGTGGGCTGGTGGCGGGCGCTAGTGCTGTTGGTGCTGGCGGCGCTGCTGCTGTGGGTCGTGATAGCACTCGCGCCTGAACCGGCGCCCGTGTTCTGGTAATGCATCCAGGCGCCGATGGAGGCGCCGCGCGTCTAGCAGCGTGCGCTTCAGGTCACGCAGAGGCGCGAGGAAGAAGTGCCCCTAATACAGATATTCCTTGGCGCGATAGTCATCGTGGCAGCTTTTGCAGGCTTTGCCCGTTGCGCCAACCTGTTGGGCAATCGCCTTTCTGTCGCCATTGGCGGTGACCTCTTGGAGCTTGGCAGCGGCCTCTTTTAGCTTGTCCATCTTGCTTTCATAGTCGGCTTTGTTCTCCCAGATTTCCGGTTTGGCGCGGGTAGTGCCCTTGTCGGTGCCATCGGCAAAACCCCGCATGATATTGATGCTCATCAGCGTAGCCAGCTCGTCGGACCAGGCCTGCATTCGCGCCTGGTCCCAGGGAACTTCCCCCTTGACCGTAGACACCATGGGGCCAAAATTAGCGGCGACCAGGGCAAACCACGACTGCCGGTAGGACTGCGCGAGTTCTTTATCGTTAAGGTGAGAGTGGCTAGCGGGGGTGGCGGCTAAACCGGCGATTGTTACGGCAACCGCCAACGATTTTAACATGTGATTGGACATAGTTGATTCCTGTTTAAAAAAGTGAAGCGGGGTTCTGTCTGATCTCCCAATCAAATTTCCCAGGATAGCGTTGATTTTCTCCGCTTGCGATAATACCTGCAAAAAGCGTTAAGGGCACCTTGACATTCGTGTGTCATTTCGATGACAAACAACGGCGCTCTATTCATGCCATAATACCAGTACTCCTTCAAGGTGATAATGGCGGATGCAGTTGGTGTGTCAGCGTTCATGGCAAGGCGCCTCGCCGGGAATGGTCACCCCCCTTGCCAACAGCAGTACTAGGAGAGTTTTATGGATTCGATTCGCAGAGAAGCCGCAACCACCATGCGCACGGCTAGACGCAGTGTGGCCCAGGCCTTTGCAATGGAAGCCGCGACGCCGAAGCATATGGCGGAGCTGGCGCTACACTATCCGCGTTTGCTGATGGAGCCGCGGGGCAATGGCGACCCGGTGATGGTCGTGCCGGGCTATGCCGCCTCGGATAGATCCACCGCTTCGCTGCGACGCTACCTTGAGCTAATGGGTCACGAAGTACACGGCTGGGAGTTGGGGCGCAACACCGGCAATGTGGAGGCGCTGACCGGCCCGATGGTAGCAAAAGTCGAGCGTTTGCACAGGGGGGCGGGCAAGCGAGTATCGCTTATTGGCTGGAGCATGGGCGGCAACATTTGCCGGGAGGTTGCCTTGTCGCGGCCGCAGTCGGTGCGCCGGGTGATCACCATGGGCTCGCCAATCATCGGCGGGCCCAAGTACACAGCGTTTGCGGCCCAACTGGCCGGCGAAGGCGTTGATCTCGACGCCATCGAGCAACATCTCGCCTTTCGCCAGAGGCATCGGCAGCCTTTCCGCGTGCCGGTCACCGCGATCTTCAGCCGGCGCGACGGTGTGGTCGCTTGGCAGGCGTGCGTGGACCAGGTTAACCACGCCGTGGAGCATGTCGAAGTCAATTCCAGCCATATCGGCCTGGGTTTCGATCCCGCTGTGTACCGCGTTATTGCCAGGAAGCTGGCGAACTTAAAATCACATTAGCGGTAATAGTTTTCCAGCGTGTCGATAAATGAAGACAGCATCTCTTCGGGAAGATCATTGATGCCGGCGGCCGCCTTGCGACCTCCCCCGGTCGGGAACTGGCGGCAAATCTCATCGGCGCCGGTCTTGTTGTTGATTGGCGCCCTGACGCTTACCAGGTAGTTGCCATTGCTTTTTTCAGTCAGCACGGCATGGGCGCGGTCCGGGTGATTGTTCGCCAGGTCATTGCTGTATACACCGCTTACCCGTCGCGCCCAGGCTTGGTTCGGAAAACTGAAAACCGCCACGGCGCCGGATGCATAGTTTGCCTCAATGGCCTGCGCCGCGGCCATATCCTGCGAATAGCCCTGTTCGAGCTTGCCGAAGGTTTCCCGATCCCGCTGCATAAATTCCAGCGGGTCGGCAAACGCCACCAGCTTTTCAAATAGCGCCGCGGGTCTGAAATACAAATCCTCGAGGCTGGCGCCATAGCCGTTGTAATTGATATAGGTGCCCAGTGCTTTCAGCGAAGCCAGCTGTTCCGGATTGAGCGCCAGCGGCTTGGCGATGGCTTCCGCGCTTTTAAACAGGTTGTCGCCAAAGGCCCCCACCACCGCCCAGGCACGGTAGGCCCCTTGCAGGTATTGGTTGACCAGCATGCTGGTGCAGGTGTCGCTCGCGGTGTTTATATGAACCTTTAGCCCGGTATTTTCCGGAATATCGCCGGCGAAGTGGTGATCGAAATATAAAATTGCCGCACCCGCGGCCAGCGCTTTGTCAATTCCCTCGCGATTCTTATCAAAGGAAATATCCAGCACCGTCACCCGATCCCCCGCTTCGAACGAGACTTGATCGACCAGTTCAATATCCCGCTTAACCCCGGTAACCAGGCGACTTTTTCTGGGGTCGGCATTGCGCAACTGCACCAGCGCGCAGATGCCGTCGGCATCGCCGTTAAAAATATCGATATCTGACATAGGGCTATTCGTCCAGACCCTGGTAATAATCCATAAGAATTTGCGCTACCTCGGGGCGGGAAAACTC
>JANQKW010000024.1 GCA_028280905.1 Porticoccaceae bacterium
GGCAGAGGATAGCAGCGATATTGCCGCTTGCCTTACGCCGCTGCTGCAGCTGATGCCAGAGGAGGACCGAGCATTGCTGGCTGCGGTGGACATGAATGATTTGCCGCAGGTGGAATACGCCAGGAACGCCAAGCTTCCCTACGCCACCGTTAAATCAAGGGTGCAAAGGGCCAGGAAACGACTGAAAAACCTGCTGCTTGATTGCTGTGAAATCACCCTGGATGCCCGCGGCATGCCCAGCGAGCTGGATGACGGCAACGGATGCTGTTAGGAGTGTTTGGTTAGCTACCGGTGACAAAATTTGTTAGGCCTGCTGACACTTTGTGTCAGTCGTCATTGCCGAAAAAGCCGGTTTGCCGCGACACGCGCTCAGCAAGCGCGTTTATCTGAATATTTAATCTCTTGGAAATCAATTAGCTACTAGTTCCACTGTCGACCCGTTCACATTCGCAACCGACCAGTTGGCATAGCTGGTGCAACACTATCCCTGCTGTAAAAAGGTCCTCTATAGCCTACCGCGGTATCCCAGGGACGAGGGCAGATAATTAACAACACTTAAGGGAAACTCGAAAATGAAACTTAATTCTTTACTGGGCGGATTGTTTCTTTGTGCATTATTGTCCGCCTGCGGTGGCGGAAGTAGCAGTGACACTAGCGGATCAGCGAATTCAGGCAATGACAGCGGCAATGATATCCCTCAATCTGCTTCAGCGGTTTGGCTCCCGGAAAAACTGGAGGTCGTAACCAATGAAACCGATTAATCTGTGCAAACTCCCCCTGGTTGCCTTAATCGGCAACGTCGGTGTGGTTCAAGCCTTCGACGGCCCGGATACGGATTACACCAACGACCCCCAAAGCCGTCATGTTTGGAATGAATCCCTGGAGCCAATCGAATTGGTCAACAGCATTCTCTGCTTCACGAAACAAATGCGCGGCACGGAATTTATCAACGATGGTCCCTACCGGGTACTCGCCGATGAAGCGGCCTGCTTTGACAATGATCAAGACCAAAGCCCGGCCGGGGCATCCGCCAATAACCCCGAGTACATGGAGGTTATCGTGGATATCGAACAGCAGACGGACGATAGCCCACTGCAGGTGAGCGCCTGGATGCCGGATATGGGCGACGAGGACGAACAGCAGCAGGCGATTAAGTTTAAGGCGGAAATTGTTGAGGGTGTTTCGGATGAAAACCCATTCGGTCAATTCACCTTTAACTTCGACTTCTTCGCGAATATCGACGATGTTGCGCGACTGGGCGGTGGCGAAGTAAAAACCATCAACGACCTGGATGGTCGCATTGGTTTTACACTGTATGAAAGCGCCGGCACGGATTCCCAGAGCGCCAGCGTGGTGATGTCGGAAGATCGCTCCGAGGGCGTGGCGCTGACATCCTCCCGGTGGGACGGTGGTTTCGGCAGGGCCTATGGGCTGGCATTTAACGATAGCCATGTGCTGGTGCAGTCGGCCAATTCCTACGAGGAGCTGGGTTATCGGAACGGCGACGACAGTGGTACCTGCCTGAGCCGCACCGAATTTGAAGATGCGGTTTGGCGCTATGACCTGTACGACGCGGAAACCGGTGACCGGGTAGACGTGAACGCCGGGTTTTCGTTCCGCTATGACAGCGACGGGGATGACCTGGACGATAGCCACGGGCACGTCGGTTATTGGGGACTGTGGGCGGAAGACCCGCAGGCGATAGAAAACGGCGACACTATCCGTTTCGAGGATCCCGTTAATGACCAAGTCACCGAATACACAGTCGTCAGGGCACCCGGGCGATTGATCAAGCACACGGTCGAGACACTCTCGTTTAATGAAGCCAGCGGTATTGTGTTTAACCGCTGGGACGACAGCGCCATTGCCGAGGGCTATGACCAATGGCTGGTGCGGTATTTGACGGTCAACGGCGACAATGTGGAGCTTGACGGCTTCTATCGGGTTGCCGGCGCTAACTACACGGAAGGCGGCACGGAACTGGAAGAGCTGGAGGTTCCCAGCAGGATTGTATTGGGCGACTTCGAAACCCTGTACCTGTACTCCGAGCAACTCGGCGGTGAGGTGAAGTATTTACAGGGTGACGACAACCTCACCTACTACCGACAGGAGTTTATCAACGGCAGTGAAACCGGCCCCAATGATGTGCTGGCCGATGGTTCGCTGAGTTTGGTGTGCGTTGACCGATGCCTTAAAGGAACCCTGGAAGCGGCTGATTTACAGCAATTTGACGGCCCCAACAGCCCGTTTGTTTGGGACCCGAATCTGGATTTTGGCCCCTTTGAGTACAGTTTTTTCAGCGACGGCGATATGCCTTTAACCCTGATTCGCGTGGAAAACGGCGAAGCGGTTCGCTATGACCCCAGCCTTACGGAAGAAAGCCTGGGCGACTCGCCCCACAGCTGGGGCGTGCGCAGCGGCCCGATGGTTACGCCCGAGGTTGCCGAGACCTTCAGCAACCCCTGGGACATCTACAACGATGAATTCGTTACGGAGTTTTACGTTTGGGAAACCGGCCCCAACGAATGGAACCAGCTGACGGCCGTTCGGGATGTGACGGATGCTATCGCGGAGTTCGATAAGCCCATCCAGTTTTCCTACCATCACAGCGATGCCAATGATCGCAGCGGCAGCGCCGGAGAGCATGACGGTCAGGTATTTA
>JANQKW010000037.1 GCA_028280905.1 Porticoccaceae bacterium
GCAACGAAGTCCGGTTGTTAAAGCAGCGGCAGGCGGACGACTATATGGATCTGGACCGCCGTATCGGGGCCGGCGCCGGTGCAACGGCGCCGTCAACCACGGCTGCCAGACCGTCGACACCGCCGCGGGCGGCGACGCCAGCTACGCCCGCCACGCCGCGGCCTGCGCCGGCCAGCGCCGACTATGAAGTGAATCACTACAGCGCCGCTTACGGGCTTCTCAAGGACGGTAAAATTCCTGAGGCCACCAGTGCGCTGCAACGGCATATCAAGGATTTCCCCAACGGCAAGTACACGGCCAACGCTTACTACTGGCTGGGGGAAATCTACTTGCTGGAGAACAAGCTTTCGCCAGCCAAATCAGCTTTTAACAAGATAGTTGAAGACTATCCGGTGCACCGAAAAGCACCTGACGCAACTTTTAAACTGGGTAAGGTGTTGCACCTGATGGGCGACAACGCCGCCGCCAAGGCGATGCTCAACAGGGCTGTCCAATCGGGCGGCACCGCAGGTAATCTGGCGGAAAAATACCTCAGCGACAACTTTTAGTTCTCCGTAAAACACCAGCCTTGGCCGCAGTGTCCGGCGTTGTCCGATGAGTGAAACCCTCAGAATCACCGAAATATTTTATTCCCTGCAGGGCGAAACCAGCACTGTCGGAATTCCCACGGTATTCGTGCGCTTGACCGGGTGCCCGCTGCGTTGTGTCTACTGTGATACGGAATATGCCTTCCATGGCGGCGAGAAAATTGCTATCGACGATATTCTCGCCAAAGTAGACAGCTACGGCGCGGGCCATGTGACGGTAACGGGAGGGGAACCCCTGGCGCAGCCCGACTGCCTGACACTGCTTGCCGGGCTCTGCGATAAAGGCTACCGGGTTTCGCTGGAGACCAGCGGCGCCTTATCCGTAGCGGGCGTGGACCCCAGGGTGGTGAAAATTCTGGATTTAAAAACACCGGATTCCGGGGAACTGGAACGCAACCTCTACGACAATGTCGCGATGCTTAACAGCCGGGACCAAGTCAAATTCGTGATCTGCAGCCGTAATGATTACCAGTGGGCCAAATTAAAGATAGATGAACTGAAGCTGCCGCAACGGGTTTCCGAAATTTTGTTTTCCCCCAGCCACGGTCAACTGGACCAAAAGCAGCTGGCCGACTGGATACTGGCCGACCGATTGCCGGTGCGCTTTCAATTGCAATTGCATAAGCTATTGTGGGGCGACCAGCCAGGTCATTAGGGCAACTATTTGTCGCCAGGTAACAAGTAAGTGGTAGCGAGAGTAAGAATGAGCGAAAAAGCAGTAGTTCTGGTGTCCGGCGGGCTTGATTCAACCACCCTGCTGGCCATGGCGCTAGAGCAGGGCTTCGATTGCTATACGCTCAGCTTTGACTACGGCCAACGCCACCGCTCAGAGTTGCTGGCGGCGCAACAAAACTCAGCCTTGTTAGGCGCTGTTGAACACAAGGTGGTCGGGCTGGATTTGCGCGCGATCGGCGGCTCCGCGCTGACCGACGACGCCATAGCGGTGCCGGAAACCGAAAGCGTGGGTATTCCGGTGACCTACGTGCCGGCCCGCAATACGGTATTCCTTTCGATTGCGCTGGGTTGGGCCGAAGTGCTGGGCGCCAGGGACATCTTTATCGGCGTCAATGCCGTCGATTATTCCGGCTATCCCGATTGTCGACCGGAATTCATAACCGCGTTTGAAAGACTGGCCAACCTGGCGACCAAAACCGGTGTAGAGGGCGCGGCTTTCAGGATTAACACACCGCTAATTTCCATGACAAAAGCCGATATTATTGCCCGTGGCGTCGATTTGGGCGTGGATTACAGTCGTACCGTCTCCTGCTATCAGGCGACGGATGAGGGCCTGGCGTGCGGCAGGTGCGACAGCTGCCGGCTGCGTAAAAAAGGCTTTCAGGAAGCGGGTTTCAATGACCCGACCCGCTACAAATTAGTGCTTGACCTTTAACCCCCCATAAGTAAGATATGCGCCTTTCGGGTCGTTAGCTCAGTTGGTAGAGCAGTTGGCTTTTAACCAATTGGTCGCTGGTTCGAATCCAGCACGACCCACCAAATACCAAAAAGCCTCCCTTGTGGAGGCTTTTTGGTATTTGATGATTTGTCCGGATTTGTTCTTCGAAGCGCGGTTCGACAAATCGGCAGGACAGCCGATTTGGGCAGCCGTTAGGCTGGCCCGCAGGGCCGAGCACCACGGATGGTGCGAGTCAATCCAGCATCAAGAGTAAGAGTCATGCCTATTTAATCGCCTCCCTTGTGGAGGCTTTTTGGTATTTGATGATTTGTCCGGATTTGTTCCTCGAAGCGCGGTTCGACAAATCGGCAGGATAGCCGATTTGGGCAGCCGTTAGGCTGGCCCGCAGGGCCGAGCACCAAGGATGGTGCGAGTCAATCCAGCATCAAGAGTAAGAGTCATGCCTAATTCTCAAAGTTTCTAAAACCATACGCGCGTCTCGATATCATTTCCATCTTGTTGTGAAACCCCTCGGTAATGCTGCTGCTTTTGCTGAATCGCCACATGGCAACAATGGGTTCCATCCAGGCGTTCAGCGGCCTTGCCGACCTTAACGGGGTCTCCCAGACTCCAATGCTACCCTTCACGTCCCGCTATGCTCTAGGACACCCGTAACGTCAGGTTTCATGGGAAACCCGATATTGCCTTCGCCATGCCATACAGGTTGGGCTTTTCCACTTCTTATCTTTCGCTGCTCAATCACTTAAGGGTGACTATTTCCACCCAATGGCTGACCGTATAGCTATCTACGCTTTATGCCAATATTATACATATGTGTAAAGTTATGATGGTTTGGTTTATAATTAATGGGGGGGTTGAGTTGTGTCTATTTTTACTGCAAAAGCCAGATAAAACTCACAAAATTACCAATAGTGGAACGAGGAATGATAGAGAAACTGATTTAAGGTGACGCTGGTGCTTAGATAACAATGATTAGAACGTATGCTTATAGGTAGGCTTAGTATGTATGGCTAGAGTTAAACATTTGCGAGTTAAGGGAAATATAGAATTAACAGGAATATCCAGAACTTTTGTTGAGAACAGTGGGTTTTTAAAACGATTTCTCACTAGATTTCTATGCCGTGAACAGGATATTGAGGATGTAGTGCAAGAGGCTTATCTCAAAGCCTATTCAAGCGAACAGGAGCGTGGGCGGATTGAGCAGCCCAAAGCTTTCCTATTTAGTATTGCTAAAAACATCGCTATTAATGAGTTGAACCGAAAGTCTCGGCAGATCACCAGCTATGTTGAAGAATGCCAAAATGAGTTAGTACCGGAGATCACAGCAACGCTTGAAAGCGAAGTTGAGGCGAGCCATACGCTGGGTATGTATTGTGAAGCGGTGGCCTCCTTACCTGAACAGTGCCGTCGGGTGTATTTGCTACGTAAAGTCCATGGGCTGACACATCAGGAAATTTCTAAACGTTTGGGTATTTCCCGCAGCACTGTCGAGGGACACATCAGCACCGGCTCGCAACGTTGTCGGCATTTTATTCGTTATTACAACACCAAGTCTATTAAAGATCGCGAATCTGAAAACGCGCGATCAATACATCAATCGAAATGGTGAAGGGCAATGGAAAATGTTGAATCCTTTCCAAATCGTAGCGTCGTCGAACAAGAGGCCGCAGACTGGTTGGCAAGATTAGACAGCGACCTTCCGTTGAGTCATGAGGAAGAGTTATCTTTGCGTGAATGGTTGAGTCGTAGTCCCGTACACCGAGAAGAGCTGAAGAGCTTTTGTTCATTCTGGAACAGCGATATTCTCACTGAGTTAATTGTGCCGCTGGAGAATTATAAATTGCCGTTGGAGGCTGAGCGAGTTAATCCCGCATGGCACTTGTATAAACTCAGGGGGATGATTGGCCTAGCCATTGTGTCTAGTTTATTGTTGGTATTGGGTTTCTGGTTTACAGTCAACTCTACTGATAGCGCCAGCACTAACGGCTTTTACCTAACGGCCATAGGAGAACAAAAAGAGGTCACCCTCATAGATGGCTCAGTGATTCATCTCAACACAAACAGCCGGATAGAAGTTACCTTTTCAGACCAATACCGTAATATTCGTCTACTGCAGGGAGAGGTTCACTTTGATGTCGCAAAGCATGCCGATTACCCATTTCACGTTTACGCCGGTACAGGCCGAGTGCAGGCAGTAGGCACTGCTTTTACTGTACGACTTGAACATGATGCTGTGAATGTACTTGTCACTAAAGGCAGGGTGGCCTTGGCATCAATAGAGCCACCGCTAGTAGAAAATCGTTTACAAGGACATTTGCAAAGTCACTTGCAAGAGTGGGGCGAACTTGATGCAGGTTATCGCGTGCGGCTAGATATTACTGAGTCTCAACCACCGGAACAACAGCCTTTACGAAAAACTCAACTACAACCACAAAAACGGCTAAAGACCGCACAATCTATTGATCAGGAGGAAATGATAAAGCTCCAAGCTTGGCGGGAAGGATTACTGATATTTACTGGTGAACCGTTAGGGCAAGTGGTTCAGGAGATTAGCCGCTATACAACCGTGTCCATAGAAATTGTTGATCCAACCGTGCGCGAGACTCGAATTGGAGGCCGTTTCAGAGTGGGTAATGTTGAAAGTATGCTGGTTGCATTGGAAACCAACTTTGGGATTCAGGTGACTCGCCTGGGCCACAATCGGGTGCATCTGAGCGCTACAAACTAATATCCGGCGACGAGTGGAGGTGCTTATTGCTTCAATTAATAAACAGGTTGCGATTCGCACTCATCGGGTGCATATTCATTCCTGTGGTTGGTTACGCAAACTGTGGTGAACCAAACGCTCCTACCACTCAGTACAAGATAAGTATCCCGAGTCTTGATGCGGCAAAGGCACTCAATCTGTTGGCGGAACAAGTAGATCTTGAACTGCTATTCTCTTACACGGAAACCAAATCTCAACAAGCCAACCCGGTTGCCGGG
>JANQKW010000069.1 GCA_028280905.1 Porticoccaceae bacterium
ACGGCGGTGATGCACTCGGCGCTGATTCTAACGCGGTGGCGATGAATGCTGGTGTCCGCCTTGTCCAGATTAAAATAGGCGTGGTTGGTCAAATTTACGTGGGTGGGCTTATCGCACGCTGCCCGATAACCTATCGTCAGTTCGCGGTTGTCATTCCAGGCATATTCCGCGGATACGGTTAACCCGCCCGGGTAACCCTGGTCGCCATCGCCGGACAAAATTGAAAAGACGGCCCGTTTTTCATTCGAATCGGCGCTCAATTGCCAAAACTGCTTGTCCAGACCCCGGCTGCCGCCGTGCAGATGGTGGCGGCCTTCGTTTGCGGTCAACTGGTAGCAGACGCCGTTAATGGTGAAATTCGAATGCGCAATCCGGTTGCAAAACCTGCCGACTGTGCAACCCATATAGAAGGTATCGCGCAGATAATCCTCACAATTGTCGTAGCCGAGCACAAGGTCCCTGGGACCGTCACGGGCTTGGAATCTAATGGAGGTAATGCGGGCGCCGAAATTCAACAGCCCGATGCTGTCGCCGCGTTGGTTGACCAGCCGATGCTCAATAAGCTCTGCCATAACCTTCAGGGTTCGTAGCCCAATTGCTGCATCAGCCGGCGGCCGCCGTGAAGCCAATCCTCGCCGGCGGTGGCTTGCAACCAGTTGGTTAGGATGGCGTCGTTTACGTGAATGCGGCTGTCTCCCCAGTAACCTTTTTCGTAGGGTGGGCCCCACATGGGTTGGGCGTCCCAGTCGGCGCTGATATAGGCGACCGCTCGAATAACATCGCGATTGTCGGCGATATAGTCAAAGAAGGGCTGATACCATTGTTGCCAGATTTCCTGCGCCGTCAGCACCCGTGTGCCGGTCGAAGGCGGGCCATCCAGAACGGCCGCGTGGTGGCTGTTGGTGAGCTTGTCCAGGTCAAAGGCCTGTGGGGCGGATTCCGCTATCATCACGGGTTTATTCTTTTCCCTGGCCAGTGCGAGCACTTCATCGGTAAGTTGCCGCTGGCTGGCAACCTTGGTTGCGCCTTCTGCAATTGGCTGCTCGTCGATCCCCAAAAACCATGAACTGCCCAGCCAGTCGACATAGTCATTGCCCGGATACCAGGTGCGGATATCCTCGTGTTTGCCATCGATAATGTCGTCGACAGGTGATGTGGAAGCCTGCCAAACAGTGGCAAAGTTATCCACCTTTAACTCACGTAACTTATCAACAATATATCGAAAAGCATTGATATATATTTGATTATTTTCGTAGCCCAGGTTCCAGGCGCCGTCGAATTCATAGCCAATCCGCAGATACACGGGTTTGTTCACTCGGCTTATCAGCTTTCCGAGTTGCACGATATGCGCGTCGTAATCACCGTTAACCAGGTGTTTGAGAAAATCCGGATGGTTATTTTCGGTGATATCCAGGCCTATCGCCAGGGTGGAGTAGGGAAACTCCTCGGCCGCCTTTCTGGCGTTCATCACGCCGCCGCCGCCATCGCTGTCGGCGTCGACCGGATTGCCTTGCGCATCCATGCCCAGCCCGCCAAAGGCAGTTTCCTCCGACAGCAAATTGTACAGGCCCAGGTAGGTGGTGATGCCGCCAGGTTCCGGGCAACAGCCGCTTGCCCGCAATTCGCGTACCGAGAGAATATCCTGCCCCATGATTAACAGCGTGCCTTTCTCCGGAATATAGCCTCTGGCAGGTTCAGGGATAAAGCCGCCGGCAGGTTTGGGAACAAAACCGTGGTTTAGAACAGAGTCATCGTCGGAGGTGGGCGATGACTCCCCACAGGAAATCAATGCAAAAACGGCAAGCAGGTTTATCAACACGGTTTTGCCGCTGGTTATCATAGCATCACCCTTATCAGCATAAAATTACCGCTGGCGCCGCGGTCTTGTTTTAGTATCAACCAAACACAAATGTAAACGTTTACAAAATCATTGTCAATCACCTATTGCTGTTTGGTCAAGCTTCCACCTTGACAGGGCGGATTCAAGCGATTACTTTGCTGGCCTGAAACACGTTGACAGGGTGTGGACAGGGAAATGGGCGGAACCGGGCCTTCCTTACTCTCC
>JANQKW010000082.1 GCA_028280905.1 Porticoccaceae bacterium
TACCTGAAATCCAAGGGCGTCGCCGAAAAGGATATTATGATCAACTATACGCCTTTCGGACACTCCGACTGGCAGGGCATAGTGTCTTCGATCAAGAAATTCGGCAGCGCCGGCAAAAAGACCGCGGTGGTCTCCACCATCAATGGTGACGCCAATGTGCCCTTCTACAAGGAACTGGGTAACCAGGGTATTTCCGCGGAGGATATCCCGGTTGTCGCCTTCTCTGTCGGTGAAGAAGAGTTGTCCGGTTTCGACACCAAACCGCTGCTGGGCCATCTGGCTGCCTGGAATTACTTCCAGAGCGCCGAGTCCGATGCCAACGACGAATTCATCGCCAAGTGGAAAGCCTTTATCAAGGATGACAAGCGCGTTACCAATGACCCGATGGAAGCCACTTACATCGGCTTCCAGGCCTGGGCAAAGGCAGTGGAGAAGGCCGGCACCACGGACGTAGATAAAGTCCGTTCGGCGCTGTACGGAATCAAGGTGCCGAACCTGACCGGCGGCACCGCCGAAGTCCTGCCCAACCACCACTTCACCAAACCCGTGCTGATTGGCGAGATCCAGGAAGACGGGCAATTCGAAATCGTCTCATCCACGGATGAAGAAGTGCCCGGCGACGCCTGGACGGACCATCTGACGGAAAGCGCCAAGATTGTCGCGGACTGGCAAGACCCGGCAATCAACTGCGGTAACTACAATACCGAAACCAAGAAGTGCTCAGGTCAAAACTTCTAGTGCCGACTCCTCAGGAAAGGATGGATCCCGGGTTCCCCGGGGTCCGTTCGTTCTGAATTAAACTGCTTTAACCGGGGTTGCGAGTGTTGCGAATTTTTTTGTTTGGCTGCCTGTTATTACCGCTGTTGTCCGCAGTGGCAAATCCGGCCGCTGGTGATCCGGAAAAGGACCCATCGGTGGCGCCGCTACTGGAGGAACTGACAAGGACCAAGTTGAGCAAGACCGCCGAGGTGCTAGACAGGCTGTCGGCGGCCGGCGGCGATGGCATGCTGCCGCTGTTTGAAACCATGCTGCAGGGCAGGCTTTATTTTCGAAAGCAAGATCTCACCCTGGTGGCCATAAAAAAATTCCCCTCCGGAGAGTGGCTGGCGAGCGATGTTTTTAGCGGAACGGAAATAGGACCGGTAGACAAGAAGTCGGTCAAAAAGATTCGCGTCAACAACAAATTGCGTGTCTATCTGCGGCAGACTATCGCGCGCATGCAACTAAACGCCGAGGATCCTCAAGTCAGGCTGTCGGCGGTTAACACCATGCTGGGCAAGGTGGACGGACCAAGCGCCGGCGAGCTGTGGACGCTGCTGGCCAATGAGGCAAACCGCGAGGTTAAGGAGGCACTGGAACAGGCATTGGCCCTGCATGACTTACAGAACAGCGACGACATTCTGCGTCGTGTGGCCGCGCTGGAGCATTTGTCCGCCAGTCTGCATCCCATTGTTAGAAACGAAATAAACCGTCTGCTTGAGCGGAACCAGGACGGCGATTTCCTGGAACCGGACAAAGCGGTGCGTACCGCCGCCGAATCGGCGATGCAGCGCATCGAGGGCAGAATACGCTTTTTCGGTTTTGTGGAACAGCTGTTTTTCGGCCTCAGCATGGGGTCGGTATTTTTGCTTGCCGCGATAGGCCTGTCGATCACCTTTGGCGTTATGGGGGTCATCAATATGGCCCACGGCGAGATGATGATGATCGGCGCTTACACCACCTATGTGGTGCAATTGCTGATGCCCAATATGATCGACCACTCGCTGTGGGTAGCCATTCCCGCGGCCTTCCTGATTGCCGGTCTGGTGGGCATCGCCATCGAACGCGGCGTGATCCGCTTTTTGCAGGGCCGTCCGCTGGAGACACTGCTGGCGACATTTGGCATCAGTCTGATTTTGCAGCAGGCGGTGCGCACTATCTTCTCTCCGCTGAACCGCCAGGTGGCGACGCCTGAGTGGATGAGTGGGTCGCTGGAGATCAACGCGGTGTTGTCGATCACCTATAACCGCTTGTATATTCTGATATTCGCGCTGCTGGTATTTGCGGTATTGCAACTGGTTTTGAACAAGACCTCGCTCGGCTTGAACGTCAGGGCGGTCTCGCAAAACCGCGATATGGCCAAGGCGATCGGCATCAAGACCGAATGGGTCGACGCCATGACGTTCGGACTCGGGTCGGGGGTGGCCGGCGTCGCCGGCGTGGCGCTCAGCCAGTTGACCAATGTGGGGCCCAACCTGGGGCAGAGCTACATCATCGACTCCTTTATGGTGGTGGTGTTTGGCGGGGTCGGTAATCTGCTGGGTACCCTGGTGGGTGGATTTACCTTGGGCATCGCCAATAAGTTTCTCGAGCCGGTTACCGGGGCGGTGCTGGCCAACATATTGATTCTGGTTTTTATTATTCTGTTTATTCAAAAGCGGCCCAAGGGTCTGTTCCCGCAAAAAGGCAGAGCGGCCAATGACTAGCTTGCAACGGGGGCTTAACGCCGTGCGCCTGCCGGCGACGGATACCGGTCTTTTTGCCGGCATACTGTTTGCCGTTACCCTGCTGGCGTCAGCGGCCAATCTGCTGATTCCTCCGGATTCCATTTTTCACGTCAGCACCTACACCATCACGCTGCTGGGCAAGTATTTGTGCTTTGCGCTGCTGGCGCTGTCAGTGGATGTGGTTTGGGGGTACTGCGGCATTCTGAGCCTCGGTCACGGTGCTTTCTTTGCGCTGGGCGGCTACGGCATGGGTATGTACCTGATGCGGCAGATCGGCGACCGGGGGGTCTACGGCAATCCGCTATTGCCGGATTTTATGGTGTTCCTCGACTGGCAGGAACTGCCCTGGTACTGGTTCGGCATGGACCAGTTCTGGTTCGCGATGCTGATGGCGCTGTTTGTGCCTGGCCTGTTGGCGTTTGTTTTCGGTTATCTGGCATTCCGCTCGCGGGTGACGGGCGTTTACCTGTCGATTATGACCCAGGCGCTGACCTACGCGTTGATGCTGGCTTTCTTCCGCAACGAAATGGGGTTTGGCGGCAACAACGGCCTGACGGACTTTAAGGATATCGTCGGGTTTGACCTGCAGTCCGACGCCACCCGAGTGGCGCTGTTTATGCTCACCGCTGGGTTGCTCTGCTGCGCCTATTTCAGCAGCCGCTATATTATGAATTCCCGCTTGGGAAGAGTGTTGTTGAGCATCCGCGACGGCGAATCCCGCACGCGCTTTCTGGGGTATCGCACCGAATATTTCAAAGTGTGGATTTTCGTTTATTCGGCGCTGCTGGCTGCGGTTGCCGGCATTATGTATGTGCCCCAGGTGGGTATTATCAACCCGGGCGAATTTTCCCCGCTTAACTCGATTGAAGTGGTGGTTTGGGTTGCGGTTGGCGGTCGCGGCACCCTCTATGGCGCGGTGCTTGGCGCGCTGCTGGTGAACTACGCCAAAACGCGATTCACCGCCATTATGCCGGAGGGCTGGTTGTTTGCACTGGGTGCGCTGTTTGTCTATGTGACCATTTTCCTGCCCCAGGGCATAGCGGGTTGGTTGCGCAAATCCTTCTTCGCCGATCGGGCTGAACACCCCAGTAATGGCGCGGAGGCGCGCCCGTGAACTGGCTGGATACCACCCGCGAGGTGATGCGTCGCGATCAGGTGTGGTCATTTCTGGCCGAGGAGCGGCGGGTTGACGTATCCCACAACGTGATCC
>JANQKW010000111.1 GCA_028280905.1 Porticoccaceae bacterium
AACGAGCCGAGTATGGAAGGCTAAGCTATGAAACCCTCGCTGTTGCTGGTTTCCCTGGTAGTTGTCGCGGCGCACCTATACGCGCCGGTTCTGCGAGCAGATCAGCCCCCCGCATGGCGAACCGATAGTTTCCATCTGCGCGGGCAGGATAGAGGGTTCGAGGACTACCTGATATTGGCTGATTCTCACGCGAAAGAGAACAAGCGCAAATTAACCAAGGAAGAAAAAGAGCGCCGCAAGAAATATTATGAGTCACTTCCGCTGGAAGAGCAGAAAAAAATCCGCAAGGCGCAGAAGACCTATAGGGAAATGTCCCCGGAACGCCGAAAGGAGATGAAAGACCGCTGGGAAAACATGACGCCTGAAGAACGCAAACGTTATCGAAAATGGAAAGACCAACAAAAAACCGGCCAATAAGGCCGGTTTTTTATGGCGCAATGAAGCCCGCGTTTTACAACGCCGCTTCCAATTCCGGCAGCGCTGAAAACAGGTCGGCGACCAGCCCGTAGTCGGCCACCTGGAAGATAGGCGCTTCTTCATCCTTGTTGATCGCTACGATGACCTTGCTGTCCTTCATGCCCGCCAGGTGCTGAATGGCGCCTGAGATGCCCACGGCGATATAAAGGTTCGGGGCAACGATCTTACCTGTCTGGCCCACCTGCATATCGTTTGGCACAAAACCGGCGTCAACCGCGGCGCGGGACGCGCCTACAGCTGCCCCCAGTTTGTCCGCTACGCTGTAGAGCATTTCGAAGTTTTCACCGTTCTGCATGCCGCGGCCGCCGGATATCACAATATCCGCGGCAGTCAGTTCCGGGCGATCGGAAACCGCCAACTCTTCGCCGACAAACGAGGAAATACCGGCGTCGTGAGCTGAGTCAACATTTTCAACGGCCGCGGAACCGCCGTCGGCGGGCACCGCATCGAAAGCCGTTGCGCGAACCGTGATAACCTTCAGGGCATCGCTGCTCTGAACGGTGGCGATCACGTTTCCAGCGTAAATCGGACGCTTAAAGGTGTCCGGGCTTTCAACGCCGCTGATATCGGAGATGGCCTGCACATCCAGCAACGCCGCGACGCGGGGCATAACGTTTTTACCCGTTGTAGTAGCCGACGCCAGTATGTGGCTATAGTTGGCGCCCAATTCCGCGATCAATGCACCCACATTTTCCGGTAACTGGTGATCGTAAACACTGTTATCCGCCAGCAGTACTTTGCTTACACCGCCTATCTTGGCCGCTTCTTCCGCCACGGCGGAACAGTTGTGTCCGACGACCAGCAGGTCAATGTCCCCGCCAATTGCTTGGGCTGCCGCCAGGGTGTTAAGTGTCGCTCCCTTGAGGGAACTATTGTCATTTTCGGCAATAACTAGAATACTCATCAGATCACCTTCGCTTCATTTCTCAGTTTGTCCATCAGTTGAGCTACGTCCTCAACAATGATACCCGCCGCCCTTTCCGCCGGTGGCTCAACCTTCAACAATTGGGTCCGCGGGGCAATATCCACTCCCAACTCGTCGGTAGTGACGGTGTCCAGAGGCTTCTTCTTCGCTTTCATAATATTGGGCAATGAAGCATAGCGGGGTTCGTTCAGGCGAAGGTCGGTGGTCACCACCACGGGCAACTTCAGGTCCACGGTTTGCAGGCCGCCGTCAACCTCCCGGGTTACCTTGACGCTGCCGTCGGCGATATTGACTTCAGAAGCGAAGGTTCCCTGCGGATAGCCCGCCAGTGCGGCAAGCATTTGGCCGGTTTGGTTGTTGTCTCCGTCGATGGCCTGTTTGCCCAGAATGACCAAATCCGGAGATTCCTTGTCGCAGAGCGCCTTCAAACACTTGGCAATGGCCAAGGGCTCGAGGGCGGCATCCGTATTCACGAGGATGCCGCGGTCAGCGCCCAGCGCCAGGGAGGTGCGAATCTGTTCCTGCGCTTGCTGCGGTCCCACCGAAACGGCAACCACCTCCGTAGCAACGCCCTGCTCTTTCAGCCGCACTGCCTCTTCAACGGCAATTTCGCAGAACGGGTTTATTGACATTTTTACGTTGTTGAGATCAACGCTACTGCCATCCGATAACGGCCTGACCTTCACGTTGTAGTCCACAACTCGCTTAACAGCAACAAGCACTTTCATAGGGTACCTTCTTTTGCTAATTTCGAAATGGTAATAGTGAGTATTACGTTATTTATTGGGAAAACTTTTGTTTTGCGGCGTGCAATAATGCCGCTATGTGGCCAACAAATCAACTTCAAGGCTTACATTTCACGGTTAAATTGGCCGGCAGCGGACGCCTATCAGCATGCCGCCGCCAATGCCGGCGGACGCCGCTCGCTTTCGCAGCAACCTCATGAGACTTAAGTATCTGTTTGTTTTATAAAAATTTTTAATCAGACAGGGCTCGGGTTCAACGACCCATAACGTTAAGATTTTCGCAAATACGCGGGAATTGTAACCCCGACGCTTGCTAGACAGGCATTTTCTATCTAAATTCAACACATTGAAAATTCGGCTTGGGAGCACATTTCGCTATAATAACGGCCTCAATATAGAAGTTGGCGATAGCTTGAGACCCCGATTGCTCTCTTCAAAACTAAAATCAAGCATTAAATAACAACATACAACATAGAGGTGACTTTGATGGAACGGGAATATATGGATTACGATGTGGTGATCGTGGGGGCCGGCCCTGCCGGCCTGTCCGCCGCATGCCGGCTGAAGCAACTAAACGCAGAACTGTCAGTTGTGGTTGTTGAAAAAGGCTCCGAGGTCGGTGCCCATATACTCTCCGGTGCGGTGTTGGAACCCACGGCTCTGAATGAGTTATTTCCCGACTGGAAAGAACAGGGCGCACCGCTTCTCACCGAAGTCAACGACGACCACATCTATGTACTGACCGGGCCGGAAAAAGGCATCAAGGTCCCCAACCTGTTTGTTCCCAAAACCATGCACAACCATGGCAACTATATTATCAGCCTCGGCAACCTGTGCCGCTGGTTGGCGCAGCAGGCTGAAAACCTCGGCGTGGAAATTTTCCCGGGATTTACCGCCGCTGAGGTCCTTTACGGTGAAGACGGCGAAGTCAAGGGCATCATTACCGGCGATATGGGCGTGGGCATCAACGGCGAGCAAAAGGATACCTATATGCCCGGCATGGAACTGCGCGGCAAGTACACGCTGTTTGCCGAGGGCTGCCGCGGGCACCTAGGGAAGTCGCTGATTGCCAAATTCAAGCTGGACGAAGGGAAAGAACCTCAGCATTATGGCATAGGAATCAAAGAGATATGGAAGGTTTCTGATGAAAATTATAAGCAAGGTTTAGTGGTTCACAGCGCCGGGTGGCCGCTCGATGAGAGCAAGTCCTTCGGCGGCGGGTTTCTCTATCACCTGGAGGACAATCAGGTGGCCGTGGGCTTGATTACCGACCTGTCCTACAGCAACCCCCATGTCAGCCCGTTTGATGAATTTCAGCGTTTCAAACACCATCCGGTAATGAAACAATACCTGGAGGGCGGCGAGCGCATTTGCTACGGCGCCAGGGCGATTGTCAAGGGCGGTCTGCAGTCGCAACCCAAGATGTCGTTCCCCGGCGGTCTGCTGATCGGCGATGACGCCGGCACCCTGAATTTCGCCAAAATCAAGGGGTCCCACACGGCAATGAAATCCGGCATGATCGCGGCTGAGGCGGTCGCCAATGCCATGGCCGCGGAGAGAAGCGGAGACGAGTTAAGCGAATACGGAGACGCCTATCAACAGAGTTGGGCCTGGCGGGAGCTCCATACGCAGCGAAACTTCGGACCCGCGCAGCACAAGTGGGGCAATATTCTTGGTTCCGCCTATGCCTTTATCGACATCAATATTTTCAATGGCAAGTTGCCGTGGACCTTGACGGATACCAAACCGGATCACGCGACGCTTAAACCGGCGGCGGAGTGCCCCCCGATCAACTATCCCAAACCCGATGGAAAAATCAGCTTTGACAAGCTTTCCTCGGTATTCCTATCCAATACCAACCACGAGGAAGACCAGCGGTGTCACCTTAGACTGACAGACCCCCAGTTGCCGGTGGCAAGCAACCTGCCGATGTATGACGAACCTGCGCAGCGCTATTGTCCGGCGGGCGTCTACGAAATTGTCGTGGAAGAAAGCGGCGACAAGCGATTCCAGATCAACGCTCAGAATTGTGTGCACTGCAAAACCTGTGATATCAAGGATCCGGCGCAGAACATCACCTGGGTAACGCCGGAAGGCGCCGGCGGGCCCAATTATCCCAATATGTAAGCGTTGCTCGCCATAGCGGCCGGCTATTGCAGGGGAAAGAACTCCCCCAGGCTCAACACGCCGTATTTGCCGTCAGCGGAGGCCGGCTCGGCGATGTCCGCCAGACGGTAAAAAACGTTTCTGTTAAGCCGCCCTTCCATACCGTTTCTAACCATAAGATAGGGTGTGGGTTCCCCGCTTAGTTGATCGGTAACCACGCGCAGCGGATTATCGGCACCGGCCACCACGGTATCGCCCGTGTTGGTCGTAAACAGCAGCGCCTGCTTTGCATTGTCGAGAATAATTTCAACAGCCGTCACGACGAAGGGAACATCCTCCACCCGAATTCGCCACTTCTCGACGGGTGTTACCAAAAAATACGCGTTCAACTCCCTCTTCAAGATAGAGGCAAATAGCCTGACCAGCGTTTCGCGGGTGATTTTGCCGCCTTCGTGAAACCATTCGCCCCGGGTGTTTATCAGGATATCGATATCGCCGCTGAGCGGCGGATCCCATTTCTCCACCGGGGGAAGCCGGTTGTTGCCCTCGGACGCCTGTTTGGCTTCCGCCAGCAGTTTGTCGAATTGTTTGTCGCTCATCTCATGTCAAACCTTGAAGTCTGTTGGGGATCAACAGCATCGTCACTAGCGGTGTGTTCTATCTGGTGGTCTTGTTCCTTGACCGCGTAAAACAGGCAATCGTTGACGGCGATGTCGGGGTTGGTGGTCACCATAAACAATTTCAACGCCTGACGAGGATAAAGCTTTCCGTCGCGCTCAACAAAAAATTCCGTTGTTCGGTCATTACCCCGGGAATCCTTGGCGCAAAAGGCGCCGATTCCCTTGGGCCCCAGCCACGCCAACTCGGCGTCGGGCCGCGAAACCCCGAAGTTGTGGCGTTCGATCTTGTTCGGCAGGGTAACATCCATCTCCGGCACGGGTTGGTCCGCATAACAGAGTTTGCTGTCACCCCGGAGTTCCAGGCGTATAGGATGACGATAAATGTCCATATCCTCCTCGACAACCGACGTATAGAGCTGGTTCCGCTCGAAAAAACGCTGCATACCGCGAAACGCTATGACATCTGACTGTTGCTGAGCCGCGCCGCCGCATTCAATGGTAACCGTCGGGCAGCCTGTCTCCGGCGCTTCCATCAGCGCTTTTAGGCGTATATCCGTGATAATCAGTCGCCGGGTAAACAGCGCGGCCAGGTCCAGGCATCTGACGTTATCCTGGGTGCAAACGGCAAAGGAGGGACCCTCGCCGGACGTGTTATGCAGGTCGAGCACTGCCTCGGGTTTCGCATCCTCGATAATGCTTAGTAACTCACTCGCCAATGCGCCCTGCCTGCCTTCAAAGGGCGGCGCGAACAGGCGATTCATATCTTTTTCACCCGGTACAAAGCGGTGGGAAAACAAGGGTTCGGTCAATGCCGTTTCCACCGCGGCGACAATTAACAGCATATCCACCCTGGGTTTGTGTCCCTCCCGCAACAGCCGGTGGAATGCCTTTAAGCCGGACGGCTCGTTACCATGTAGCAGCGTTACCGCCAGCCGAGTGCGGCTGCTATCCGCACCGCCTAGGTGAATTACCGAGGGCCGGCCAAGTTGGTGGAGGAACTCGACAATGGTTGGCGCAATCTGCGCCGGGTCGGGGTTTTGCCAGTAGTTGAACAACTCAGCGGGCAGCATCTCAGGCGTAACTCCACTCCGCTACCGGCCTGTTGGAAGCAGCCCTTTCACGGTAGGCAACAACTAATCGCTGGCAGGCTTTTGGGCGACTGGTGTTTTTGTTCCAGAGTTTCGCGAATTGCTGAAGTTGCCAGGCGGCGCCGGTGCGCTGTTTGGCCAATCTCTTTTCAATAACTGACAACATCTTATCGCGCTCCTGCTTTGCCACCCCTATTTTTGCAAGACCCTCGGCGGCTGTCGGCAACAATTTGCCCACTATCTCAACCAGCGGTTGCTCCCGCAAACCGTTTTGTCGCTCCGTCGGCCATAATATCTGCGCGTCCATGCCAAGCTGCGCGGCTCGATAGAAGTTATGCTCAGCGTAGGCAAAGGGCAACGCAGTAACCAGGCAATCGACCTGTTCCGCCAAACCTTCGGCCAGCCCGATAAAGAGCGCCGCGTTAGCGGCCATATCCAGCGGCGTTGGTCCCGAGGGCATGGCGCGCATCTCGATTCGCAGGTGTCCGCCCTCTTCCGGCGCGAAGATTGGCCGGTTCCAAGACCATATGGTGCCGTCGTGCAAGGACAATTCCGCCAGCTCGGGTATGCTCCCCTGCTCCACCTCTGCTATCGGGTCTTCATCGCTGGTTATCGGTATCAAAGGGTTGTAGAGCTGAACCATCTGCCGGAACAATTCCATCGGCCCATCACGCAACCAGCCGTGACCAAAATTGACGCGCGCCGGATGCCGCCACCCGTAGCCTTTCACTTCCCTGCCGTCTATTGACTGCTTGAATAGCGGCACGCGGGTTTCATGCCACAGTCGGTGGCCCAGCAACAGCGGCGAATTTGCCGCCAGCGCCAACACCAGTGGCGTTACCAGTTGCACACTGTTCCACAGTGGTCCGAAATTAACGGGATCGGGACGGTAGTGCAGCTGGAAAGAGGTGCAGGCGCCTTCCAGCGTGACATCGTCCTGCGTCAGATGGATGGGATCTTCGCCATCGATGTTGATGCCAAATGACTGGTCGCGCATCTGGTGTAGAATATTGGCCAGCGCGTGATAGCGGGGTTCATCGGTCATCGCGCTCTCGCCGAAGTCGCCACGGCGCAATGTCGGCAGTATGCCAATGGGCAACACGTAGCCCTCGAACTGGTCCGTCAAGCTTTGCAGACGGCGCAGGGCATCAAGCATCTGTTGTTCCAACGCACTAAAAGGACACCCGGCCGCCGCAACCGGTTTGAGGTTGTATTCCAGGTTGTAGCGGTTTAATTCCAGGGTGAGCAGCGGGTCATCCAACTGCTGTTTGATCGTCACATTTTCCGGAAGCGGGTACCCATTGTTGTCCAGCAGGTAAAGTTCCAGCTCGGCGCCTATGCTGGGCTTACCGTTGCCAAAGTCTGGTTTGGCAAGCACCACTTCGAGCGCTTCCAGGCAGCGGTGCAATTTGCTGTTAAATGTATCAAAGTCCTGCTGGCTGAAGTCAGTCTTTTCAATTGCCTGACCCATCTGACCCCCTGATGTTGAGCATATGCCGGTGACCCGATGTTAGGATTACAGATTAGTTGGTGCTTGTCACCCCGTTTATATAAGCTGTGCGGAATCCGACGCTACTAGTAACAAGGATCTGAGTTAACCAACAGACTTGTGCCAACAAGAGACGTTTTTCGTTTTGGGTTGGTGCCAGGAATCCGCAGCCATCTGGGGGCAGTGTTTGAGACGCGCTGTGAATACATCCCTGTAAGCTCCGCACCGGCTTCCCTGCCGGTGAGGGTCTCAAACACTGCCCCCAGACGGCCGCTTACGCTGGTGCATAAACTGAGAGGGTTAGTTACAGAAAAACTCGGCAAATAGTCATGCGTAAAGCTGTTGGCGCCTGAATTAGCGGGTGTCTAGGAACGTCTTTTGAGACCCCCGTCGACACGGATGTCGACGCGGAGCTTACACGGACGTATTCACAGCGAGGCTCAAAAGACGTTCCTAGATAACCGCGGAAATGTGGCACCAACCCAAAACGAAAAACGTCCGCTACTGGCACGACACCGCCCGTAATTTGAAAGATCCGGCAAGAAGGATAGAGCTACCCGCCCGTGGGTGTTACAATCGCGATCCTTTTTTTACATCGGAGTGTAGCTCAGCCTGGTAGAGCACCGTCTTCGGGAGGCGGGGGTCGAAGGTTCAAATCCTTTCACTCCGACCATGACTCATTTCAGCCGTTCATCCTTTAACCAAACGATCAATATCAGAGCCGCTATCAAGCATACCAGCGCGGCGAAATCATAACTGAATACCGGGTTGACTTCCCATATATAACCGCCCGCAATTGAGCCTATCGCCCCCCCTGCCCCAAAACTGGCGGCACTGTAGATGGCCTGCCCCTTGCCTTGGTTGCCGGGCGAAAACAGCCGGCGCACACTCTCAATTGCTGCGGAATGGAAGGTCCCGAATGTAAAGGCATGCATGGCTTGCGCGATTACCAGCACCGCGGTGACTCCCGCCAGGTGACCTATCAGTATCCAGCGGATAACCGCCATCACTACACTGAAGATCAATATCGCCCTCACACCGGCACGCAATAAAAAATGATGCATGAAGATAAACGTAATGATTTCCGCGCCAACGCCTATCGCCCAAAACAATCCAATGCTGGTTCGCGTGAAACCCAGCGACTCCATATAGATACTGAAAAAACTGTAGTAAACGCCGTGCGCCACTTGTAACAGACATCCGGCTATCAGAAACGCGATGACCACCGGTCTGGCACACTCATCGATAAAGTTATTGGCAGTCTGAACTTTTTTTGCCGACACGCCGTTATCCGGAATCCACAAGCTGCTCACCCAGATGGCGACCAGCAATGCAGCACCGGCAATTGGAAAATTGTCGATACCCTGTAACTGAAACCAGGAGCCACAACCGATAACCGTTAAGATAAACCCCACCGACCCCCATACCCTGACGCGCCCGTACTGTTCGGGATTTCTCTCTAGGAAACCGACGGTTATCACCTCGTGCTGCGGCAGCACCGCATTCCAGAAAAAGCTGTAGGCCCCCAGCACCAACACCAGCATCCCAAAGTTCTGGTCGATAAAAATAATCGCAAAGGACAAAAAGGCCGCCGCGGACCCATAGCGAATCACCTGTAACCGCTTGCCGGTGTGATCCGCCAGCCAACCCCACACATTGGGTGCGATGACCTTGGTAACCATGGGGATCGCCAGCAATAGACCAATTTCGCTTGCGGAAAAACCCAGCGATTCCAGGTACAGGGACCAGTAGGGAAACAGCGCGCCCAGCAGAGCGAAATAGGTAAAATAAAACCCGGACAATTGCCAGTACGGAACAATCGCCGCAGACGCCCTGCTCATAAACTATCAGTTTTCGTTTGGCGGTGTGTCGGGTATGGCCGGCAGGCCCGAATCCACATCCATATTTTGCGCGCGGTGACGCAATAGATGATCCATCAGCACCAGCGCCAGCATGGCCTCGGCGATGGGTGTGGCCCGAATGCCCACGCAGGGATCGTGACGGCCGGTTGTTACCACCTCGGCGGGCTTGCCCCCTGTGTCAATGGACTGCCCGGGTATGCGAATACTGGAGGTGGGCTTTAAGGCAATTTGCACGCTGATGGTTTGCCCGGACGAGATGCCACCCAAAATACCGCCGGCGTTGTTCGACAAAAAACCCGCCGGCGTTATTTCATCGCGATGCTCCGATCCTTTTTGTTCAACGGAACGGAAACCCGCGCCGATTTCCACACCCTTAACCGCATTGATACTCATCATGGCATGGGCGATGTCGGCATCTAGACGGTCAAAGATAGGCTCGCCCAACCCGGGCGGCACGCCGGTGGCCGAGACGTTTATTTTGGCGCCGATCGAATCGCCCGCTTTTTGCAGCGCCTGCATAAAGCTCTCCATCTCGGCGACCTTGTCCGGATCGGGGCAAAAGAACGGGTTGTTCTCAGAGGTACCAGGTTCTATTCGCTCTATGGCGATCGGCCCCAGTTGCGACAGATAACCTTGAATTTCGATACCGCAATTTTCCTTCAAGTATTTTTTTGCGATGGCGCCCGCCGCCACCCGCATGGCTGTCTCACGGGCCGATGAACGCCCGCCGCCGCGGTAATCGCGCACGCCATACTTTTGAAAATAGCTGTAATCGGCATGGGCCGGGCGAAACAGTTCTTTGATCTTCGAGTAGTCTTTGGAGCGCTGGTCGGTATTCTCTATCAGCAAACCGATTGGGGTTCCGGTCGTGGCGCCTTCAAATACGCCGGAGAGAATTTTGACTTCATCCGCTTCGCGGCGCTGGGTGGTGAAACGGGACTGGCCGGGTTTGCGACGATCCAGGTCACGCTGCAGGTCCGCCTCTGAAATTGCCAGTCCCGGCGGGCAACCGTCGATCACGCAACCCAGTGCGGGACCATGACTTTCCCCAAATGAGGTTACGGTGAACAGCTTTCCGAAACTATTGCCTGACATAAATTACCCGTATAAAAAATTTGCGGCAAATTATACGCTAATTCTCCGCGCTTGGTGTGGTAAGAGATCTCTGAACCGGGCTCTCTCAGATGATCAGAAGTGTTTGCCAATTGACCGGTGAGTGCGAGTAGAGGAGCTTCTCGTCTTGGTTTGGTGCCACCATCTCGCGGCTATCTAGGAACGCCTTTTGAGACTCGCTGTGAATACATCCCTGTAAGCTCCGCGTCGACATCCCTGTCGACGAGGGTCTCAAAAGGCGTT
>JANQKW010000112.1 GCA_028280905.1 Porticoccaceae bacterium
AACGCCTTTTGAGACCCTCGTCGACAGGGATGTCGACGCGGAGCTTACAGGGATGTATTCACAGCGAGTCTCAAAAGGCGTTCCTAGATAGCCGCGAGAAGATGGCACCAATCCGACAGCTAACAAAAACCCTATCCAAAGATTTGCTTTATAAAGAGAATAGTAAATCTATTGTTCCTCACCCATTAAAAATTCGCTTAATAGCAGGCTTGCCGCTATTTCCCCCTCTTCCCTGTAAACATCCAGATAGCGTTGCCAAATATTATCCGGAATAAGCGCTTGCATTTTTCCGCTTTCTTCAACATGGCTGCCAAACTCAGCCTGCGACTCTATAAATGCATCAAACTTGTCATCAGCTCGCTGCTTAATGGCCGCCAACTCCCGCTCAGGCAAATCTGAATAGCGGGGTCTTATCTCAACGCCGATGCGCTGATCCAAAATAGTTTTCCCATTAGTGGCGAGATTTTCACTCAGACTTGAGCAAGCTCGCCGCCACTTTTGCGACCCGCTATCTGACTGCTCGCCACATATTTCAAGCAACCGGCTGTAGTAAGGCAGCCCAACACCTGCCGCCAGTCCGATGATTTCCGCTAAAGTCGCTAGGTTTCTGGGAATACCGTGGCGGCGACGGGATTCATCAAACGCTTCCAAGTGGCGCAGGTAAATTTCAGCATTGTCGGTTGTTCCGGCTTTCACTATCAGGCGATAGGCGGCTTCAACATCGCCCGCGGCGTATAGGTACCCGGCGACAGCTATAAGTAAATCCTGGCTGTCGCCATTCGACCTAAGTAATGTCTCGACAAAAGGCAGGCTGCACACGGTGGAATTGCTATTTTCGACGCAAAATTCCAGCATATGGTAATTCAGCAGTAGATGCTCCGGCTGTGACGAGTAGGCGCGCAGCAGCAGATCCTCTTGTTCGCCAACATCAATAGTCGGGAATCGAAGCAACGCCCGCAGCAACAAGTCACCGTAGTCATCACTGCCCCGTATTGCGTCCGTTAACTCGGTTGGGTAGACCTTGTCGGAGAGTTGACTAAGGCTTTCCTCAATGGGCTGGGCGGCTTTAGATTTTTCGTTAGCCAGCTGCTGTTTTTTCTCTAGAGCCACTGTGGCTGGCGGTTGAACGGCTTTCTCCCCGCCAGGCGGACCATCTATTTTGACCGGAACCAACACTATGATAACAGCCAGCAGAACGGCGAAAGATAGCGCCACTTTTTTCATTTTGGCCGAGCCCTATCAGCCTGATTCGAGGATATGGGGCTTTGAAACCGCTTTCCCGTCGGCATCGAAGAAGGCCGAAGGCTTGCCTTTGCCGGCCACCTTCCACAACAGCATCTTAAATATGGCCCGCAAGGTGACCGACAGCGGAAAACCTGGGTGGGCATTTTTGAACGGGGGCGGATGCCGGGCATGCTTGACTTGTAAATAGCCGCGTATCGGGCCGAGATGCGTATCCGGGGTATCGTCATCCATGATATTGCGTATCAGCCCGAGGAAGGGTATCCGCGCCGGACCCGTGTTGCCGACCGGTGTTTTGCAACACTCCGTGTACCAGCGGTATACGCCCTTCCTCGTCAAGCGCATACAGCGAAGCTGCTCCGCGCCGTCGCTAAAGCTGACCTGCGACGGCGGCAGTTGGAAGATCTCCGTGCCGCCGTATTCGTCCAGTATCTCGTCCTCGCGGCCGAGAAACCGGGCAAAGGCCTGGCAGTCATCGCAGCAGCATACCAGGTGAGTCCCGACATTTGGGGTTATATGAGTCGCGGTTCCCCGCACGTTACCGCAACTGCATTTCAACGCTATATCAACCACCGAGCTGCTCCTGTTTGTTCATTTGAATAACCATCCAGCCAGCACATGGTCACCCGTCACTCATCCACCATCTCACTTTCGTCAAAGTCATATCTCGCACTTCATTAAAATACAGCCGCCCTGGTGGGGCATAAGCGCGTGGGGCTGCAACGCAATAGTCCTTACCCAGGTAAAGCCGTTATCTTCATAAAGCTTTCGCGCCCGTGTGTTATCGGCAAAAACGATAAGACTCAACAGGTTATACCCCTCGTCACGCGCTTTGCTTTTGGTGCGCTCCAACAGCGCTCTGCCGATACCCTTGTTTCGATAATGCTGCTCCACGCAAAGGGCATCCAGGAGGTAGCTTCCCTCTACCCTGGCGGCGTAGAAATCACCAAAGTGTTCCAGGCGGTCCGCTGGAAAAAAACGCCGCATCTGTTCATTTATACCATGATATTTTGCCGGGTAGGACAGCGCCATGCCAATTATTTCGCCGTCCAGCTCAGCAACTATAGCGCTGCGGTAAGAGTGGGGGTAACTATCCTGCTCTAGCCCGGAGCAAACCACCTGCACCGGCGTAGCGCCGGGCACCAGATCGTGAAACAGGAATTCCACCGCGCCGTCGGATGCGCGGTAGTCGAGTTCCGCAATCCGGTAACTGTCTTCCTTTTTTCCCTGCCTGTAGATGACATTCATGGAGATTTTCCCTTTAGCCAGGTTTGGCAAAATAGACGGGGGGCTACCTTAAGGGCGCTTCTATTAATTCCTCGTGACCTCTGGCTTCGCGCGCGGCTCTGTACCTAGGCATTATTTAGCCGGCATGCTGGTGGCCTGTCAAGAAATGATAACGAAGGTACGGAACCGCGCGCCAAGCCAAAGTAAATGCCGTCGCGGAAGGCTGACAGCTTGCTTTTTATTTGACAAGTATTATGTGTAGAATACCTGCCTTTCTTTCCGGTATCGAAGCGGCCAGGCGCTATAGGAGGTCGCATGCGCAAGGAGACCCGTATGGAAATAACTAATGAAGAAACGCGGTTTCGATTCTCCGGCGTCGGTCAGGTGCTGCACAACCAGCAAGCCGCCGCTGCACTACCCAAGGAAATTGATACATTAGGTTACCAGCGCGCCTTTATTGTGTGTTCTAAAACGCTAAACACCAAAACCGATGTGGTCAGGAAGATAGAGGCCAGCCTTGGCGACAGGGTTGTTGGGCTCACCGACAAGGTCGGCGAACACGCCCCGCTGGGCAATGTGCTGGAAGCCGCCAAGCGATTGCGCGATTCAAACGCGGACGTCATTATTGGTATAGGCGGCGGTTCGGTAATCGACTTTTGCAAGATGCTGCAGCTTTGCATCTCAGAAAATGTCTTCAGCAAAGACAAAATTTTCGACCACAAAATGCAGTGGGTGGACGGCGAACCGGTTTCCGGCTGTAAATCGCCCGCCGCTATTCGGCAAATTATCATTCCCACCACGCTCGCCACAGCGGAATGGACCCCGGGCGGCACGCCGGTTGATGAGGAAACCAAACTCAAAACCCTGTTTCACGTGCCGGATGGCGGGCCGGAACTGATTATTTACGATCCGGAAATCCTCAGCCAAACGCCGCTACACCTGCTGCTATCAACCGCGATAAGGGGCTTGGATCACGCAATTAATTCCCGCTGCGCGCTGTCGCAGCACCCGCTGGTAAATGTGTTGTGCGAACAAGCCGTGAAGCTGTATATCGAAAATATGCCGTTGCTAAAGGACGATGCCGGCAATTTGGCGGCGTTGAAAAACTGCCAGTTGGCGACCTGGTACACGGGAATTTGCCAATCCAGCATATGGCACGGCTTTAGCCATTACATGGTGCATATCCTTGCGCCCTATGCGGAAATCTCCCACAGCGACGCGGCCTGCGTGCTGATGCTGGCCCAGGCGAAATGGCTGGAAGGCTATGCCGTGGAATCCCACAACGCCATCAAGGCCCAGCTCGGCCGAACCGATGAGACCCTCCACGAAATACTACTGCAGTTTCTAAACCAGCTTGAAATGCCAACCACGCTGAACGAGTTGGGCGTAACGCCTGAGTTGGTGGAGGAAATGCTGGAGCCGGCGCTGAACTACTATTTGGTAACCGCCTACAATGTGCGGCCGATCAAAACGGCGGACGATATCAGGACGGTGATGAACCTGGCCTGGGAGCAGTAGACGCTCGCCATGCGTTAACTTGATTTACGCCGCGACCAGGTGTTCTTGTAGCCGTTCCACAATAGTTGCGGGAATCGGTTCGGTTTGATTGCTCGCATAGTCAAAATAGACAATCACCGAGCGGCAGGTGGCAACCGGCTTGTCATTCTGAAACGCCTCTTGGATTACCGTTAGCGACTTGGTGCCAATTTTCGCCACCCGGGTGACTATCTCCAACTCATCGGTATGATTGATCTGGGCGACAAGCTCTATTTCGTACTTTTTAAGTATCAGGTTCCACGCTGTTAGGCTGAGCCCCGGATTGAACAATTCGAACAAATCCCGGCGCGCTTCCTCGAACCAGGCCGGCAGCGCGGTGTTGTTGATATGCCGTAACCCATCGGTCTCCGACAGTCTTGGCCGCAGTGTAAAGCGAAACATTTCAGATTCCTCTTTGCCCGAACATACTAGGCTTACGGGTTGCGGTGGGTTACATCAATAGATTCTTCCTTCATCTTTTTTCCTCGTAGAGTGAAATTAACCTCATTATTCGGCATCCCGCGGCTTGACCGCGGGACGCCTAGTTAATGGGAATCGTAGGGGCGTTACTCTAGCAAACTAATACCCATTAAGCTCGACGAATGCATGCCCACTAAGCTGGGCAGAGCCAACCGAGCCGCTCAGCTCACATAGGCCCTCCCACAAAGGCAGGCCGATAAAGGCCTGGTCGTCAAACAGCGGTTTTACCTCAAATTCAGCATCAATACTCGGCAGCTTGACAGTCCAGTCTATTGGATAGATTCCGAAACTGCGCTTGGCAACCACCTCGAAGTCCGTTCCGTAATGAACCTTGTTGTGCTTGTCCCGATAGGTCCAGTCGCCGCCCACAACATTGCCTTCATCATCCCGAAACTGGAAAAGCATCAGCGAGCCGCCATCATCAAAGCGCAACGAGAACCAATCCCAGTTGTCGCCGGAGGACGTCCAGTCACCCCATTGGTGGTCCATCCATACGCGCCCACCGGTAATCGTGTATTGCTGGTCGCCAACCGTAATCGTGCCTCGGGTAGGTTTCAGGTTTGTCAGCGAATAATAAGCGGAAGGAATGCCGTCACCCATTGGGATAAAGCCGTCTTCGCCATGAAACAAAAACTTTTTCCTAGGCGTAAAGTCGATATCCATCGACATACTGCCGCCCTGCTCCGTATTCAGCGTTGAAGAAATGCGAAGATTGTCTTCCGGATCCCAGGTAAACGCTGAATTGCCAGATCCGATCGCCGGCAGGTCTTCAGCGGTACCGCCTGAAGCGCCTATTATCGGCCCGGTTCTGGCGCTGTAATATTCCGAAATTTCAGGGTCGCTTACAGCAAAGAGGACAGGCAAGTGGTACCTTCCCTCGCCATCGGGAAACTGGAATATGGTGAACATCACGCCGAATTGTTTTCCCGCATCGGTATCGACAACGCCACTAAAATAGTACCACTCGTTGTTGTCAAAATGAAGAAGATGGTCTTCGGGGAATTCGATTTCAGTATCGTCTGAATCGTCGTCGTCATCATCGCCGCACAGCTTGGCTAGTTTTTTCCTGTGCTTATGCAGCTTTTTTCCGTACACCTTGGCAAATTTTTCAGCCTTTTTTTGGGCAATATCGCATCTCGGATTATCGCCGCCGCCGTGATTCCAGGCATACTGGTTTGCCCCGGCAAGATACTGCTTCACTTGTCCCCGCTCGAGAAATATCGAATCAAGGGTTGAGTTATCTCCACCGGGCATGTCGGGCGCGCAGTTGTAACAGCTTGCCAAACCCTCCAGGGAAAACGTAAAAAGAACTATTAATAGAAAAGCTTTCATATCGAGCACCTAACAAAGAGAAATTTAGTTGGGGCTCCAATACTTGCACAGCAGTTGCCCGGTGATATGAAAAATAACAAAAAATTGAATACGCAAACACTTACCAAAAACCAAAAATCTTTTTGGCAGACTGACAACTAGGAGCTAATAACGAGGTTATTGAAGATTCACATAAGCTACTAATTTGTAGCACTTTTCAAATTAATGAACGGGCGAATTTTTCTCCGGAATTGCAGTTATCAGCATTGTCAAAACATCTTAACCTCACTCATATATTCACAATATATTTAGGATGTACGGTGTTACGGCACCGCCAAACCCGATAAACACGGTGGCCAAGTCTAACAACAGGCTGGCCTTTTAAAACATATAGTTCTTTTTGTGGCTCTTTATCATCTTGCGCGTTTTCCAATAAGTTGGTTGTGATTCACGCAATCCAGCGGCTTGGTTAGGCTAAAATAACTGGCGTTAATTCCGCCTATTAAGGACACTACAGCCCGCGAGTGGCAAGCCGTATGAATAACAACGATTTGGTTTTCAGGCCAATCCGCATGATAAGGCTAATTGTTCGACAGATGGACAAGCGCGGCATTAGCCCGGCAGCCTGTCTCCGAAAAACCCAGCTGACGGAAAAGGACATCGACGATCCTACCAGAATGGTCAGTGTCAGCCAGGAGTGCAAGGTATTTTCCAATGTCAGGCACTGCACGGATGACGAGACCTGGGGGCTGGAACTCGGAAAGCTATCCCACGGCCACCTCACCAAACAAGGAATATACGGTTATACCATACTGAGTTCGCCCACGCTGAGAGACTGCATCAAATTCACCCTGTACGGCAATAAGCTCACCAACACCATCTATTTTTACCAACTGACGGTCGGAATGCAGACCGCTGAACTCCACTTGCATCCTAAATACAACTTCCATGAATGCGCACAACTCAGATTTGACTACGAGATAGCTTCCGTCCATCAGACAATGCGTGCACTGTTGGGGCGAAAACTCAAGCTTACTTCAGTGTCTATGATGTCCAATAACCGAGCAATATTAAGCGAGTACCAATCCTTTCTTGGCTGCCCGGTAAAATTTGGTGCGCCAACAAATAAGATAGAATTTCCAGCGTCATTGCTGGATATCCCGCTGTTTAATGGTGACGGGGAGACGTTTGAGTTATGCAGCGAGCGCTGTCGTCGCAATGTTGAGATCATTTGTGGCGCGAAATCAGCCACATCGGTTCAGATTAGAGAGCTAATCGAAGAGACGCGCGATTTTTCCATGAACATGGATACCGCGGCGGAAGCGCTGCATGTTAGCGGCAGAACCCTGAGACGCAGACTGCAAGGCGAAGGCAATACGTTTCAAGGTATTGTCGCGCATGTCCGTATGAATATGGCGGTGGACTACTTGGCGAACAGCGACTACTTGGTGGAGGAAATTGCTTTCAAGCTCGGTTACTCGGACCAGAGCACCTTCACACATGCATTCAAGCGCTGGACGGGCGCTTCACCTACTGATTATCGTAGTCGTTCAAACCCGCGCCGGTAAGCTGCCCTTTGTAGCTGCATTTATCGGGTTTTCACAACCATATGCTCGTCAACCCCGATGCCCGTTTCACCGGTTTCCTCAATCAGAAACTCCGAGAAGTTTTCGTGGTGAATGACATTAAGCTTTTTGCTATTCAAGTGCATCCGGGTAAAACGTCGGGCACTAACGTGGAACCTTTCCCCACTGTCAAGAGTTACGCGATATCTGCAGTTCACAGGCTCATTGTGCGCATTGTATTCTATATTCAGGACATCCACCGATGTGATTGCCTCGGCCCTATCCCGGTAGGACACGAATCCGGTCTGTGAATCAGGCGAATTAAGCCGTTTTATGCGCGTGATGTTCCAGGTCGAGTTTTCGCACTGGACTGCAATCCAGTGCCAGCCCCCCAATCCGGTTTCGTCGCGATACCCCCAGGTGTGGTCCCGATGGCCAAGGCAGCTGATCGTTTTGGTATGCCCATTAACGGTAATCTCACCCGCCACAAACATTCCCTGTTCGTAGTGTGCGGCCTGAAACCCCTTGTCGGCTCGATCCGCCACGTGGCTATTAAAATCATACACATCAAAGCGCCGGGTGTAGTTGAGCACCATGCTCACCTGTTCATTTTTGAAAGACACCCGATGCCTGTGGTGGGGCTCAAGCACCTCAAAGCAAAGATTGCCGTCGCTAATGATCACCTGGTCGTCCAGCACCTGGGGACCGCTTGCCGGGAGCGGGATCTCTTGGGAATAGCTGATCGGGGTTCCGTCAATCACCTGGTGTGTGCTTATCGAAACAACTTTTCTGTGACGTTGGAAAGAACAATGGAAAATACCCAGAGCATCGGATTCTCGGTCGATGTAGTTGAAATAGTAATTCTCTTTCCACGGCTCGGTCAGTTCCCTGGGGTAACCAAGATGCAGGAATTCGTCATGGTCTGTCAGTTTCATCGTCATTAGTGCTCCGGGGAAAACGAGTGATTGGCGCGAGGGATCAATCCTGCCAACCTGTCGAGGAAATCCCAATGGGCGGACTGGCCATTTGCTTGTGATTTCGGGTCACAGGTAATGGCCCGATTAAGCATTTATCTGGCCGGCCACAACATCCTAGCAACAGACGCTTTCACGTAACCTAGCCGGCAGCGTTTCGAATGCCGCACCAGACCCAGAATTTCCATGAGACAGGACACAGCTATGATGCCATCCCTAAACACGGTTTCCGACACATACCTTTCTCCTGAATGGATAACCCAGGCACTCAAATATAGCGGTGCTATCAACGGCGATGCCCGGGCGGTGGAATCTCGGGCGGAAACACTGTCCGGTGGGCTAATGGCTGATACTTACCGAATCGATTTGGCGTATGAATCACCGGACGACGCCGGACCGAAAACGCTGGTGGCCAAATTTCCCTCTTCGAACCCCGATAGCCGCAGCGCCGGCGAGGAAATGCTGGCATACGAAAGAGAGATTAACTTTTATAAATACATCCGCCCGACGTTAAGCACTCGCGTTCCGGTATGCTATTTCGCTGAAATTGATCGCGACACGGGAAATTTCGCGCTATTGATTGAGGATCTCAACCCCGCCGAGGTTGTAACTGGGCCAAACTGCGGTTATCGGCGCGCGGAATCCGCCATGCGGCAACTGGCGCACTTGCATGCGGATACCTGGGGTGGCATGGCGCTGACTGGGGGAGATTGGCTGCTGGACTACGGCGATACCGCATATTTTTGCCAGTTACAGTCCTGGCTGGAGAAAGGTTGGGGCATTATGAAGCAAGTAGCGGGAGACGTAGGTGTTGACCGCTCGGGCACCCCAATCCAATTACCAGATAATTTCGAGTCATTGGGCGATGCCTTTTTGGAAAAGCTTGACGACTGGCAAGCCCGAATTACTGAGCGACGTTGTCTGGTTCACTGTGATTACCGAACGGCCAACCTTCTTTTTAAAGGACCCGATGAATCAATTGCCATTGACTGGCAAACGTTTCATCTTGGCAGCCCCGGAATCGATACCAGCTATTTCATTAACTGCACTTTCGACCAGCAGCAAAGACAAGAACACCAGGGGCGTCTGCTCGACGCCTATTACGAAACGCTGCAACAACGTGAGATAAGCGACTACAGCCGGGAGAATTGCTGGGAGGATTTTTTGTTTGGCGGTTTCTACTGCGTGATGATGACGATGTATACAACCTACGGCGTTGGTGGAACACAGTTATCTGCTGCAGCACGCGACCAAATCTTCTCGACGGTTCCCCGTTTTTGGGCGTTTATCAGCGAAAACAATATCCTTGATGAACTCTAGCGCGCTTTTCGGGCACAACACAGGGCAGCGCTGCCATTGTGCTGTTAGGTGATAGCGTTTCCGATTGGCTCCGAGCCTTTATATAGCTCATAAATCTTGCCCTGTGCGATTGTATTGTCAAGACAGTAGCCAACGACATTGGCCGTGTCTTCCCTGGATATTTCCCGCCCTTTCGCATCGCTTGGGCGGGTTGTTGTAATCAGGCCTTCCCCCGCCTCGTCAGTTAGCCTGCCCGGCCTGAGAATCGTGTAATGTAAACCGGACCTTATCAGATATTCATCAGCAAAATGCTTTGCCACTAAGTAGGGCTTGATTGCCCGCGGACCGCGATCGGGATTGTCCGCCCCTATCGAACTCACCATCACAAAATGCTGAACACCGCATTCCCCGGCGGCGTCAATCGCTTTGGCTGCGCCCCATAAATCCACCAACAGTGTTTTATCCGGACCCGTGGCAGCGCCCGACCCCGCGGTAAAGACGACCCGGTTGCAGCGACTGATAATAGACTGAATTTCACCTTCCAAGTCGCCTTCAACAACTTCAACGTCGGCTTGAAACCTGTATTTACCGCTATCCCTAACCATGGCAACTACTGAGTGACCGGATTTTAGCAACCTTGGAACAAGGATTTTTCCAACCTTTCCACCGGCGCCGATAATCAGTGTTTTGTTCATTCTTGAGTTTCCGGTATTTAGGTTTGCATAACGCCCCACATCAGCAGCAGACCGCTGCGAGCGGGACGCTTAGTGGGTTGTCTGTTGAAATTCACTGCCGAAGGCGCGCAGTTGATTGGCTTGTTACTCATTTTTCAGCTCTTTGATAAAGCAAACAACACGCTCGATTTCGCTAAACCCCAACCGCTTGTGCAGGGCTATGCTCCGATGATTATCAATCTCGGTATCACTCGCCAGTTCTGAGTAGCCTTGAGATATTGCCCATTGTTCAGCTTTTCGCATCAATAGCTTGCCGTAACCATTACCTTGATGCTCTGGTTTGATGTACCAGCCTTCGACGTATGGCAGCTTCGGGCTGCGGCTGCCTTCTGCAAAGTTTCGAATGTTCAGCTCTAAAAATCCAACTATTTCCAATCCGACTTCGGCGATGTAAACCATAACAACGTCGGTTGATGATCCGTAAAAATACTCATTGATTTCCGCAATATGACCATCTTCGGTTTCAGGCCAAAGCGCTGTTCTCATCTCTGACCACTGCTGGACATCTTTTTCAGCTGCTTCTCGAATAACCATCATGATTTATGCATGACGCTCAATTTACCGACGCAGTTTTGCGCGTATGGCGTGGCTGCTTGTTGCATTTACTTGGGGTTTGTATCCTCCGCTTTTTTTGCGGCCAAGTCCCCAGTTTTATTGCTGAATAAGGTTCGTGCGGCAAGATTTTGTAAGGTTAAGGAAGTTATAAGAAAGGAGGTGTCTCTCTGCCATTCCCTCGATCCCTGCAACAATTGCACGCAAGACGTTATCGCCTGGAAACTATAAAGCCGAATAGCCAGCGGATCAAGAAGTCCGCCAAATTTGGCAGGCGCCTTGTTGATGGTTGGATCCCCCGGTCAAGCCGGGGGATTACGAAACCAAGCCGCGAAATGAGTTGATGGTGGTGTCTGCGCTGATGCCGGCTTGAGTTAACCCAGTTGATCCACCATGACGGCGTTGGTATACACCAGGCTACCGTCGGCCGCTCGATTGGCCACCAAATGAAAATGGCCGCGCTCATCACCCTGATGCAGGTAAACGCGGAATCTGCAACCGGATAGCTCCCCGATATCCGCCGGGGTTTGCAGGTTCAAGCGCTGGGAATCTACGTCAATCAGTATTTCAGGCTCGTGGGATTCCTGCAATTGGTCCTCCGCTTGCTCTAGCCTTAGATGCAGCTCTTCATCAATATGGAAACTGATATTGCCGACCGGGGTGGATTTTTGATCGTCCCCCGTTTTGCGCCAGCCCTCGATGGTTAGATCATCCATAGCGATATCTCCGAAAATAATCATCTTTCTCTAGAAGTGTAGTAAATATTCGGTATGTCGGGGAAACGATAACTGATCGTTTTATTCTTATGGATGCCACGGTTGAGCCGTGGGATGGCGAGAATACAAGGCGGGGAACCCCTGTTGGGCTTAGGCTACTCGGGGTTTATGAAAACCCTGTGAAAGAAATACTTACGCCTCCACCAATTGGAAACGAATTTCGCATCCCTGCGACAGGCTTTGCCGGTGGGTTATTTTTCTTTTTTAAACGTATAGGCCGTCAAGCTGCCATCGTTGTCCTG
>JANQKW010000113.1 GCA_028280905.1 Porticoccaceae bacterium
AACGCCTTTTGAGACCCTCGTCGACAGGGATGTCGACGCGGAGCGCCCAGGGATGGGTTCACAGCGAGTCTCAAAAGGCGTTCCTAGATAGCCGCGGACCATTGGCACCAAAACTAGACAGCAAACGTCTCTCATTGACAAAAAATACATTAAACCCTAAACAATAGGCATCTTACAAAGTCTGGTTCAATGCACATAAGCTCTGTCATACTTTCGTCATAGAGATGTCATCTAATAGAGCACCGGTTAATCCAACAAGCGCTAGCAGGCACAACTGATGCAAGAGCAAACTATACTCGTAGTTGACGACGAAGTTGCTATCCGGGACATGATAAACACCGCCCTGGAAGTATCCGGTTTCAAATGTATTCAGGCCGAAAACGCCCAGCAAGCCCATGCCATGATCATTGACGAGGCGCCAAATCTGATATTGCTGGACTGGATGATGCCGGAAACCAGTGGCATCGAGCTGCTGCGACGCCTGAGACGAGACAGTCTGACCGCGCAGATTCCGGTTATCATGCTGACGGCGAAAACCACCGAAGACAACCTCATCCAGGGCCTGGACGTGGGCGCCGACGACTATATCACCAAACCCTTCTCCCCCAGGGAGCTGATTGCCAGAATAAAGGCCCTATTGCGCCGCACCAACCTGCAAAATGACGAAGAGATTATACGGGTCGGAAATCTGGTATTTGACCCGGTAAGCCACCGGGTAACCATTAACGACACAGCCGTAACCATCGGACCCACCGAATACCGGTTGTTACATTTCTTTCTCACTCACCAGGAGCGAGTATACTCCCGCGACCAAATACTCGATTACGTATGGGGCGGAAACGTGTATATGGATGAAAGGACGGTCGATGTTCACATACGCCGACTGCGAAAGGCGCTGTCCATTGACGGGCATGATCGCTTCATCCAGACGGTGCGCGGCGCGGGGTATCGCTTTTCCGTAAAAGAACCCGCCAATACCAATTAATGCTGGTTTACAACGGCACTTTGTGAAATCCTAGCGTCCTGTCCGATTAGCTCCACACGCCCCGCAACACAGTTGGCCGCGTTAGGGGTTAATCGCCACGAGCAGCGGTAGTCTGCGTATCCCATATTTTCGAGGTTTGGTTTTGCGGCAAGGGCTTCACAGCGAAATACGACTGATTGTATTCCTGTTGCTACTGTTATCCATTGTCGGATTCATCAACAACAATGTACACCTGTTTTTGCTGGTAGGCGGCGGCGCTTATGCCCTGTGGACACTGCATAGAATATTCAAATTCTACCGCTGGCTCGACAATGACGGCAAAGACTATCCCCCCGAATCCTTTGGTATCTGGTCGGATATTGCCGACCGTCTCTACCGGCTGCAGCAGCGAAGCGACCAGGCCAAGATCATCCGCCGCTCACTGCTGCGCAGAATCAACAGCATCACGGGCGCGCTGGATGAGGGGATGGTGATTTTGAACCGCGATCGCAGCATAGATTGGTGGAATCCCGCCGCCTCACAATTGCTGAAACTCAACCAGGACGACAGGGGTCGCGTCATCACAAACCTGGTCAGAGACCCCAGGTTTGTCGAATTCATACAACATACTAACTTTAGCCAGCCTCTGGAAATCCCCTCTCATCATCAACACGGCCAGATGTTGATGTTTTCCGCGGCAACCTTCGAGGCCTGCAGTGTGGTATTGACGATCAGGGATATCACCCGGCTGAGGAACCTGGAGCAAATGCGCAAGGATTTTGTCGCCAACATTTCCCATGAGTTGCGCACGCCCTTAACGGTATTGTCCGGTTACCTAGAAACCCTGCAGATGAGCGGCGAATCACTGCCCAAATCCTGGGCTGCGCCGCTGGACCAGATGTCCCAACAGACGGGCCGTATGACGGCGCTGGCGGATGACCTGGTTATGCTGTCCCAGCTTGAGTCGGTAGATTTGCAGTCCACCAATAACACTGTCAAGCTAAAACCCATGTTGGAGCAGATAGCTAAAGATGGAGAGGCCTTGAGTGATAGCAAACACTCACTTTCAGTTGATTGTCCCGAGCATATATCCGTCGCAGGCGCACAGAACGAACTCTATAGCGCCTTTTCCAATTTGGCTTTTAACGCCATCCGCCATAACCCCCAGGGAACCGATATCCGACTGCAAGCCAAGCAGGATGACAAATCCGTGACGGTCATCGTTGAGGATGATGGGGTCGGCATTGACGCCAAGCATCTGCCGCGCCTTACCGAGCGGTTTTACCGGGTGGACAGCAGCAGAACCTCCAGTACCGGCGGCACGGGTCTCGGCCTGGCAATTGTCAAACACGTATTGCTAAGGCATGGCGCGGACCTCAGTATTGACAGCAAGTTGGGCAGCGGCACCACCATGACCTGTGTATTCAACAAACCCCAAGCCAGCCATTCCCAAAATGCTTGAATACCCGTTTCTTCGCCGCGAGTTTCTCGGCGCGCTGGAAGACAGCAACTGTGTCTGCCGGGAGACCGGCTGGCAGCCGCATCACATGAAGCTTACCCGTGAGTCCGGTCGGTTTTTCATGCCGACTTACCTGAAGAACCACTCCTGGGGAGAGTATGTTTTTGACTGGAGCTGGGCCGAAGCCTACGAGCGCAGCGGTATTCCCTATTACCCGAAACTGATCAGCGCAATCCCGTTTACCCCGGCCACCGGACCGAGAGTTGCCCGCAAGGGCATATCCCTCGACGCCGGAACATGCCTGCAACTGGTAGAAAAAACCAAGGCGCTGGCCGGCGAACTGCAAGCGTCGAGTTGGCACCTGCTTTTTCCCCAACAAGCGGAGCTGGAGATGTTCAAGCAGGCCGGTTTGCTGTGCAGGACCGGAGTCCAGTTCCAC
>JANQKW010000131.1 GCA_028280905.1 Porticoccaceae bacterium
TTTGAGACCCTCGTCGACAGGGATGTCGACGCGGAGCTCCCATGGATGGGTTCACAGCGAGTCTCAAAACCTGTTCCCAGATGGCTGCGGAATACTGGCGCCAAACCAAGAAAAGAAACGTCCTCTATTGGCACAAATCCTTCTGTAAGACTTTGTTCGCGCGTATCACCGTAAATGTCTGATTAAGTGCAAACTCACACGATTAATCTACCATCCCGGTAGTCGCGCATCGCTTGCTCAACCTGCTCGCGGGTGTTCATCACAAACGGGCCCCAGTGAGCCACCGGTTCCCGCAATGGCCTGCCGGCGATGAGCAGCGCCCGGGTATCCTGTTGGTTCGCGCCCAGCCGGATACGGTTGCCCGGACCGAGCAATCCCAGTTGTCCGGCACGCAGCGCTGGGCTCTGGCCGTTGGCGGAAACGCTTGCTTCGCCGTGATAAACATAGATAAACGCCGTCTTTTGCGGGTCTGTATCGATATCCAGCGGGCCGCCGCCGGATAATCGGATATCGAAATACTCGGGTGCGGTGCTGATGCCCTCTACCGGTCCGCTAAGGGTTTCGCCATTGTGTTGGAAAGCGCCCGCGATAACCTTGACCACATGGCCGCTGTCCAGGGTGGCGCTCGGAATTTGCGTCGGTTTATATTCCTGGTAGCGGGGTGAACGCATCTTTTCACTGGCGGGCAAGTTGACCCACAGTTGAAAACCGTGCAGTAGCCCCTGTTCCTGCTCCGGCATTTCGGAATGAACAATGCCGCTGCCGGCGGTCATCCACTGTACGCTTCCCGGCACCAGTTTACCTTCGTTGCCCAGGTGGTCCCGGTGCCGCATCGAGCCGGCCAGCATATAGGTGACGGTTTCAAAACCGCGGTGGGGGTGATCGGGAAAACCGCCAATATAGTCTTTGGCGCTGTCTGAAGAGATTTCATCCAGCAGCAAAAAAGGATCGAAGCCGGCGATCCTGTCCGGCGACAGGGAGCGGCGTATTTTTACGCCGTCGCCATCGGTGGTCGCCCTGCCGTCAACCCGCTTAACGAGCGCCTTGTAATCCTTGTCAGCAGTTTGGTTCATGGTCTTACCCTCTCTGGTTCATCGGCCGGAAGTCGCTCGCGGTCATGGTGCCGTGTGTAGTCAATTTCCGGGCCAAGCGGCACAATCTGGGTGGGGTTGATGGTGGTCTGGCTCATATAGTAGTGGGTTTTGATATGGTCCATATTCACAGTTTCGGAGACACCCGGGTACTGGTATAGCTCGCGAAGATAGTTGGCGAGGTTGGGGTAATCCTCAATGCGCCGCAAATTGGTTTTAAAATGCCCGTGATACACCGAGTCGAACCTGATCAAGGTGGTAAACAATCGCCAGTCCGCCTCGGTTAACCGGCTGCCGACCAAGTAGCGCTGCTTCCCCAGCCGGTCTTCCAACTGGTCGAGGGCTCCAAACAGGTTGTTGAACGCCTTTTCATAGGCTGCCTGGCTGGTGGCGAATCCGGCGCGGTACACGCCATTGTTGATATTGTGATAAACGAAAGCATTTGTCTCATTTATCTGCTGCCGAAGTGCCTCGGGATAAAAATCCTCCCGGTCACCGCTAATCTGATTAAAGGCGCTGTTCAGCATGCGTATGATCTCGGACGATTCATTGTTCACGATAGTGCCGCGCCGCTTGTCCCAAAGCACCGGTACCGTGACCCGGCCGGTGTAGTCCGGCTGCACGCTGCTGTACAGTTGGTGCAGATAGTCGATACCCGATACCGGGTTGTCTTTCGACACATCGCTGAATGCCCAGCCCTGGGAGAGCATTTTGGGGTCGACAATGGTTACGCCGATAATGTCCCGCAGCTGTTTCAGTGTGCGGAAAATAAGCGTGCGGTGCGCCCAGGGACAGGCCAGTGAGACAAACAGGTGATAGCGCTGCGGTTCGGCTTTAAAGCCCTCCCCACCGGTGGGTCCGGCGGTGCCATCAACCGTTATCCAGTTCCTGAACTGTGCCTCCCGGCGGACGAATTCACCGCCGGTTGAGGTGGTGTCGTACCACTCATCGTGCCAGCTGCCGTTAACTAGTAATCCCATTATGTCGCTCCGGTATAATTTAAATATTCAGTAATATTGGTTTATATCTTTCAATATAGATCTAATAGTTGTGTATGAAAATCGGTAAATATTGACTAATATATTCAAAATTATTGAATAATTTTCAGAGTGCGACGGGAGGATGTTGTTTATGGTTCAGCCAATAAGCTTCGAGGCCCTTCAGGTGCTGGACGCGATTGATCGCAAAGGCAGCTTCGCCGCAGCGGCAAATGCGCTGTACAGGGTTCCGTCGGCGATCACCTACAGTGTCCAGAAACTGGAAGAAGACCTGGGTGTGGCGCTGTTCAAAAAGGAGGGCCGGCGCTCGGTTTTAACACCGGCTGGGAAGGTGTTGTTAGCGCGCGGCAGGGAGATCCTGGAGGCCGTTGACCGGCTGGCGGAAACCACCCGGCAGGTGGACAGTGGTTGGGAGTCGCGTCTGAATATTGCCGTCGACTCCATAGTCGATTTTGCCGAGGTGTATCCGCTTATCGAAGAGTTCTATCAGTTAAAACCGGATATTGAAATCAACCTCTATGAAGAGGTGCTGGGCGGCGCCTGGGAGAGCATTGCGGAGGGCCGGGCAGACTTGGTGATCGGCGCCGCTGAATCGCAAACCAGCGTGCAGGGTATGCGCAGCCAACTGCTGCAACAAGTCCACTGGAAGTTTGTGGTGTCGCCAAATCACCCACTGGCCGGCGAGACGGGCATTGTGTCTCAGCAGCAGATTGAGCGGCACCGGGGTGTTGTGGTGCGCGACAGCTCCAGAAATACGGCGCCCTTGACGATGCGGGTGTTTGCCCGGCAGCCGGTGCTCAGTGTTCCGACGCTCGGGGAAAAAATTCGCGCCCAGATGTTGGGTTTGGGTACCGGGTATTTGCCGCTTCATAGGATTGAGGAGCAATTGGCAAACGGCGAATTGGTTGAAGTCAGAATGGAAAGTTCGCCCGAAACCACCCCGGTATTTAGCGCTTGGAAATCCAATAACAACGGCAGAGCCCTGCAGTGGTTTATCCGACGGCTGGAGAATCTGTAAACTTCTGCAATCTAAGGTTTCCTAATCGGTTAATTGTGGTATAAAACACTCGGGTTTTAAGCCCGGTTTATTTTGTTGGCGAGTTGGTTATTTTTTTGGGAGTTTTTCTGAAAATTCCAGGGAGTTTTGTGAGTCTTTTGGCAGTGCGCGCCGCATTCCGCGGAGCTGCGGTTGGTCGGCTAATAGTTGTTTTGACAATGTTGGTCGCGGCCGCGTCCAGTCGTGGTGAGCCCCTGGGCGTGCAACAGCTCGGCGAACTGTCCTATCATCCGGAGCGCACCGCGCCGGCAACCGTGATCAGTTTGAATGAAGCGACTATCAGTGCGCAATTGAACGCGCAGATCGAGGCTATCCCGGTGCAGGTTGGCGATCGCGTGGAAGCCGGTGGCCTGTTGGTCAAGTTGGACTGCGCCGACTATGAAATTAACCTGCGGGTAGCGGAGGCGCGGCTGCATTCGGCGCAGGCACGGCTGCGCTTGGCGCAAAGCCAACTGGATCGTTTTGAGCGCTTGTTGGCGCAGCAGCTGACGTCGCAGGAAGACGTGGATGCGCGGGCTGCCGACAGGGACGCGCTGGCCGCCGGAACACGCGAGCAGCAGGCTGCAACAGACAGCGCCCGCCTGTCGGTGGCGCGCTGCGAGGTGAAAGCCCCCTATACGGCATTGGTCGGGGAGCGGCTGGCCGCCAAAGGGCAACTGGCGAATGTCGGGACCGCCCTGGTGAAGTTGATCGACCGGGAGAATATCGAGTTGTCCGCGCAGGTCAGTGCCGGGGACGCCGGGCTACTGAACGATGTGAAGTCGCTCAGTTTCGATAACGGCGCCCGCTGGCCGGTAGAAATTCGGAGCGTGTTGAACGCCGTCAATCCGGCAACCCGCAACCGGGAGGTGCGTTTGACCTTCACCGGCAAGTCGCCGCTGCCGGGAGAGGCGGGCAAATTGGTGTGGCGCGATCCAAGGCCTTTTCTGCCGTCGAAATATATTGTGGAGCGGCAAGGGCGTTACGGCCTGTTTCTGGCGCAACAGGGCAGTGCGCGTTTTATGACCTTGGAGGGCGCGCAACCGGGCCGGGACTATCCGGTTGACCTACCCATGGACTCGGCGGTGGTGGTGGCTGGCCTGGCGACATTGAAAGACGGTGATTTACTACCCGTAGGAGTACGATAGTGCGCATGCTGGAAATGTTGCTGCGCAATCACGTACCGGCCAATCTGACGTTTATACT
>JANQKW010000132.1 GCA_028280905.1 Porticoccaceae bacterium
CGCACCGGCATCCCTGCCGGTGAGGGTCTCAAACACTGTCCCCAGACGCCCGCTTGCAGAGGTGCGTAAATAAAGCGGTTAGGCAAAGAAAAAACCTCACAGGCGGCACCGGTATTAGCGGATGTCTAGGTACTACTTTTGAGACCCTCGTCGACAGGGATGTCGACGCGGAGCTCCCAGGGATGGGTTCACAGCGAGTCTCAAAAGTAGTACCTAGATAGCCGCGGGAAGGTGGCTCCAACCCAAAAAGTCAGGACAGAAAAAACCGGTAAGCCGGATTATCAGTTTCGTTGCTGTAAGTGTAACCCAGCTCATCCAAAAACTTCGGCACCTCCTTGCGCTCCCCCGCCGGAACCTGAAGCCCCACCAACACGCGCCCAAACGCCGCACCGTGATTGCGGTAGTGGAACATGGAAATATTCCAGCGGTTGCCGAAGTGATTCAGGAAATTGGACAAGGCCCCCGGCCGTTCCGGAAACTCAAACCGATAAACCACCTCATCATCCGCGCTCTTGGCTCTACCACCCACCATATAGCGAATGTGCAGCTTGGCCATTTCGTTGTCGGTCATATCCTCAACCGGGTAACCGTGCTCGCGGAGCTGCGCTACAAGTTCGTGGCGGTCATCATTCGAGGTTACCTGAAACCCGACGAAGATATGCGCTTCATCAGGATTGCCCAACCGGTAGTTAAATTCGGTTACCATCCGCCTGTGCAGTATCGCGCAAAATGTGCGAAAACTGCCGGGCTGTTCCGGAATGGTCACCGCCAGCACGGCTTCCCTTTTTTCGCCCGTTTCCGTGCGCTCCGAAATATAACGCAACCGGTCAAAATTGATATTGGCGCCACTGTTGATCGCCACCAGGCGTTTGCCGCTGCAGCCGGTTTGCTGCACATATTTTTTCATGCCGGCAATCGACAGGGCGCCGGCCGGTTCGGCAATGGATCGGGTGTCTTCAAAGACGTCTTTGATCGCGGCGCAGATTTCATCCGTGGACACGGTGATCACTTCGTCTACCGTCTCCCTCAGCACCCGAAACGTCTCCTTGCCGATTTGCGCCACGGCCGCGCCATCGGCAAAGATCCCCACGTGTTTAAGCCGCACCCGACGCCCTTTTTCCATGGCCGCCTGCAGGCAAGCCGCATCGTCCGGCTCTACCGCAACGACCCTGGTGCCGGGACTCACATACTTGATATAGGTGGCCATGCCGGCGCACAGACCGCCGCCGCCCACGGGGATAAAGATAGCATCCGGTGGCCCGGCAAGCTGCCGCAGCACCTCCACGGCCACCGTGCCCTGGCCGGCAATCACATCCGGGTCGTCAAACGGGTGAATATATTCCATGCCCTTTTCCGCCACCAACCGGTCGGCGTATTGCGATGCCGCATCGTAATCATCGCCGTGCAATACCACTTTTGCGCCGTGTGCTTTTACCGCTTTGACTTTAATTTGCGGCGTGGTGCGCGGCATCACAATAGTAGCCTTTATGCCCATCCGCCCGGCAGCCATCGCCAACCCCTGGGCGTGATTACCCGCCGACGCCGCCACAACGCCTTTGGCCAACTGCTCGCTTCGCAACTGCAATAACTTGTTATAGGCGCCACGCAACTTAAAGGAAAATACCGGCTGTAAGTCCTCCCGCTTCAGCCATACCCTATTATCCAGTCGGTTGCTCAACTGCGTTGCGACATCCAGCGGCGTCTCCACTACCAGGTCATAGATGTTGGCATTGAGTATGCGTTTGATGTAGCTTTCGGGCATCGGCTGTTTGGTCTCTTTTTTGTCTCGCGTGTCGTTGCCCGATATGGTAAATAGTCACCGAGGATAAAGCCAGCCCGGTATTTACAACAACTTTCAACTCGGGCGCGAGACGCGCCACACGGATATAAACTTTTTCAGGCTCCGATTATGACAACAGTTCCCAAGGTACAGATGTCCCCGGACGGACCGCAGTTTTCAAAACTGGTGCAGGGTTATTGGCGGCTGCACGACTGGGAGATGAACCCGCAGCAGCGTTTATCTTTTATCAAACAGCATGTTGAGCTGGGTATAACGACGGTGGACCACGCCCATGTCTATGGCCCGCCCCCCTGCGAGTCGCTGT
>JANQKW010000167.1 GCA_028280905.1 Porticoccaceae bacterium
GCCCCAGACCCGCACCCCGGACGCCCACTTCCTCACCGAAGTGCGCTACAAGGGCGCCAAGACCGTGGCGATTACCCCGGACTACTCCGAGGTGGCCAAGCTGACCGATATCTGGCTGAACCCCAAGCAGGGCACAGACGCGGCCCTGGGGATGGCTTTCGGCCATGTGATCCTCAAGGAATTCCACCTGGAGAAACCCAGCGAATACTTCACCGAATATGTGCGGCGCTACTCGGATATGCCGATGTTGGTGACGTTGGAACCTCACAACGGGGGTTACAAGCCGACCCGCTTTCTGCGCGCCTCCGACCTGGACGACAATCTGGGCCAGGACAACAACCCGGAGTGGAAAACCATCGCCATTGATGAACACTCAGGCGAGTTGGTCTCGCCCCAGGGCGCTATCGGCTATCGGTGGGGCGAAAAGGGCAAGTGGAATATCGAAAACCGCGAGGGCGGGGAGGGTCGCGAGACCAAATTGCAGCTGTCGCTGATCGGCGGTGAAACCGCGCCCGTGGCCTTCCCGCATTTTGCCGCGGACGAAAGCAACGAATACTGGAATTACTGCGAGCACGATGAGGTGTTGCTGCGCAATGTGCCGGTACGCGACCTGCAGCTGGCCGATGGCAGCAGTATCAAGGTGGCGACCATCTACGACCTGACCATGGCTAACTACGGCATTGACCGCGGGCTGGGCGGTGGCAACGTGGCCTCCAGCTACGACGACGATATTCCGTTCACACCCGCCTGGCAGGAGAAAATCACCGGCGTGCCCCGCGCCAAGGTGATTCAGGTGGCGCGCGAATTCGCCGACAACGCCGACAAGACCCGCGGCAGGTCCATGGTGATTGTGGGCGCGGCGATGAACCACTGGTATCACATGGACATGAATTACCGCGGCCTGATCAATATGCTGATTATGTGCGGCTGCGTCGGACAGACCGGCGGCGGCTGGGCCCACTATGTGGGCCAGGAAAAACTGCGCCCGCAAACCGGCTGGCTGCCGCTGGCTTTCGCGCTGGACTGGAACCGCCCGCCGCGCCATATGAACTCCACCAGTTTCTTCTACAACCACAGCTCCCAGTGGCGCCACGAGAAAGTGAGCATCCACGAGGTGCTGTCGCCGCTGGAGGACAAATCCGACTGGCCGGAGCATATGCTCGACTACAATATCAAGGCGGAGCGGATGGGCTGGCTGCCGTCGGCGCCCCAACTCAACAAAAATCCGCTGCAGATCACTCGCGAGGCGGCGGAAGCGGGCATCAATCCCAAGGACTATGTGGTGCAGCAGCTCAAGGCCGGCCACCTCAAGTTTGCCGCGGAGCAGCCGGACAACCCGGCGAATTTCCCGCGCAACCTGTTTATCTGGCGCTCCAACCTGCTGGGTTCCTCCGGCAAGGGCCACGAGTATATGCTCAAGTACCTGCTGGGCACCAATAACGGAGTGATGAACGAGGATAATTTCGCCCGCGGCAGTGGGCTGATTCCGCAGGAGATAGACTTCGAGGAGAAAGGCGCCGAGGGCAAGCTGGACCTGGTTACCACACTGGATTTCCGGATGTCTTCCACCGCCCTCTACTCGGATATCGTGCTGCCCACGGCGACCTGGTACGAGAAAGACGACCTCAACACCTCGGATATGCACCCCTTTATCCACCCGCTGTCGCAAGCCGCCGACCCCGCCTGGGAGGCGCGTTCCGACTGGGATATTTACCGGGGCATTGCCGAGAAGTTCGCCGAGATAGCCGGCAGCCACGACAACCTGGGTGTGGAAACCGACATAGTGACCGTGCCGACCCTGCACGACACACCGGGCGAGCTGGCCCAGGCTTTTGAGGTAAAGGACTGGAAAAAGGGCGAGTGCGAGTTGATCCCCGGCAAGACCGCGCCCAATTTTGTGCCGGTGGAGCGGGATTATCCCAACACCTACAAGAAGTTCACCTCCCTCGGACCGCTGATGGAAGAGCTGGGCAACGGTGGCGAGGGCATTAGCTGGAATACCAGCGAGGAGGTGAACCTGCTGAGGACTCTCAGCTATACCGTTGGCGAGGAGGGGATCAGCCGCGGGCAACCGCGCATCAACTCGGCCATCGACGCCGCCGAAGTGGTGCTGAGCCTGGCGCCGGAAACCAACGGCAATGTGGCGGTGAAAGCCTGGGAGGCGCTGGGCCAGGCCACCGGCCGCGATCACAGGCACCTGGCCGAACCCAAGCACGACGAGAAGATCCGCTTTCGCGATATTCAGTCGCAGCCGCGCAAGATTATCTCATCGCCCACCTGGTCGGGTCTGGAGGACGAACACGTCAGTTACAACGCCGGTTATACCAATGTCCATGAGCTGATTCCCTGGCGCACTCTCAGCGGCCGCCAACATTTCTACCAGGACCACAAGTGGATGCAGGCGTTCGGTGAGCAAATGGTGTCCTACCGCCCGCCCATCTGCACCAAAACCATCGACCTGGTGAAAGGCAAGAAGTCCAATGGCAACACCGAAATCGTGCTGAACTGGATTACCCCGCACCAGAAGTGGGGGATTCACAGTACCTATTCCGACAACCTGCTGATGCTGACCCTGTCCCGCGGCGGCCCGATTATCTGGCTCAGCGAGCTGGATGCGAGGAAAGCCGACATTGAGGACAACGACTGGGTGGAAGTGTTTAACGCCAACGGCGCCATCGCCTGCCGGGCCGTGGTGAGCCAGCGGGTCAGGGAGGGCATGGTGATGATGTACCACGCCCAGGAGCGGATTGTGAACACCCCGGGCGCGGAGACCACCGGCACCCGTGGCGGCCACCACAACTCGGTCACCCGGGTGGTGATGAAGCCGACCCATATGATCGGCGGCTACGCGCAGCAGTCCTACGGCTTTAACTACTATGGCACCGTCGGCTGCAACCGCGATGAGTTCGTGGTGGTTCGCAAGATGGACAAGGTGGACTGGCTGGATGGCTCGGATAGCGACGATTTGCCGCAACCCTTGCCAACCGAAGTTTAAGGAGGCATCGCAATGAAAATACGCTCACAAGTCGGCATGGTGCTGAACCTGGACAAGTGTATCGGCTGTCACACCTGTTCCATCACCTGCAAAAATGTCTGGACTTCCCGCGAGGGCATGGAGTACGTCTGGTTCAACAATGTGGAGACCAAGCCGGGTATCGGTTACCCCAAGGAGTGGGAAAACCAGGATAAATGGAACGGCGGCTGGGTGCGCAACAGCAACGGCACCATTAACCCGAAAATCGGCGGTAAATTCCGGGTGTTGGCCAATATCTTTGCCAACCCGGATCTGCCGCAGATCGACGAATACTATGAGCCCTTCGACTTCGATTACCAGCACCTGCACACCGCGCCGCTGGGCAATCATCAGCCCACCGCGCGACCGCGTTCGCTGGTCTCGGGGCAGCGCATGGAGAAGATCGAGTGGGGACCCAACTGGGAAGAAATTCTCGGCAGTGAATTCGAGAAGCGCAGCGTCGACAAGAATTTCGACGATATCCAGAAGGATGTTTACGGCGAGTTCGAAAATACTTTTATGCTTTACCTGCCGCGGCTCTGCGAACACTGCCTGAATCCCGCCTGCGCCGCGTCCTGTCCGTCGGGGGCTATCTACAAGCGCGAAGAAGACGGCATTGTGTTGATCGACCAGGAGAAATGCCGCGGTTGGCGGATGTGCATCTCCGGCTGTCCCTACAAGAAAATCTACTTCAACTGGAAGTCCGGCAAATCGGAAAAGTGCATCTTCTGCTACCCGCGCGTTGAAGCCGGCCAGCCCACCATCTGTTCCGAGACCTGTGTCGGCCGCATCCGCTACCTGGGGGTGCTGCTGTACGATGCCGACCGTATTCGGGAAGCGGCCAGCGTCGAGTCCGAGCAGGATCTCTACGAAAAGCAACTGGATATTTTTCTCGACCCCAACGATCCCGCGGTGATCGCCCAGGCGAAATCGGACGGGGTGCCGGATTCCGTGATCAGAGCCGCCCAGCAGTCCCCGGTTTACAAACTGGCGGTGGATTGGAAACTGGCGTTGCCGCTGCACCCGGAGTACCGCACCCTGCCGATGGTCTGGTATGTGCCGCCGCTGTCACCCATCCAGTCTGCTGCCGAGGCGGGGCACCTTCCATCAAAGACTGTGGGGCTGAACGGCGTGATACCGGACGTGGATTCACTGCGTATTCCGGTCAAGTACCTGGCCAATATGCTTACCGCCGGCGACGAGCAGCCAGTGCTATTGGCGCTGAAACGCCTGCTGGCAATGCGCGCCTACAAGCGCAGCCAGATTGTCGAGGGGAGTGCCGACCTGCAAATACTCGATGATGTCGGGCTCACCGCCGAACAGGTGGAGGAGATGTATCGCTATCTGGCGATCGCCAATTACGAGGACCGTTATGTGATTCCCACCGCCCACCGGGAAGACGCCATGTCGGAGGCGTTCGCCGAGCGCGGCGGTTGCGGCTTTTCTTTTGGCAACGGTTGTTCCACCGGCGAGTCAGACATCAACCTGTTCGGAACCAAAAAAACCACGCGCCGGGATGTTATCGAAACCGTGCAGGTGTGGGAGGAGTAGCGTTATGAATATTCTCAAGGTTATTTCCCGCTTGATGGACTACCCCAGCGCGGAACTGCAGGGGCGGGCGGCGGAAATCGAAGCGGTGATCCATGACGCGCGGGAGATATCACCGGCGATGCGCCGGCGCCTGGTTGCGCTGCTGCGGGAGATCTACGGCGGCGATCTGATGGACGCCCAGGAAATCTACACCGGGCTGTTCGATCGCGGCCGCGCACTGTCACTGCTGTTGTTTGAACATGTGCACGGCGAGTCCAGGGATCGCGGCCAGGCAATGGTGGACCTGATGAACATCTACCAGCGGGACGGGTTCACGATCAACGCCCGCGAGCTGCCGGACTTTATTCCACTGTACCTGGAATATCTGGCGCATCGTCCGGCGTTGGAAGTGCGCGAGGGATTGGTTGATATCAGCCATATTCTCGGGCTGCTCAGCGCCCGCCTGCAGCAGCGCGAATCAGCCTACGCCTGCCTGTTCGATGCCCTGCTGATGATCGGTGGGGTTGAGCTAAACGCCGGTGAACTGCGGGAAAAAGTGGCCGCTGAAAAGCGTGACGATACCCCCGAAGAACTGGACAAAATCTGGGAGGAGGAGGCGGTTACCTTTGGCGCGGGCGACGCGCTAGCCAACGGCTGTGCTGCTTCGCCACAGGTTCCCCCGCAACGATCCGCCAATGACGCGGTGGCAGTCCGCTGGGCAAATTGAGGAGCACATTATGAACAGCAATACTATTCTATTCGGTCTCTACCCCTACCTGGCCATGCTGGTCTGCCTGATTGGCTGCTGGGTGCGCTACGACCGCGAGCAATACTCCTGGAAAGCCGGCTCCAGCCAGGTGCTGCGCACTCGGGGCATGCGCCTGGCCAGCAACGCTTTCCATGTGGGCATACTGTTTATTCTGGCCGGTCATATCGTCGGGCTGCTGCTACCCGAGTCGGTCTACCACCATGTGATTTCCACGCCCAACAAACAGTTGTTGGCGATGGTTTCCGGCGGGTTGTTCGGCGTGCTCTGTTTTGTCGGTATGACCATGCTGATCTATCGCCGCTTTACCGATCAACGGGTCAGGGCCAGCAGCAGCTTCTCCGACAACCTGGTGCTGATTCTGTTGTACATCCAGCTGATTCTGGGGCTTAGCACCATCTATGCCTCCAGCCAGCATCTGGACGGCTCGGTGATGGTGATGCTGGCCAACTGGGCGCAGTACCTGGTGCTGTTCCGGCCCTTTGAAGCCGCCGCCTCAATCGCCCCGGTTGCTTTGGTGTACAAACTGCACGTTTTTCTGGGAATGACCATTTTTCTCATTTTCCCGTTTACCCGGCTGGTTCATATTATCAGCGGTGTCACGGCACCGGTGAAATATCTGCTGCGCAACTACCAGATAGTGCGCCAGAAACGCGCCTGATCGCCCTTGGTTGTCCGCTTCCTTCTTCCTCGTCCGGGAGCGGGCGGCCTTTTTTGAGGAATGATGCGATGAATTGCTCCGTCGTCGAAAAAAACAACAGTACTGATATTCCGCGTATTACCCTTAACGGTGTTCCCCTGCCGGCGGAGGAGATAGCCCGCGAGGCGCAATATCATGCGGCCGCATCCCCGCAGCAGGCGATACGAAAGGCCGCCGAGGCGCTAGTTATTCAGCGGTTGCTGTTGGAGAAAGCGCGGCAACTGGCGCTTGAGGACAGCGTAGAGGCGGCCGAAGATGAAGTGTTTGAAGAGGCGCTGATCAGGCTGTTGCTGGAAAGCCAGGCGATGGCTGAGGAACCACAGGAGGCGGACTGCCGGCGTTACTTTGACGCCAATCGGGCTAAATTCCACAGCCCCGACCTACTAGAGGTCAGTCATATTCTGGTCGCCGCGCCTGATCAGAGCCGGAGCCATGAAGCAAAGCAGGCCGCGCAGGCGCTGATTGCCCAACTGCGGGAGTCGCCGCGACGCTTTGCCGACTTGGCCGCGGAACACTCCATTTGTCCCTCCAAAGAAACCGGCGGCAATCTGGGCCAGCTGACACCGGGGCAGACGGTGCCGGAATTTGAACGACAGGTTTTCAGGTTGTCCGAGGGGCTGGCAAAAGATCCTGTCGAAAGCCGTTATGGCTATCACGTGGTGAAGATTGACAGAAAAATTTCCGGGCGGCCGCTGGAGTATCACCAGGTACGGGACAAGATTGTCAGTTACCTGCGCGAGTCCCGCCAGCGCCTGGCGATCAGCCAATATATCCGCGGGCTGATTGAGGAAGCCGAGATTGAGGGGCTTGACCTGAAGGAAGCATTGGTTCAATAGTGAACATCTCTTGTTTGGGTCTGGCGCCACTGCTGCGACGATGGGTCATGCGAACGGCTGCAGTTGCGCAGCCACGCGGTACGAACCACCGACCATGCAGGTGCTCATTACCAATGCACCGGATCAGCTCAATCAATGGGGTCACCCATTGATTCATAGATTGGGGGTTACTTTATAAATATAATACGGACCGCCATCTCGAAGCGCCCGCAGGCTGGCGGGCTGAAACCTTTCGTCCATGGCATCCGCCAACTCACTGTCGGTAAAGTAAATCGTGCCATCAGCTGCCACTGTGACACTATCGGACCAGCTGATATCGTCGCTCTTGACCAGGGTGCGATGCACCCCTTCCGGAGTCAACATCGATAAACCGCCGTTTTCCACATCGGTAATAATCAAATTGCCCAGCATATCCAGCTCGATACCGTCGCTCATGGGTTTCTTACTCAGAAATTCCACCTTGTCGGCCACGCTTTCCGGTGACAGTGAGGTGTCCGTGAGGTATTGGGTTTTAATACGGTAAACGCTGTCATGGGTCATGGCGGCATAGTACAGCCACTCGCCATCGGGGCTGATGGCAATGCCGTCCGCGCCGACGCGAAAATCCAGAAAACCGTAAAATAAATCGTGGGGCTTGCCATTCTGGCGAATCAACTTCCAATCCTGTGGAGCCACCGATTCGTGCCCCAGCAACAATTTACGGAAACTTCCGGAGGCAATATCGAGCACGCCGATATACGCCGGCGCAAATTGAAAAGTACCGGTATCGGCGGTGTAAATCGTATTGCCGTCGGGAGATATTCTCAGATCCTGGGAACCTATGGCCTCTCCCTCTTTAAAAGTATGTTCAAAGACTATTTCACCGCTGTCTATGTCAATGGCGAGCACTCGCGAAAACGTGTTGGCAATGCGGCCGGGAATGGTCAACCAGAGGCGATTGTGCTGATCGACCGTGATGCCCATCGCGTGATCAAACTGACGTTGCACCGACGCTTCCGCCGAGGGAAACGGCACCGCCTTGCCGTCCACCCACTCGTACAGGGTCGGCACACCGGCGCGCTCGGGACGATGCAGCATATGGTAGGTAAAAAACAACCGTCCATTGGGGCCGGCCGCCACCATTCCCGGAGGAAACTCCAAGCCGATCAATCTGGTGAAGTTCTCATCGGGCACCGAGGGCGCTGTGCTGATATCCGGATAGGCCGCGCCATTGCCATATTGGAGCTTCGCCCAGGTTAACGCTATAGCTACCACTAGCACCAGCGAGATGAGGGCCCACTTTATGATTTTAATCAGCATTGTCAACGTCTCTTAATTTATCCGGATAAAAATTGTCAAACTTCCCACTCAAAGCTTCCTAAACAACATTGTCATGCGATAGGACTCGCCGATGGCGAGCATTTCTTGCTTCCTTCAGGTAACCGAGCGGTCCAAGTGCGTCTTTCGGCTCTGCATCCTCCGGCGCTCGGTATTGCACAACCTCACCATTCCGCCCGATTTCAATAACTCTCTGGTCCTCGGCAACACCGAGCTCGGGGAATCACTACCGGTAGCATACTCAAAGTAATGCAAAGCGTGAAGCGCTCGAATAAACAAAACCACATCAAGGGAGCCGTTCAAACTCTGAATACACCTGAAATGCCCGTCTATCCGGCCGCGAAATAGTGGCTCCAAACCAAGACGAGAAAAGTCAATGATAAGCACCATTGTCTGTAGCACCTTATCGGAACCTGCCACAAAAAAATTTTAATTAAGCGCAAACTAATACAGATAAAGTGATACTGACTTGTTAAGCTAAAAAGGCAATGCTATTCGTCAAGGAGGTACATAATGCGATTTTTGTCCTGTATTGCCGCGCTGATTCTCAGTTTGTGGGCGTTGCCGGGCTGCGCGGAAGAGGCGATGGATCAGGCCAGGCTGCACAGCCTGCTGCAAGAGCACGCCGAAAACGTTAACGTGAACGGCAACCTGGTGCGGCTCACCTATGGCCGGGTGGACATGCTGTGCATCTCCGACCAGACCGCCGACCGAATGCGCATTATCGCGCCTATAGCATTGGTCCAGGATGTAGAGCCGCAGATGCTACTGGCCGCTATGGCAGCCAATTTCCACTCGGTTCTGGACGCCCGCTATGCGATAGGTGACGGAACCGTCTACGCGGCGTTTATTCATCCGCTCTCGCCCATGACGGACAGCCAAGTGCTTTCCGCGCTGCGGCAGGTGGCGTCCGCCAACCGCACCTTCGGCACCGACTACAGCAGCGGCGAACTGCTCTTTCCGGGAGGCTCCGCTGTGCCGGAGCGAAAAACCCCTGACAGCCCGCTATAGGTACCGGCAAGAGGCACCGGCAAGCAATTTTATCCAGGCCTGCCGTCGACTCTCGGTTGCGTCAGTATCGGCCAATAGATGATGGCAAATACCGAGAAGGCGATTATCCATAGTATCTGGGAGAGTAGGATCCAGATCATATAGTGAGACATATCCAGCAAAGGCGGCAGCACCCTTACCACCGCCGCAGCCAGTAGTAGACTGAAAATCCAAAACAACACATTAGGGGGCTGTTGAACGTCTCTGCCGGTGTGGCCTAGCGAGACCCTCGCCATCATCCCCAGGGTCATCATACCCACGCCGCCAACGGCAAATGCGTGTAGCGCCAGGAAAGGCGAAACGCCGGCGACAACGGCGGCGATTTTCAACGCGAACCCGGCGGTTATCAACGCGTAGGATAGGTAAAGCACCCAGAGCAGCGGTTTTCGCCAGATACCGCGGGTGTGCCACCCTACCAACCTAAGGCTGTGCAACACCAGCAAAGCGGCCGCCAGAATGGCGACCGTCGCCGAGTTGGGTGTCGTCAATTCCGCGATCCAGAACAGCAGGAACAACACCAGGCTGCCGATATCCAGCCATTTGCGGTTGGTCAAGGTGACTCGGTAGCCGACGCCGCGTTCGATAAAGAAGGGTATAACTCGTCGTCCCATGGTGAGGATCAGCGCGATCACCAGGTAAAGCCCGGAATACATTCCCAGGTGGATGCCATCCGTTAGATAACCCAGCGCCCCCAAGTAGAAAACGATATTGCTGGCAAGCATTAACAGCAGCTTGCTAACAATTGCCAGGTTGACCCACAGTTTTGCCCTGATAATGGGCAGCGCAACCGCCAGTATCAGCATCACCAAAAACAGGTTGTCGACCAGTGCGACGACTTCCAGTCTGATACTGTCGCCGAGGAAAGGCAGTATCCGCGCAGCTGACCATAGCAAAAATAACAGTAACAGGGGCGTGCCGTTAAGCGTTTCGATATTGGTCCAGTTCCTCACCGCCGTCAGCAAAAAGCCGGCGATAATCGCCATGCTGTAGCCGTAAATCATTTCATGGCCGTGCCAGGCGAATGGCGATATATCGTATAGCGTCAGGTTTTGATTGAGCGTGTAAATAGCCGTCCATACCAGCATGGCCAGCACGGCGAACACCGCCGCGCCCAGGAAAAAAGGCCGAAATCCCAGGTTAAATAGAGCCGTGCCCTGGGTTGCCTGTGGTTCTTCTATATTGAGCATCTTTTACCTTGTTCGCGAATTCACCGGGCAGCATATAGTGTCCTGTCTGGTTGGTTCGCATAAATTCAGCGTGTCCTACAAGGCTTCTGGCGAGGCGCGACTCGCCGGTAATGGCCGTAGCCCTTGCCAAGAGGCGCAACGTGGCCGGGGGCCTTGTCTCGACGCTTTCTGCTGGTTCTGAAATTATGCGAACCAACCAGACAGGACACCAGACGTCAATTTTTGGATGGTTGACCCAAATCAAGAGCGTATCACAAAAGGGATGTTAACGTATCTCTGAAGGAAAATATTATTTCAAAACAACCACTTATACTTTTTTGGTAGTTTTTATACCACTTGAGTATAGGTGCCAATCATCACATGAGAACCGGGGAATATTGTTATGAAAAAAATGGAAAATTATACACATCGAAACAGGCTTGCCGCAGCAGTGGCGGCAGGGTTTTGTGGTGTTGCCGGACTGTCGTTTGCCGATGACCCCACATCGTTTAAGGACGCAATTGGTAACGGAAACGTCGACCTGAATTTTCGTTACCGCTACGAGTATGTAGATGACGCGCGTCCGGACGAAGCGGGCGCATCGACGTTGAAATCGCGCCTGGTTTACACCTCAAAAGCGTACCGGGATTTGCAGGTGCAGGTGGAAGTTGACAATGTGACGGTAGTGGGCGGCGAGACCTTCGACGACCTGCACAACGACAATACCAACCGTTCGGTGGTAGCGGACACCGAGGGAACCGAGGTCAACCAGTCCTGGATTGCCTACAGCGGTATCGACAACACGGTTATCAAGTACGGGCGGCAGCGCATTAACCTGGACAACCAACGTTTTGTCGGCGGTGTCGGCTGGCGGCAAAATGAACAGACCTACGACGGCGTCAGCCTGGTGAACAAGTCCCTGCCGGATACTACGCTGGTTTACGCCTATGTTTACAATGTGAACCGTATTTTCGGCCCGGACAACGGCCGCGCCGGTACCCCGGCGGTGGCCGACCTGGCATCGGAAGCCCACATCGTCAATCTCAACTACAAGGGGCTGGGCTTGGGCGACTTGAGCGGCTACTCCTATCTGCTCGATATAGAGGACGCGCCGGCGCTTTCCAGCAAGACCTTTGGGGTGCGTTTTAGCGGCTCCCAGGGTGACAAAACCAAGCTTCTGTATACCGCCGAGTACGCCGTGCAGTCCGATTATGGGGACAACCCCACAAGTTATGACGCGGATTACTACAACCTTGAGGCCGGTGTTCAGGCGCGGGGCATAACAGGTAAACTGGGTATCGAGGTGTTGGAAGCCGACAGCAGCGCCGGTGTGGCATTCACGACACCCTTGGCAACGCTGCATAAGTTCCAGGGTTTTGCCGACAAGTTCCTGGCTACGCCCGCCGGCGGCATCGAGGACGTTTATGGCTCGTTGTTTACCAAGGTGTTGGGCGCCAAGGTGGGGGTTATTTACCACAGCTTTGAGGCGGATGCGGGCGGCGCCGACTATGGCGATGAGATTGATCTGGTGGTGGCTAAAAAGATCAACGATCACCTGGATGTGTTGGTGAAATACGCCAATTACGATGCCGAAGACTTTAACGCGGATACCGAGAAATTCTGGTTGCAGGTTAACGTTAAATTCTAGGGAATCATCGCACGCGGGATTGTTAAGCGTGTAAAAACCGGAGCGCTATCTGGAGTAACTTCAGGTGGCGCTCCTATTGTTCGTTTCTCAATGATGTAGGTGGGCGCCATCATCCCGCGGCTATCTAGGAACGCCTTTTGAGACTCGCTGTGAATACGTCCGTGTAAGCTCCGCGTCGACATCCGTGTCGACGAGGGTCTCAAAAGGCGTTCCTAGATAGCTGCTTACCTTGGTGCTACCCCCTACACTTTCGTGATAAGACCTTCAGACCCCTATATCATCGTCATCGGCGGTTGATGGCGGTTAGGCCAGCAAGAAAAACCTCAGCGATATGAAAGCACGCGAGGTTGCAGATGAATTTTGATTCTCTATACTCGATCACTGCGTCTGAGAGTTGAATTTGCGGAGTCAATCGGACTGTGGATATGGTGCGCGATAGCATTGATCCGGAACTGCTGGCATTTGCTGAAAGCTTTCCGTCGACGGCAATGTCGTTGGAAAATATTGCAGAGGTAAGGAAGACCTTTGCGGTAATGGATACGCTCGGCGATCCTGCATCTCGCGGCGTGATTCGTCGCGAGTTTAGCATTGAAACCAGCGCAAGCTGCCAAAAGGCCTACCTTTACAAACCTGAGAAGGTTGACGAGCCAATACCCGCGTTTTTGGCGTTTCACGGCGGCGGCTATGTGGTGGGTTCGCCGCGGCAACTGGATATTCGCAGCATCGCGCTAGCCTCGAAACTGGGCATCGCGGTGCTCTGCCCGAGCTATCGGCTCGCCCCGGAGCATCCGTTCCCCGCAGCTCTGGATGATGCCTGCGCCGCTACGGAGTGGCTCTTTGAGAACTCAACGGCCCAGGGTATTGACGCGAAAAGGATCGCGGTGGGCGGAGATAGCGCCGGCGGCGGGCTGACGGCGGCTCTGACGCTTTACAACCGGGACCATGCAAAATACCCTATCGCACATCAGCAACTGGTCTATCCGATGCTGGATGACAGGACAACGAATGAAGGCGCCGAGATTAGCCCGGCCGTGTTTGAGGAAACCTGGTCTAGGCACAACAATCGATTCGCCTGGAATTCCTATCTCGCCGGTTCAGAACCTTCAGCTCCGGCAGTGCCCGCCCGGGCCGCCGATTTATCCGGACTGCCGCCGGCATGGATAGCCACCGCTACACTGGATCTGTTTAGGGATGAAAATATCGCATACGCTCAGCGATTGATCGCAGCGGGCGTGCCGGTGGAACTCCAGGTCTATCCGGCCGCTATCCACGGGTTTCTTTTAGCCAAGGCGGCAGTAGCGAAACGGTTTTTCAGGGACTACTGCAACGCATTGGCAAGAGCACTTGATATCGATCAGGCAATTGACGCCTGACGACCTTTTAATCAGGCATCGACCGGTAGATTCGGAATTGCTGGCCACTTCAATGCCGGAGACAAAGGTGTGGTCTATCCCTTCCCCACCACTGCATGAAGGACGAGGGGAAACTGACATCACATATGGTTCCAACGTGAGCGCCACCATCGGATAAACCCGCTACCACTGTTCATCGGCAGCTTCCCGGGTACACGGTCCCATTTCAAAACCACCGGCCAAATTGCAAAGTGCGTCAATCGCGCCTATTTTTCAATAAGCTGTATGAATAACCAGTTATAAATGAATTTGACACAAAAACCAAGTTTTGATCTTATGAGCAACGAATAACAGGGGCTTGTTTTCTCCAAAATACAATCAATAACACCTTGAAATAAAAGGATTTATAAAAACTGTATGCGTGCATAGAAGTTCTTATCCCGGTCTCGTTAAACGCAATGGCTTCCTTTCCACACATGGGGCCACATAATAATGGACGTCAGTGGTTTAATAACTAATTGAATTTATTAGAATTAAAAGGAAGAAAAGTTAAAATTTAGGAAAAAGGAATGTCGGGGATATACGGAATTCCGTCTAATATACTGTTAGGCCATAAATATGAGAGTTTATCATTTCGTTAATGAACACTTTGGCCTGAAAGATTTAAAGGAAAAAAGGCTAAAAATTGCTCGCATAATGGAGTTAAACGACCCTTTCGAATTCCTTGGTATGGAGTTATCTGACCCTACCTTTAGAAAGGCCATGAAAGACACAAAAAAAGCTCTATCGAAAAACAGAGGTATTCTTTGTTTCAGCAAGACTTGGACAAACCCTGTTCAGTGGGCACACTACGCCAACAACCATAAAGGAGTTTGCTTAGGGTTTGATATTCCCAGCAAAAACCTTACTAAAGTTAGCTATGTAAAAGAACGAATGTCTCATAACGGTAAAATTAGCGAAGATCAAATGATCCAGTTCTTATCAACAAAGTTCGAGCACTGGAGCTACGAGCAAGAGTATCGGGCCTTCTTGTCATTACAAGATGAAGTTGACGGCATTTACTATGCAGACTTCTCTGAATCATTAAAATTAAAGCAAGTTATAATTGGCACAAACTCCAAAATTACACGCTCACAGGTTGCTCCCCTAGTAGATTCTAGTGTTGAAACATTTAAGGCAAGGGCAGCTTTTCAGTCATTTAAGGTAGTCCGTAACAAGAATGAAGATCTGTGGGCCTAACAAAGCAAGGCAAAATCGCCCTGCGGGCTGGACGCGCTAACGCGCGCCTTTGCTTGCGGCGTTAGAGCACGACTACTGAAATCATGGATCCAAAGATCATTGCCGCATTCTTAGGAGCGTTTGTTGCTCTGATTGGCGGTCAAATAATGGAACATCTTCGCAGGCGGCAAGAACGGAAGAGCTTGGCGTCCGCATTTGCAGGTGAAATCAACGCAATTCTTCAAATGGGAGAACATGTACAGCCAGCAGTTACGATGAAGGAGTATGTTGAGAAGCTTCGTTCAGGCGAAAACACACCGCTGCCACTGGTCATACGAGATATTAAATTTGAAGAAGTGTACAAAGCTAATGTGGATAAAATCGGCCTTCTCGGGGGAGATATCCCCGAACGTTTAGCTTCGTTTTATACATACCTATTCAATCTTCGTGGTGATCTGCGAGCCGTTGAGGTTGGTGAATACGAAAACAGGGGGTTGGATGCAACGGCATTTCTTGTGGAACAGAACCTTGAGTTATGGAGGAAGCTTGAAAGTCACGCAGAACAGTTGGTTGTTGATCTGCGAAGCATCGCTGGATACTCAACAACAAGAGCGCTCTAACAATGGGCTTCAAGGGACGCTTCGCTACGCGTCTCTGAGCCCAACCGTTATGCATACAAGTCTATAAACCTTCTTTGACTGAGGAGCAAAAAAGTGAGTGTTGAGAATCGAGCATCAGAAAGCAGTGGGATTTTAACAGGTTGCTATGGATTGGCTACAGGCATAGCGGCTGGAACTGTGGTTGGCGCGATAGTTGGGAATATCGTACCTTCAATGTTGGTAGGAATGTTTGTAGGTGGTGGTCTAGGTGTGTTTCTTGCACCGATGTTACCTCCATCATTAGTAAAGCATCTCGATAACTAGCACAATGTCATGTACCCCTAATTATATCGGCCAACTCACGTCTTTACGGGCAAAGAGCATAACAAGGCGTGGCACAATCGCCCGCAAGCGGGCTGGGCTCAGCACTGCGTGCTTCGCCTGTGCACGCGGCGTTAGGCTGTCAGAGTGCATTGGTTCTGAGAGGGAACAAAGTTGCGCGTAATTACCAAAAAGCGTGTCTGGAATATGTTCCTTATATGCGTTGGGGTTTCATCTCTTTGGGGAAGTTACGATACGTTATTTGAAGCTTATTTATCTACTTTCCCTCAAGTGGAAAGTGTATCGACCTCTGAAAAAATGGCTTTAATGAGGATGAATTACATTGGGGATCTCAGTGAAGAGGCGCTATGTGTTATAGATGCAGCTGAGGAGCTCGATATTGAATGGAAGAGTTTCATCGAACTAACTAGTAACTCATCAGCGACAGAGCTTGGAAGTGAAATCTGCGCTAAGCGTCGAGCTCTTTGGTTAGCTATTTTCGCATCTATATTTGGCATTTTGATATTTGTTTATGGTGTGTACTCGGCCGTAAAAGATATGCTTAATTCCTCAAAGGAATTCTATCGTGGATAATTTGCCTAACAAAGCAATGTTGCGGACTCGCTACGCTCGCCGCAAATTGCGGCGTTATGTGCCTTAGGTAGTGAGGAAATCTAGTGAATTATTCAGCTTCATGCAGCTGCGGAAAAATTAAGATTTCAGCCTATTTCCCTGCGCCAATAGAGGAGTATCAGGCTCGGGAATGTGACTGTAATTTCTGCGTACCATTTGGCCTTGCTTATCTATCCGATGTTAATGGCACAATATCTTTTTCACCTAAAGAGACAATGAATCAACTTAAACAGGGCTCAGGGCAAGCAACTTTCTGGCAGTGCAGTAATTGCAAAGATGTAGTCGCTGTTACAAACACAAAAGACGGAGAGACTAGAGGTGCACTAGCGAAGTCACTTTTTACAAAAGAATATACGTTAAAACCGTCGGTTACAGTTAGCCCTAAAAAATTATCACCATCGGAGAAATCCGAGCGTTGGCCCACAATCTGGTCAGAGGTTGTTTGAAAGTATGGTGGTTGCACATAACAAGGCGCCCAAGTTTACTCCGCCCCGTTGGGGCTCCCCGGGACAGCGTAACCGCTGCCCCTTGGCTTAGCGTTATGCGCCGTCAGTAGTGATAACGTAACTGTGCTATGAGAAGGGAGTCTTGATGAATTTTATAAACAATCCGGTGCTCGTCGTTAATTCGCCGAGACCAATACCCGGAAAGGGCATGTTTCAAAGGTTCAGGTTTACCTACACCGTCAAATGGCTCCCTTTGAATATCCCTAATGAGTGTATTGATACGCTTAAGTATCTTTTTATCCGTCTTTTGCCAGTATAGGTAGTCTTCCCATGCCTTCTCTGCAAAAATCAGCTTCACTCAATCAGTTCCTTTTCTTGTCCCTTGCCATCCTCAAGCTCGGCAATAGATTCAATCAATCTCCGCGTATTTTTTGGGCTTCGCAGCAAATAGGCTGTTTCTTCCAGCGCTTGGTAGTCATCCATCGAAATCATTACCACAGCGCCTTCGCCCTTGCGCGTAATGGCTATTGGGGCATGGTCTTCGCATACTTGCTCCATGGTTTTGGCAAGGTTGCTACGGGCGGCGGTATAGCTTATGCTGTCCATTGTAATAATCCTGTACATGTACGTAAGTATGTACGCATTGTAGCAGCGCATAACAAGTTTATCAACCATCGCCAGCAAAGCTGGCTGGACCTCCGCACTGCGTGCTCCGGCCTGTTATAAAGGCGTTATATGCAAAAAAACTGGAAGCTATGGATACTCTTTCAATAATATTTGGGGCGCTACTGGCAGTTGGTGGTAGTTTTTTAGCCCAACGAAATCAATCGCTAATTGACCAGCGTGAAAAAGATGACGGTGTAATTCTGGAAATTATATCAGTGTTGCTCGATTATCACGCCTCTACTGAAGCGTTAAAGCGGGTTCCTAAAGAATCAGCGACACTACAGTCAAAAGTAGATATTTCGAAGTATCAAGGTGAAATGGCTGACTATCTACATAGGCTATCTTTTCTTTCACTTCAGATAAGGTCTAAAAAGCATTTTGGGCTATCGGTTAAACTTACAAAGTTCTCCTTAGAGCCAAATCTGCGTACTTCTGAGAATTTGCACTATTTAACAAGGCAGTCTCAAGAGTCAATAAACAAGGATCTAATAGAAAATTACGAGAAAGAAATTCGTTCTTTTCCCGATAGACTATGAATGCATATAACAAGGCCATATTGCGGACAACTTGAAGTTGCCGAAAATGGCGGCGTTATGCGACTTGAGATGACTGAAAGTGAGCACACCAAAGCAGTAGTCGTAGCTATCGCCAAGTCATTGGCCGGTAAGGTTCCTGTGCTCGGCGAAGCCATTGCTGGATACGATGCTTACAAGCAAAGCACTCATGAAAGACTAATAGAAAACTTCCTTGCGCAACTCGAAAGCCGAGTTGAGTATTTGGAATCTTCTAAATCTATAGAGTGGCTCAATTCTGATGATGGAAAACTGTATGTTCAAAAAATCGTGGGCGCAGCCTTGGATGTGCAGAATGAGGAGAAGCAGCAACTATTTGCCAATGCGCTTGTAAATGGAGTAAGCACCGACTCAAAGATTGAAGAAAAAACTAAGTTTATTGATATGCTCCGTCAATTGTCATTGGCTTCAATTCATGTACTTGCGGAAATGTACAATATGTATGAACCGAGGACACGGAGACCGGGCAGAGAGAATATGATGAGCGCTCCTCCGCAAATTGATAGTGTCAAGATAGCAGAGGCACTTAGCTATTTATACGAGCCATACGTGGTGGTTTCGTGCGTTAAAGAGCTAGAGAGCGTTGGGCTATTTCACAACATTCATACGTGGAACAAAGTCGGAGACAAATACCATCCAGGGCCGGGGTTCATGAACGAAGTCGCATTTACAGATTACACAGCGAGATTCTGTGAGTTCGTTAGTAATTTAGGTGAATCTTGATAGAGCGTCACATAACAAACAAATCAATCAAGGACTGCGCTTACGCGCAGCCCATTATTCAAGGCGTTATGTTTTAGAATTAACTAAGGAGAAAAAATGAAAATATTATTAGTACTGGTCGTAGCCTTATTTACCGGCTCGGCTCTAGCGATCGGGGATCTTGGAGTTGCTTGTGGGGAAATAAAGAAGTTAAGGACCTGGGCTGTCGGTAGCGATACTTATGGCGCTCGCTGCTAAAACGTCTGGTCAACGAATGTGTATCCAAATTGGTAATTTGTCAAACAGTATCGGTAACCGATGCTATCTAAATTACATTATGCATGAATAAAACATAACAAAGCGCTCAAAATGGATGGTTCGCGCCGCAGCATGAAGCGTTAGGCAGAAGCGCCTTTAATTGATAGCGAGCATCACTTAGATCCAATAGCCACAGGGTCCGGCTTCGTACACGAAATACAAGGTGGCTCTGGGGTGTTTGGATTGTAGCTGTCGAGCGAGTTTGGAGACGCCCTGTTTGGTTGCTCCTGTATGCGGGCGCTGGTGCGTCGCCGCCGTCGGCCGTCAGTAACTCACTTGATTCAATGCCCAGCCGATTACCAATATCTGCGGCAGTGAAACCAGCGGCAGGAACAGCGCAATCTTCCAGGATTGCGTGAGGTCCTTGAGCACCATCACTTCCGTGTAGTCCGTGGCGACCCCGGCCATTAGGAAGGTAAAGCCGTTGCCGGGAGCGGCTGCGCGGGTCACGATGTCCGCGGCTATCGGGGTTGAGCCCTCGGAGCAGACTTCTATTAGGGTGGCGGCCAACAGCGTCAGGAACAGGCCAGCTACCGTGGGGCCGAATAGGGTCTGGTAAGTGTCCATCGGCACAAAGGCGCGAATCGCGGTGGCCAGCACAATACCGAAGAACAGCCAGCGGAATACCATACGCGAATCTTTCAGTCCGTCCTTTAATACCTTGGCAATGCCCGCGGGTGTTATGCGAACGGTTTTTAGCAGGTCGCCGAGCTGTTTGCTCAGCGAATCGCCGTTGCCAACGCCATTGTGGTTGGGGTTGGCGGGTAGTGTGCCGTTGCTTACCAGGCGATCGAAAATCAACCCGGTGACTATGCCCACCAGCATCGACAGCAACACGAACGTGGCGGTCCAGCCAAAACCGATCAGCGCTATCAGGATGATGGTCAGCGACAGGGAATTCCACGGGCTGGCAATCAAAAAGGCCATTAACTGGCCGAGGCTGGCGCCCCTTTCGTAAAGCTTGGTGCCCACCATCAGGATGCCATGGCTGCACAGGTCCAGCAGCAGCCCGGCGAAGGTCGCCCGAGCGACGCCGTTAAAGGTTCCGCCGCGGCCCAAGGTCGACATCACCAGATCGCGGGGAATTCTCTCCAGCAGGCCCACGAAGATAACCGCCGCCAACAAGCCCCACCACATCCGGTTCATCAACTCAAACACGCCGGCGCTCATGACCACCAGCCATTGCGGCATTGATGGGTGGCCGTCCAACAGCCAGTAGAGCAGATAGCAAGTCAATACGATGCTTCCGGAAACCCACAGCAGGTAGTCGGGCCGGGATTTTTGCGGATGGCAACTCTGTTCCTGCTGCTCTGAAGGGCAACAGGCGGATGCCGGTTTGGGGGCGGTTTTCTCTTCGCAGCAGTTGGTCATGGCGATATGCTGTTGTATCTATCCGTAGAGTATCATAGCTTGTCCAATATTTATTACTTCAAATCAAAGCATTGCATAATCCCGTTCAGCCAACTGTGAGAAAAATTATCCATATTGATATGGACGCTTTTTTCGCCTCGGTGGAACAGCGTGATTTTCCGGAGTACCGGGGCAAGCCGCTGATCGTCGGCGGGCCGCCGGAGAAGCGGGGCGTGGTGGCGGCCGCCAGCTATGAGGTGCGAAAATTCGGCGTGCATTCGGCGATGCCGTCGGCGCAGGCGAAAAAGCTGTGCCCGGATGCGATTTTTGTCTACCCGAGGTTTGCCGCTTACCGGGAATGCTCGCGTCAGATACACGCTATCTTCCGACGCTTCTCGCAATTGATAGAACCTCTATCGCTGGACGAGGCTTTTCTCGATGTCACCGACTCCCGCCTGTTTGACGGGTCCGCGACGCTGCTGGCCGGGGAAATCAAGCGGCAGATCAAAAACCCGGTGGGTTTGACCGCGTCGGCCGGTATTTCCTACTGCAAGTTTCTGGCAAAAATCGCCTCGGACCTGGACAAACCCGACGGTCTGTCGCTGATCAGGCCGGATCAGGCGGAGGCGTTTCTGGAAACCCTGCCGATCCGCAAGTTCTTTGGCGTCGGCAAGGCGACGGAGGCGAAAATGCACCAGTTGGGAATTTACAGCGGGCGGGATTTGAAGCGCTGGAGCAGGGCGCGGTTGCAACGCCAGTTCGGCAAATCAGGCGGTTTTTACTATGACATAGTGCGCGGTATCGATGAGCGGCCGGTGAAAACCTCGCGCATCCGCAAGTCCATGGGCACGGAAACCACCTTTGCCAGCGATATGATCGACAGTGAAGAGATGTGGCGGATACTCGAGGGTTTATCCGCAAAAGTGGCCGGTCTGCTGGCCGACAAAAAACTCTGCGCCCTAACCCTTACTTTGAAAGTGAAATACGCCGATTTTCAGCAGATAACCCGCAGCATAACCCTTGGGGCCGAGCGGCCGATGCGTGAAACAGCGGATATACTGGAACAGCTTCCCGGGCTAATCGCCAAAACGCAAATAGGACGTCGGCCGGTCAGGCTGCTGGGGGTGACGCTGGCCAATTTCAGGGAAAGCGATAAAACCGCCGCGGCATCGAGCGAACAACTGCCGCTATTTTAGCGGCGACGAAACAGGCGGAACCCGTTACCAGTTCCACTGTGCGCCCACAAACAACGACCTGGGCGTGCCGGGGAAATAGCGCGCCCCGGTGAACGACGTAAAATCCGCGCGCTCCGCGTACTCGGCATCGCCGAGGTTGATCAGCTGGCCGTAAAAGGTCCAGCGGGAACCGGCTTGCCATTTGCCGCGCATGTTTACCAGGTCATGCCCCGGATAGCTGTGCAGGTTTTCGGGATCCAGGTAGTAGTCGCCCATGTGCAGCCACTCCAACTCGAGTTGCAGCGGAGCCAGGTCCCACTTCAACTGCACGGCGCCAAAATACCGCGGCGCGGTGTCGATATCATTGTCGACGATATCCTGGCTGCTGAGCCCGGGGTTGTTGTCGTATTTGTGGCTTGCGTAGGTGCCACTGTAGTGAAGCCGCCAGTTGTCGGCAATCCGGTAGTCTAACTGCAACTCAATACCCCGATGGGTAGTCTCGCCATCGCTGATATTGAAGAAGTCGATATCCCGGGAGATCACGTTTTCCTTGCGCATTGCAAAGGCGGCCAGCGCGTAATCCAGCCGGCCGCGGGTTCCCTTGACGCCCAGTTCGACGCTGTTAAGTTCCACCGAGTCCAGGTCGGCGGTTAGCTGTTCCCGCTGCAGCCGGTAGAGTTCGGTGGCCTGCGGCGCCCGGAAGGTGCGGGCAATATTGAGATAGGCGCGGTTGTCCGCATCAATCAGGTAGCTGATCCCGAATTTCGGCGACCAGTTGTTAAAGCTGTCGCTGCGATCGGCCGGCCGGCTGTAGCGGCAGCCGCCAAAGCCGCAGGCGGTACCGTCGTCGCGGGTGCGGCCCGCCAGCATGCGGTTGTCGTATTGGTAATCCATAAATTCGTAGCGCAGCCCGGCGGTTAGTTGCCAGTGATCCGAAAGCAGCCAGTCAAGGTGGACAAAGGGCGCCGCCATAAAGGAGTCCACCTGGTAGTCATAGTGTTGCCCCACCGGAATGGTTTCCTGCAGGAATGCCGATCCCTGGGTTGGGTCCGCCTGGGATTGCTTGAGGAATCCTCGGGTGAATTCACCGTCCAGGCCTATCGCCAGTTGCCGGCTTTCCGTGGCGTCGAGATAAACAGACGAGAGCACGCCTATGCTGCGGTGGCCGTTTTCCTCGAGTGGATCGCCGGGCAGAAAATGCTGCCTGAACGTCATATCCGCGTAGCGTAAATAGGGCACCACCTGCAGCCTGTCGTACTGAAACCTGGACCAAAGCCGCAGCGCCTCTGTGTCCCTTGCCGCTTCAGGCGTCGGGTTGGACCTGGCCAGGCTGCTGTCTCTATAGGCGTCTTCGCCGACAATAAAGCCGGCGGTTTCCTGATTCAGGTTGCTGTAGGTGAAGCCGCTATCCACTTGCAGCGTTTGCTTCCGGTAATGGTGGCGCAGCGTCAGCTTTTGCTGGTCGAAACCCGAGTCGTCGCGATAGCCGCCGTCGTGTGTGGCGGTGACGCCGGCGCGCCAGGCGTTGTTTTTGCTGCCGCCGCCGGCGCTGAGCCGGGTTCTGGCGTAGTCGTAGGGGCCGCCCTCAATGCCAATATTGAGGGATTTTCCCGGCTTGGCGTCCGGCGTAATAATGTTGATTGCGCCGTGCAGCGCATTGGAGCCGTAGAAAGCGGTTGCCGGACCGCGCACCACTTCCACCCGTTGCGCCTGTTCCGTGTGGGCGTCAAACAGCTCGTTGACGTTGCAGAAGCCGGCCGCCCGCAGCGGGATGTTGTCTTCCATCATCAGGAAAGCGCCGCAGGCGCCGGCGCCGGTCAGCACCGGCGAACGAATCGCCGGCAGGTATTCTTGGCCGTTGCCGCGGTGCAGGTTGATCCCCGGCGCGCGCTGCAATAACTGCTGGATATGGACCGGTTGCACAAGGGACAACTGATCTTCGCCGAAACTGGTGTAGCTGCCGATCAGATCGGCGCTGCTTTCGTCGAGCCGCGTAGCGCTGACCACGATGGACTCGACTGTCTTGTCGCCGTGTGTCTCGGCGGGTTCGGCCGCTTGGATTGTTGCGGCGCCTAGTATCCACAGCGGGATAAGCATTGAGGTGAAGGTCATTTTTTAACGGGTCGCTTCTGTAGTTTTCGTTGCAAAGTACGGCGGTGCATGCCGAGTGTTCTCGCGGTAGCGGAGATATTACCATCATTGGCCGCCAGCACACGCTGGATATGTTCCCACTCCAGCCGGTCTACCGACGGTGGCGTGACCGCGAGCGCCACATCTCCGCCATCGGCGTTGAACGCCGCCAGTATTTCCTCGCTGCCGGCCGGCTTGCACAAATAGTTGACCGCCCCGAGTTTGATGGCTTCCACGGCGGTTGCGATACTGGAGTAGCCGGTTAACATGAGTATCTGTAGTTCGGGACGCAACTTTAGCAGCTGCGGAATGAGTTGCAAGCCCGATTGTTGCTCCAGCTTTAAATCCACAACGGCTTTCACGAACGCGGTTTCCCGGCATGCTGTCAGCGCCTGTTCGGCGGAGCAGGCGGTCGCCGCCTGAAATCCGTGCCTCTCCATGGAGCGCGCCAGAACGGCCGCAAAGGTTTGGTCATCGTCCACGATCAATAGTTTTTCTGTCATGGGTCGAACTTCAGCGTAACTGTTGTGGTGGTGCCCTGCGGCTTGCTCTGCAAGGACACTTCGCCGCCAAAGCGCTTTAGCGTCGCTTTGGTCAGGAACAGGCCCAGCCCCATCCCATCGGGCTTGCTGGAGGTAAATGGCCGCGGGTTATCCTGTCTGATTGCGGGGCTTACGCCGGCGCCATGGTCGGTAATGACCAACCTGGCCTGAGAGTGGTCCCAGTCGACGGAGATACGGATTTTTTCAGGGCTGGCGTCGGCGGCGTTGTTGATCAAGCTGATTAACGCCTGGGATACGGAGGGATGGAAGCGGGCGCTAACGGGCGGTGCCGAGGGTGTTATTTCGGCGTTCAACGGCACCTGCGGACGCAATAGTTGCCAGCGCTCGATGAGCGTTTCGAAGTAGCTTCTTACCGGTTCGGACACGGATGCTTCGGCGGTGGATTCGCCAGCGGTTTTGACCAGCTGTTGCAAGGTTATTCGGCACTGATCTATCTGTCGCTCAAGGAGCCCAATATCGTCGTGAACCTGGTCGTTTGCCTCTGTGGTTTTAAGCTCCTCCACCAGTATTTTCATGGTATTGAGCGGTGTGCCCAACTCGTGGGCGGTGCCTGCCGCGAGCGTGGCGATACCGAGAATTTGCTCGTCCACCAATTGATCCTCCCGGTGGCGTGCCGTCGCTTGTTCCTGGGCGCGCAATTCACCGGACATGCGGGTGACAAAATAGGTGATTAGCGCCGCGCTAAGGCAGAAGTTAAGCCACATGCCGACTATATGCAGGTCGCCGCTTTGGTCACCGTGGTGACCCGGTTGTAATGCCGGGATAGGTACGTAGAACCGCAGCAGCAGGCTATAGCTGGTGAGGGACAGCACCGCCGCCGACAGCGTGAAGTGGCGCGGCAGGGTTGCGGCGGAAATACTGATCGGCACCAGGTAGTAGAAAACAAACGGGTTGGTGCCGCCGCCGCTGTAGAACAGCAGTGCGCTGAAAAAAAGAATGTCGACGACGATATGGCCGAAAAACTCAACTTCGGAAATGGCCTTTTGCCAGAAACTGCGCCGCCAGGTCAGCAAAATGATCAGCGCGTAAACGGCGAGAATTCCGCCTAATACACCAGCCGGCAAACCGATGGGTCGAACCTGCGAGAAGAACACCAGCGCGAGAAGTTGACATCCCAGTGCGATAAAGCGAATGGTGCTCAGTTGCTGCAGATGCCTGCGAGTGGCTGATTGATTGGGCGCGTCGTCCGTCATGGAGCGACATACTACCAGATTGCGGAGCGGTCGGACTGTCATCCCGAACCGCGGCTGATTGGGGATGACATAAACGGGCTGGGTGGGATTACCAGTTCAGCGTAAAACCCGCGTAGATATTTCGCCCGGCGCCCTGCATGCGTTCACCTACCGCCAAGTCGCCTCCCGCGATGCGGTTATAGCCGGCCAGGTGATCCGCATATTGCTTGTCGGACAGGTTATTGATACCCAGTTGCAACGTCAGATTGTCGAGCAGTTGGTAGCTGGCGGCCGCATGCACCAAACCGTAGCCCGCTGTTTGTTGTTCACCGTTGAAATCGGCAACCTGCATTTGTTCGGCGACCAATACGGAGGTCACCGAAAGCGCAAGCTTGTCCGTTTGGTAAGCCAGAGTCAGGCGATGATTCAGAGGCGCGATGCGATACAGGTCGTCGTCCCGATCGGTGCGTATGCCCCTCGTATAACTGAGACTTCCCTGCAAACTCAGGGCGTCGGAAAGCCGGTAGTGATAGGCCAGGTCCGCGCCGTACAGTTCGGCATCCACGTTGTCGAACATCAGCGAGGGCATACCTGTCATCATGGTGCTGACCATATTGGCCGTCATATCCATCGCGGGAACGCCTTGAATATAGTCATCTATGCGACGGTAAAACAGTTGCGGCGCTATCTGCAGGTTACCCGACTGCCAGTCCAGGCCCGCCACCAGTTCATGGGATGTCTCCTCGTTCAATTCAACATTGCCGATATAGCTCCTGCCATCGGCGAGGCCGCCGGTGACGGGCAGCGGCAGCCACAGATAGAGTTCCTGATAAGAGGGGGCGCGGTTCTTTCTGCCCAGTTCGATGAGTAAGTCGGTAGTTGAGTTAAGCGGGCGCTGTAGTTTAACCACCAGGTCCAGGGTGTTGTAATCCCTGCTGCGGTCGCTTTGGTTTAACCGGGTAGCCAGCAATCCGGCGTTCATTCCCATCATGCCCGGAAGGCCGGCGGCGCTGACGGAATCGCCGTCCACCGAGATGCGGTTATAGCGCACGCCCAGTTCAGTATCCCAGGCGCCGGCGCGGCTGTTCCACTGGGCAAAAATACCTGTGACATCCCGCTCCACGTCATTAAAGTTATGAATCGCGAAAGCGACGTTGTTCGGGTTGGCAAGTGTCATATCGTGGCGGGATTGATTGCCGTCGACCCCGACCGAGAGGCGATCCTCGCCAAATTGCCACTGGCCCTGTAAGTCCCAGGAGAGGCCCTGGGCTGACACGTCGGCGGCGCGAAACATCGGTGGCATGGGCGGTTGGCGCTGGGAAAAGTTATCCATACCGTGATCGACATGGCTATAGGCAATATGCCCGCTGATCAACGCGGTTTCCGTTTGGGTGGAAAAATTTACACCGCTTAGCTCGCTCTCCACATAATTGATGTCCATGGGCAGGCTGGCGGTACCCGTGTCACGGGTGTCCAGTTGACCGGCATAGATCTCTACCACGCTTTTTTGATCGGTCCAGGCGTAGCTCAGGTCATAGCGGGAACGGCGATATTGGGTGCCGGCAATGGTGTCGCCAGCGCCGCTTTCGGCGGCATTGCCGTCGTCGTGGCTCGCCAGCGCGGCGAGCTTGTGGCGGTTATTGGCGGCTACCGCGTTTAACGCATAACTCTCGCCATCACTATTGCTGTTAAAGCGGTTTTGCAGTGCCCCGGTAAACGTGAAGGCGTCGCCGTTGGCAAATTCACCGCGATTTAATTGCGCGTGGATATGACCGCCGAGGGTTTCCTGGGCGGCGCTGACGGAGGCGATGCCCCTATTGACCGTCAGTTCCTTTAACAGCAGTGTAGGCGTGTACGAAAGTGGGGTGTCCATCGCATTTGGTCCACCGGTCAGTGCCGGCGCATGGTCCAGGTGCACATTGACGCGGTTGCCAAACAGACCGCGGTATTGCGCCACGCCGGTGATACTGCCGTTGCTGTTGACGTTGGCTCCCGGCGCGGCTCTGAGCAGGCCGGCGGCGTCGGCGTTAAACGCGACGTCCCCGGGGCGGATGTTGAATTGCCCGATATCCAGCTGTCGGTCGGCGACGACAACTTCCTGGATATTGTCGCCGTGGTCAGCTAAGGCCGTTGTGGTGAACATTAGGGTAAAGATGTACAGCGGGTATGCTCTCACGTTTTTTTCCCGAAAGTAGTGAAAGCCGGTATTTTAAGAAACAGCAGGTGCTTTAGATATGCGACATATTGTCGCAGTAGTCTAGTACTCCTTCAAGGTGATAATGACGGATGCAGTTGGCGTGTCAGCGGTCATGGCAAGGCGCGCCTCGCCGGGAATGGTCAC
>JANQKW010000195.1 GCA_028280905.1 Porticoccaceae bacterium
AAGGCCATTCGCGCGCAAACCGGTGTTCCCGGCTTACCCAGCACCTACGGCGTTTCCAAAGATAAAATGTTCTACGAGCCGGCCGATGCCGAATTGCCCTCTGAGAACCTGTGGTCCACGCAAAAATACCTGAACCATGTGCCAAAGCTGTTCGATACCCTGCGCGAAACCTACGGCTACGACCACCACCTGCTGCACGATGCTCACCACCGGTTAACGCCGATAGAAGCCGGTCGCCTGGGAAAGGAGCTGGAGCCTTACCGGTTGTTCTGGCTGGAGGACACGGTTGCGGCGGAGTTGCAGGAGGGTTTCCGGCTGATTCGTCAGCACACGGTAACCCCGCTGGCGGTCGGCGAGGTGTTTGCGTCGATTCACGACTGCCAGCAGTTAATCACCGAGCAGTTGATTGACTATATCCGCAGCACCCTGGTACATGCCGGCGGCATTACACATGTGCGCAGGATTGCGCATTTGGCGGAGCTTTACCATGTGAAAACCGGCTTTCACGGCGCCACTGACCTAAGCCCGATCACGCTTGGCGCCGCAGTGCACTTCGATACCTGGGTGCCCAATTTCGGTATCCAGGAATATATGCGGCACACACCCGAAACCGACGCTGTGTTCCCCCATGATTACCAGTTTGCGGACGGCTACCTTCGTGCAGGGGAAGCGCCGGGACACGGCGTGGATATCGATGAAACCCTGGCGAAGAAGTATCCCTACCACCGTGCCTACTTGCCGGTTAACCGCCTGGAAGACGGCTCCATGTTCAACTGGTAAAAGGCAGGTTTAAACCGTGTCGAGGCAAATCCCGTTGCAACTAGGCTCGCGAAAATTCGCCGTGTTGGGTGAGGTAATGATCGAGCTGGCCGCGCTGAGCGAACACAGCATGTCCATCGGCGTGGCGGGGGATACCTTTAACACTGCCGCGGCATTGTCCCGCTTGGGAATGACCAGCGAGTATATTACCGCGTTGGGTACCGACGTTTACAGCGACCGTATCCGCCGGGCGGTAGAGGCTCACGGGGTGCGGGGAGTCCACATTGCCACGCTTCCGGATGCCTTGCCCGGTATTTACGCGATCAGTACCGATAGTTCGGGTGAGCGCAGTTTTGCGTATTGGCGTGACAACTCAGCGGCTAGGCAGTGGTTTGCGGATCCCATCGCGCTGTTGGCGGCGCTCCAACACCTGGATGATAGCCATTGCATTTATTGGAGCGGTATAACACTGGCGCTGATGATGCCGGAAGTGCGCGCGGCCTTTTTCGATTTTCTGCGGGGGTTTCGCGCCGACGGCGGGATGGTTTGCTTCGACAGTAATTATCGCCCGCAATTGTGGCGGGGATCAGACCAGATTGCCGACAGCTACGATGCCGCGATCGGCAACGCCGACCTGTATTTACCCAGCCTCGAAGATGAGCTATCAATATACCAAAGGCATAGCGAGCAACAGGCTATTACCGCGCTGGCGAAACGCTATTCTCAAAAACAGGCGCAGGTTGTCATGACACTTCCCGGGCAAGCTGTGTGGATCAGCGCCGGGGATATTGCGCGTTACGATTTGCCCGTCTCGGATGCGGTGGCCGACACCACCGGCGCCGGCGACGCTTTTAGCGGCGCGCTGCTCGCGGCGCTGGGCTCGGGCCGGGCAATGCCGGACGCAATTCCATTCGCGCACCGGGTGGCGACCGAGGTGGTACAGGTGTCGGGCGCTATTTTGCCGGAGCAAAAATGGTCGGAGCTGGCAAAGCTCCTCGGAGGTCATCATGTCTAATGCCATTCTACAAATGCACGCCGGCGATTCTGTTGGCGTAGCCCTGAAAGCGCTGATGCCGGGTGACCAATTGACTGACGCACTCGCTTGCAGGGAAGAGGTTCCGGCCGGCCACAAGGTATCCCTGCGGGACGTTGCAGCCGGTGACGCGCTTTACAAGTACGGCCAAATGATCGGCGTGGCCAGCCAGGAAATTCTCGCAGGCTCCCATGTACACGTACACAACTTGCAGTATGTAGAGGTTGCGGCGAACGCCGGCGCGGCAGCACATGCCGATGCGGATACAACGGACAACGCACCGCAGTCGGCAGGGACTTTTGACGGCTACATTCGCCCCGACGGCCAGGTGGGCACACGCAACTATATTGGTGTGATGGCGACGGTAAATTGCTCGGCGACAGTCGTCGCCCGTATTGCGCGGCATTTCGACAGTCATCCCGCTTTGCGGTGCGCCAGTGTGGATGGTGTGGTCCCTTTGACCCATCAAACCGGCTGCGGTATCGCCGCGGGGGAGGGTGTGGATCTTAATGTTTTGCGGCGCGTGCTTTCCGGCTATTTGAAAAACCCCAATTTTTACGGCTGGGTCGTGGTGGGATTAGGCTGTGAAGTGAACCAGGCGGACGGACTGCTCGATGAGATAGATGATCGACTCCGCGCGGGAATACGTACCGTTGGCATCCAGGATGCAGGTGGCACCAGCGCGGCCATTGAAGAGGGCGTGGCTGCTGTCGAGGCACTGTTGCAGGGCGCGGCCCGGGTCGAACGGCAGCCGGCGCCCTTGTCCGCGCTTAAAGTGGGTCTGCAATGCGGCGGGTCCGACGGCTGGTCCGGCATCACCGCGAATCCGGCGCTGGGCGCCGCGGTAGACCGCGTGGTCGCCAACGGCGGAAGTGCGATTCTGGCGGAGACGCCGGAAATATATGGTGCGGAACAACTGCTGTACAATCGCGCGGCCAGCCCGGAAATTGCCGCGGAACTGCAGAGTAAGGTGGACTGGTGGCAGGACTATCTCGCCCGCCACGGCCAGGACATGAATAACAACCCGTCGCCGGGTAATCTCGCTGGCGGCATCACCACCATACTGGAAAAATCATTGGGGGCAGTGGCGAAAAGCGGCACCTCGCCGCTCAATAGGGTGCTGTCCTATGCCGAACCCTCAGCGGTCGGTGGCCTGTTGTTTATGGACTCCCCCGGCTACGACCCCTGCTCGGTGACCGGTGAAATTGCCGCGGGCGCCAATCTGATCTGTTTTACCACCGGGCGAGGGTCCACATCCGGCGCCGCCGGGGCGCCGACCTTGAAGCTGGCCAGTAATCATCAGCTCTATTCACGGATGTCTGAA
>JANQKW010000222.1 GCA_028280905.1 Porticoccaceae bacterium
GAAGCGTTTACGCGCTCGATTATAGACGCGCCCAGCGGTTTTGATACAGTAATTGAATTTGATGTTAACGCGCTGGTGGAAGCCACCTTCCCGACGCAAATTGATACCCTTGTGGAGAATTTTCCACCTACCTTTTTTGGCGCGGTTGAAGAGTCATTGGCAGCCTTTTTTAATCTTGAAACTGAGCTCAAAATAGGTGGATTACCGGGAAGACTTTCTGTGGGCGTTCGCTATGAAGATACAGATGTCAGTGGGTCCGCATTCCAGACTTTTCCAATAGCGCTTGGCATCACTAGCAACACTGAGGGGATAGTGGTATTCGACCCAAACGCTGAGGAAGAGTTTTTTACCGTGGATGGTTCCTACGAGATATTTTTACCTTCTCTTGATTTCCAAATTGAACCCACCGAAGAGACTGTTGCACGATTTTCCTATGGTAAATCGATAGCGCGTCCGGATTTGAACGCTCTAAGGCCAATTACTACCATCAGCGATTATCGCCCGAGTAACAGTACTGCGAGTTCCGGTAATCCCAATCTTAAGCCTTATATAGCAGATAACATAGATTTGGCGTTCGAATGGTACTACGCTGAGGGTAGCTACGCTTCCGTGACCTTTTTCTATAAGCAAGTTGAAGATTATATTGCCACTGATGTTGAAAATGACGTCATTCTCGATTCGAACGGAGCTCCTCTGTTGGACCCTCAAGGACGCTTTATACCTACGACTGGGAGCGAGATGGCAATCCCAGTTTTTAGTCAGCCTGGAGATCCAGAAGCAATCTTTTCAATTACTCGTCCTTTAAATTCAGAAGAACGAACCATTGACGGCTGGGAGTTTGCTATTCAACACCTGTTCGGTGATAGCGGTTTTGGGGTGCAAGCCAACTACACGGTAGTGTCAAGCGACGCGGAGTATGATCCCAATAACTTTGAACAGCAGTCTATTCTGATCGGCTTAAGTGACTCCTACAACCTGGTCGGCTTTTATGAGAATGATTTGTTCTCGGTGCGCTTGGCGGCAAACTGGCGTGACGAGTTCCTGTTCTCGGAAAACCAGCTGCGCGCACCCAATGAGCCGGTCTTTTACGACGAGTATCTGCAATTTGACCTCAGTGCCTCCTATGCGCTGAACGATAATCTAACGATATTCTTTGAGGCCCTAAATATCACGGGTGAAGATCAGGAGCAGCGCGGACGCTTTAACGACCAATTCCTGTTAGAAAACGACCAGGAACCGCGATATTCGTTCGGACTACGAGGAACCTTCTAACCTGCGTTGATTGAACAGGGACGTTCACTGTTAACTCCCTAGAATGCAGCGCAAGCTGTCTGTATAGCCGCCGCGAATCTCAACCGGCGGCTTTTTTTTACAATAATTTCTACAAATCTTTTTCACAAAAACATTGATAAAACTTATTAAAAGCTCTCCTAAAAAACCATCAAAAAATATTAATGTAAACGTTTACATTTTTGTCGAGAGCTGGTATAAAGTACCTATAAACAGTCAGAACCGGGCAGGCATAAACCAATCGCCCGAATAAACCAGCGGGGGCTTTATGAACTATCAAAAACCAGCGGATCAATTCTGGGAGCAGGGCTTTCTGCTGCTGGAAGATTTTTTTGACGCTGCGCTGATGGATCGCTACAACCAATTGATCCTCGACCATTTCGGGGAAGACCCGGCGTTCTTCCACAATGACGAGTTCCTGGAAAAAGCCCAGACCGAAGTCATTCCCTGGTTTCCTCAGATGGAAGGGGTCGGTGCCTTTGATATTGTCGAAAACGACCCGCGGTTGCAAAAGCTAAGCACCGCCATCCTCGGCGAGGGCTGGTACTCCCTGTACAGTATGGTGATGTTCTCCCGCCAGGGCACCAAGGGCCAGGCGTGGCACCAGGATTGCCCACCGGACGATCCCCAGAAGTTCAATATGAACCGGCTGATCTACACCCACGATATAACCGACGAAACAGGCGGCAAAACCCTGGTTATCCCCGGCTCCCATCGCCGCGGTGAGTTGACAATAGGGGATGTGGATGAAGTCTTTGATGATCAATTGGTATTCGCGCCCAAAAAGGGAACCCTGTTGCTTCTTCACGGCCATTGCTGGCACCGCGTCGAGCCGGTGATTGGCAAGTACCGGGTATCCACCAACTATCGTTCGGCCACTCACGGCACGCCCGAGGATATTACCGACATCTGCGTGTACCGAAATATGCGCTACCGGTTTTCCGACAATCAGGTGGTGGAAGATCGCCTGGCGGTCCAGCGTTAGGAGAACTCCGATGAAAAGAGCGGGGCAGGCAAATGGATAGTAACACCGCATTTGTGATGCGGCTGGCTGTTATCGTTTCGCTGGGCGGTTTCTTATTTGGCTACGATGCGGCGGTGATTTCCGGCGCTATCGGCTTTGTGGTTACCGAGTTCGGTCTGGATGACTGGCAGACCGGGTTCGTGGTGGCGGCGCCCAGTTTAAGCGGCATGATCGCGATCGGCGCCGGGCCGATAAGCGACCTGATAGGGCGGCGCAAGATACTGATTATTATCGCCAGCCTCTATGTGATATCCGCTGTGCTCTCCGCGATTGCACCGAGTTACCAGGCGCTGTATGCCGCGCGTTTTATCGGTGGACTGGCATTTGCCTCACTGGCGCTGGCGCCTATCTATATCTCGGAAATCGCCCCGGCCGAGTTGCGCGGCCGGCTGGTTTCCATCAACCAACTCAATATCGTGGTAGGTTTCTCGGCGGCTTATTTCAGCAACAACTTCTTCCAGAAAGTTACCGGGTCCGACGCGGATTGGGTACAGACATTGCTGATCGACGAGCACACCTGGCGCTGGATGTTAGGGGCGGAGATATTGCCGGCACTGGCGTTTTTTGTGCTGCTGTTTACCGTGCCGGAGAGCCCCAGATGGCTAATGATAAAAGGCCGCATCGAAGAGGCGCGCAGCGTGATATCCCGGATTGTGCCGGAACATCAGCTGCAGTCCCAGATCGAGACCATCAAGGCGAGTATTTCAGCGGAGCAGGAGACATTTTTCAGCCGGGTCTCCAGGGTGTTTAGCAGCAAATGGCGCTATGCGCTGACCATCGGGCTGGTGGTTGCGGTGGCCCAGCAGATAACCGGCATCAACGCCATTTACTTCTACGCGCCGACTATCTTTGAACAGAGTGGCGTTGGCACGGATGCGGCCTTCACCCAGGCTGTGTGGATCGGCATTACCAACATTGTATTTACCCTGCTGGCGATGTTGATGATCGACAGGCTGGGTCGCAAGCCATTGTTGGTGGCGGGGCTGCTGGGTGTGTTTATCAGCATGGGTATCTGTTCCTACGGCTTTAGCCAGGCGCAATACGGTTTCTCCGAACAGAGTGTCGCGGCGCTCAGCGAGGACATCGACAAGGCCGCGCTGGAAGGGCTGGCCGGTGAGACCTTCCGCGACGACGTGGCGTTGAAAACCGCTCTCAAGGAGCGGTTGGGCGACGCGGCTTTCCAGGTCCACCAGGGCGAGCTGTTGCAGGCCGGCGTATCGCTTAATTCCCAGCTGATACTGATCGGCATACTGGGCTTTGTGGCGTCCTTCGCGTTTTCCCTGGGGCCGGTGATGTGGGTGCTGCTGCCGGAGATTTACCCGAACAGCTTGCGCGGCGTCGCGATGGCGGTGGTGGGGGTCTGCAACAGTGGCATCAGCTATGGCGTGCAGGTGGTGTTTCCCTGGGAATTATCCACTTTCGGGGCATCGGTGACCTTCCTGGTTTACAGCTTGTTTGCGTTGTTTTTTTTGGTGCTGGTGATGCGCCTGTTGCCGGAAACCAAGGGCAAATCGCTGGAACAACTGGAACGGGAGCTGGCGCGGAAAACCACTGCGGCGGTCGCTGCGTAAATATATGAATACACGGGGTAGCGGAATGGAAAAAGTTAGATGGGGAATTGTCGGGGCGGGGAGAATAGCCGTCACCTTCGCCGATGACATTAAACTGGTCGACAATGCCGAACTGGTGGGCGTTGCGGCGAGGCAGTTGGACAACGCCAAGGCGTTTGCCGATAAACACCAGATCGCCAATGCCTATGACGGCTACCAGGCGCTTTTCGACGACCCAAGCATCGATGCCGTTTATATAGCGACGCCCCACAATTTCCATTTGCAAAATGCGGTGGATGCCATGGCGGCGGGCAAGGCGGTTCTCTGTGAAAAGCCGCTGACGGCCAACGCGGAGGAGTGCCGCCGGTTAATCGCGGCGGCAGCGGAAAACAGCTGCTACCTGATGGAAGCCATGTGGACCTGGTTTCTACCCGCTATCAGAAAAGCCTTGGAGTGGGTTGAAGAAGGACGCATTGGCGCGCTTAAACATATCAAAGCGGATTTTGGCTACCCGTTGCCTTATAACCCGGAGTTGCGCGAGTACCACAAGGACTTGGCGGGCGGTGCGCTGCTGGAGATGGGTGTCTACCCGGTGGCGCTGGCGGAGCTGTTTATGGGTGAATCACCCCAGCGCATCCGGGCTATCGGCAGGCAGGCGCCGAACGGCGTTACCGATGACCTGGTGTTTACCTTCAACTACCGGGATTGCGTCGCCACCCTGGGAACCTCGTTTCGCTGCAAGCTGCAGAACTGGGCCTATATTATTGGCGAGGATGGCTATATCGCGATTCCGGATTTCTGGCGCGCCAGCCAATGCCATTTGTACCGCCTCGATGAACGTATTCTAAGTTACCAGGATCACCGCACCAGCAATGGCTTTAACTTCGAGATTGCCGCGGCCTGCGACGATATTCTCGCCGGTCGTTTACAGTCCCGGGTAATCCCGCTGGAAACGAGTTTGAATATCCAGGCGCACATGGATCAGGTGCGGGAGCTTGGCAATGCGTAGCCCGGGGTTTGGATGTCCGGTTTTGGCCGCGCTGCACTCCTTAGCTGCCACTAGTTATGCAACCGAGGGTTTTTTTGATAGCATAAATGTAAACGATTACATTTTTATCGTGGAGAGGCGCTAGGGTGGCGAAACCACGACAACGGATGACACCGAGCAAACAGCTGAGGTAGCGAGTTATATGAAAACAGTATTGGGTATAGATCTCGGCACCCAGAGCATGAAGGCGGTGCTCTATGAATACCAGTCAAAGGAACTGGTGTCGGTCACATCTTCGCCGCTCGACGTCGATCGTGACGCAACGGGTCGCGCCGAGCAACACAGCGAATGGTGGCTCACGGCGCTGAAGGACTGTCTCGATCAGGTGCCCGTCAGCTTGCGGGAATCCGTGCAGGCGATAGGCGTGTCCGGGCAGCAGCACGGCTTTGTGGCGATGGACGAGAACGGAGAAGTGCTGGCGCCGGTGAAGCTGTGGTGCGACACATCGACGCAGGCGGAGGTGGACGACATGCTCGCTGCCTGCGGGGGCGCTGAACAGTGTATCGTCTATACCGGCAATACGCTGGTCACGGGTTATACCGCGCCCAAGATACTCTGGCTAAAACGTCACCACCCGGACCTTTACGACAGGCTGGCGCATATACTGCTGCCCCACGATTACCTGAACTACGTGCTGACCGGCGCGGTGCGAATGGAGTATGGCGATGCCTCGGGCACCGGGCTGCTCGATGTGCGGACGCGCCGCTGGAGCAGCGAGCTGTTGCAAGCGCTCGATGCCAATCGGGATCTCAGCGCCTGTCTGCCGCCGCTGGTGGATTCCACTCAGTTTATCGGCCACACCACCCAGGCGTTTTCGGCAAGCTATGGCCTGCCCGCCGGGATCCCCGTGTCCACCGGCGGCGGCGACAATATGATGGGCGCGATCGGAACGGGTAATGTATCGCCCGGCAAGCTAACCATGAGTCTGGGCAGTTCCGGCACCCTGTACGCCTATTCAGACACACCCGTTATTGACGAAAACGGCAATATCGCCGCGTTCTGCAGTTCGACGGGTGGCTGGCTGCCGCTGCTGTGCACCATGAACTGCACGATTGGCACGGAACTTATGCGCGAGCCTCTAGGCGTCAGCGTCGAACAATTTGACAGCGCGATTGCGTCGGTACCCTCCGGTTGCAATGGCCTGATCACGCTGCCGTTTTTTAACGGTGAACGCACCCCGAACCTGCCCAACGCCAAAGGCTGTGTGTTGGGGTTGACGTCGCATAATTGCAGCAAGGGTCACCTGCTGCGTTCAACGGTGGAAGGCGCCACTTTCGCGTTGAAATTCGGCCTCGATGAATTGGGCCGGTTGGGCGCGCAAGCCAGTGAAATTGTATTGACTGGCGGCGGCGCCAACAGCGGTGTTTGGCGGCAAATTGTCGCGGATGTCTGCGACTTGCCGGTAACCCTGTTGCAGCAACAGGAGGGTGCGTCCTTTGGCGCGGCGCTGCAGGCGCTTTGGGTATTGCAACGGCAAGCGGACCCCTCGCTAACCATCAGCGACATTACCGCGCAGCATTTAAGCCGCGATGCCGCGCTTTGCACGGAACCCAACCCCGCGAATTCGGAACTCTATGGTGGAGCTTATGCTGATTACCGGCACGCCCTAGAGCTACTGACTCCTTTGTACGACAACTAGATAAAGGCAATACTATGAGCACGAAATTGTTTATCGGCGATCGCGAATTTTTTCCCGGCATAGCAAAGATCCCGTATGAGGGGCCGGAATCGGACAATCCGCTGTCCTTTAAGGTGTATGACGAAAATCGTTTGGTGGGCGGCAAAACCATGCGCGACCACCTGCGTTTTGCCATCTGTTATTGGCACACCTTCTGTGCCGACGGTAATGATCCGTTCGGCCCGGGCACCCGCAGCCAGCCCTGGAAAGAAAAGTCCGACCCACTCGCCGCGGCGCAGGACAAGCTGGATGCGGCATTTGAATTCTTTAGCAAAATGGGTGTGCCTTTTTATTGCTTTCACGATCGGGATATGGCGCCCGAGGGCAACTCGGTGCCGGAGAGCGAGAAAAACCTGCAACACCTGGTAGAGATGGCCAAGCAGCGACAGGAAGCCAGCGGCGTGAAATTGCTGTGGGGAACGGCCAATGTTTTTTCCCACCCCCGCTACATGAACGGCGCCTCTACCAATCCGGATTTTCAGGTGGTTGCCCAGGCCGGTGCACAGGTCAAGGCGGCGTTGGATGCCACCGTGGCGCTGGGGGGTGAGAACTATGTATTCTGGGGCGGCCGTGAAGGCTACGCCTATCTGTTCAATACCGACACTCGCCGCGAACTGGACCATATGGCGCGGTTTTTGACCATGGCGCGCGACTATGGGCGCTCGATCGGGTTTAAGGGCAACTTTTTGATTGAGCCCAAACCCATGGAGCCCATGTATCACCAGTATGATGCGGACGCGCAAACCGTGATCGGATTTCTGCGGCACTACGGCCTGGATAAGGATTTTAAAGTCAATGTGGAGGCCAACCATGCCACGCTGGCGGGACACACCTTTGCCCATGAGCTGCAAATGTGCACCGATGCCGGAATGCTGGGTTCCATTGACGCCAACCGCGGCACCCCGCAAAACGGCTGGGACACCGACCAGTTCCCCACCGACCTGAACGACACGGTGCAGGCGATGCTGGTGGTGTTGGCGTCGGGCGGTTTCGACAAGGGCGGCCTGAATTTCGACGCTAAGGTGCGCCGCGAATCCACTGATCTGGAGGATATGTTTATCGCCCATATCGGCGGCATGGACTGCTTTGCGCGCGGCCTGCTGATCGCCCATAGCATTCTGGAGAAATCCAAGCTGGCCCAGTTTAAATACGATCGTTACGCGAGCTTCAACAGCGGCGAGGGAAGCGCCTTCGAGGCGGGGGAATTGACGTTGCAGGCGCTGCGGGATTACGCTGCGGAAAACGGCGAACCCGCGACAATCAGCGGTAAGCAGGAGTGGGTGGAAAATATTATAAATAACTTTATATTCCGCTCGTAACATTTTATTAAAAAAGAATAAAATTAGATGATAAAGGTGCAAAACCCGATACTTCCCGGTTTTAACCCGGACCCTGCGATCTGCCGGGTAGGTGACGACTACTATATCGCCACCTCCACCTTCGAATGGTATCCGGGTGTGAATATCTATCACTCCAGGGATCTGGCCAACTGGAGCCTGGCGGCCCGCCCGCTGAATCGGCCCGACCTGCTGAATATGGAGGGCGAACCGGACAGTTGCGGGGTATGGGCGCCCTGTTTGACCTATGCGGATAACAAATTTTGGTTGTGCTACACGGATGTCAAACGCTTTGACGGAAACTTCAAGGATACCCACAACTACTTGACCACCTGCGAACGGGTAGACGGCAACTGGTCGGAACGAATTTACCTCAACAATAGCGGCTTCGATCCCAGCCTGTTCCACGACGATGACGGGCGCAAGTGGTACGCCAATATGGTGTGGGATCACCGGCCGGACAGGAGCTTTTTTGCCGGAATCCAGTTGCAGGAGTTTTCGGTGGAATCAAACCGCCTGATCGGCAAGCCGCAGATGATTTTCACCGGAACTGAACTGGACGGCACCGAAGGCCCGCATATTATCAAACGCAACGGCTACTATTATTTGATCACCGCGGAGGGTGGTACCGGCTACCAGCATGCGGTAACCATTGCCAGGGCGAATTCTGTTTGGGGACCGTATGAGGTGGACCCGCAGGGCCCGGTATTGACCGCGGCGGACCAGCCGGAGAATCCGCTGCAGCGCGCCGGGCACGGCGGTATTGTCGAGACGCCCGACGGCGACTACTACCTGACACATCTATGCAGCCGGCCGCTGCCGGGCACCCGTCGCAGCCCACTGGGCCGCGAGTCCGGTTTGCAAAAGCTGGTGTTAAATGAGGACGGCTGGTTTCGGCTGGCCGCCGGCGGCAGCGCGCCCCAGCTTGAGG
>JANQKW010000239.1 GCA_028280905.1 Porticoccaceae bacterium
TGGGCATGGTGTTTGAGACCCTCACCGGCAGGGAAGCCGGTGCGGAGCGCCCAGGGATGGGTTCACAGCGAGTTTCAAACACCATGCCCAGATGGCCGCGAGATAGTGGCACCAAAAGGCTCGCTACTGGCACATTGTTGTCTGTGATCCCTCTGGAGTCTATTACAGATGATATTTGATAAAGTGCAAACTAATACAACTTGTAAGCCTTTAGGGCGGTGTAAATAACCATGAATCCCACATTAGTTTTTATTCACTATCTGGAGTGCTTGGAGCAAATCCTGGTAAAAATTGAAGTGTTTCAGCCGGACAGCCCCGAAGTGCTGCACGCCCGTTTGGCTGACGATATGTTTCCGCTGGCTCAGCAGGCTAAAATAGCCGCTGGTTTTTCGTTGCGGGCGTGCTGTCCGTTGGCGGGGCTTGAGATAGCGTCCTTTGACGAGCAGGATAACACCATCGAAAGCCTGAAAAAGCAAATCGCGGCCACAATAGCGTACCTAAAAAGCATACCTGAACAGAGCTTCGAGAATTTCGAGGGCAGGGTAATAACAACCCAGGCGGGTTTTGCGGAGCATGAGTTCAATGGGCATGACTATTATCTGATGTACGCCCTACCCAACTTCTTGTTCCACCTGAATATGGTGTACGCGATAGCCAGGAACCAAGGCGTGCCCTTAAGCAAGGCGGATTATGACGGTTACCATCAGTACCCGCAGGGGTTTTCTTTCTAACTGGCTTCAGCGACCGGCTGGTGGAGAGATGATTCCAGCTTATTGTGGAGAATATAGCGCGGCTGGATCGCGGTGAAAAGCCGGAAAATATTGTTGAAACCGTGGGAAATTAGCCGGAATGGAAACAACCTTTCGCTCAGCTTGCGAACGGATTGACGCGAACGGCATTTAGGCTTATAAAGTAGCGCTTTTATGGGTTCGACTTAGGCGGGGCAGCAACTGCCGGTTGGAATATCGTGAATCGCAGAAACTTGACGACGTATTGATAGCTATGAAATATCGAATAGAAAAAGACACCATGGGCGAGGTACAGGTGCCCGCAGACAAATACTGGGGCGCGCAAACCGAGCGCAGTCGCAATAACTTCCGTATCGGCCCTGCCGCCAGCATGCCGATTGAAATCGTCCACGCCTTCGCCTACCTGAAAAAGGCGGCGGCGCTTACCAACCAGCGCCTCGGTGTGCTGGATGGCCAAAAGGCAGAGCTGATTGCGCAGGTTGCCGACGAGATTCTGGAAGGCAAGCTGGACGACCAATTCCCGTTGGTTGTCTGGCAAACCGGCAGCGGCACCCAGAGCAATATGAATGTCAATGAGGTGATCGCCTACCGCGGCCATGTGCTAAATGGCGGCAGTCTCACCGATGAAGACAAGGCGCTAAACCCCAACGACGACGTCAACAAGAGCCAGAGCAGCAACGATACCTTTCCCACTGCGATGCATATCGCCGCCTACAAGATGACCATAGAGGTGACCTTGCCGGGTGTTGAAACACTGCGCGATACCCTGGCCAGCAAGGCGGCGGAGTTCGACAACATTGTCAAGACCGGCCGCACCCACTTTATGGATGCCACCCCGCTGACGCTGGGCCAGGAGTTCGGCGGCTATGTACAGCAATTGGACAATGGTATAAGAGTGATGAAGCATGCGCTGGAAATGGTGTCTGAGTTGGCGCTGGGCGGCACCGCTGTCGGCACCGGGCTGAATGCGCCCGAGGGGTACGCTGAAGAAGTGGCGCAGGACATTGCCAAGCTGACCAGCTTGCCGTTTGTCTCGGCTCCCAACAAATTCGAGGCGCTGGCCGCCCACGACGCCATGGTGGAATTGAGCGGCGCGTTCCGCCGCATCGCCGTCAGCCTGATGAAGATCGGCAATGATATCCGCATGCTTAGCAGTGGTCCCCGCAGCGGCATCGGCGAGATTATTATCCCGGACAACGAGCCGGGTTCCAGCATTATGCCCGGCAAGGTCAACCCCACCCAGCCGGAGGCGCTCACCATGGTCGCGGCTCAGGTGATGGGCAATGACGTCACCGTCGGCATAGGCGGCAGCAACGGGCATTTCGAGCTTAATGTTTTCAAACCGCTGATTGCGGCCAACGTTTTGCAAAGCGCGCGGCTGATCGGCGATGCCTGTGTCAGCTTCAATGACAAGTGTGCGGTCGGCATTGCGCCCAACTTGCCTTCCATCGGGCGCCACCTGGAAAATTCGCTGATGCTGGTCACCAGCCTGAACCCCCATATCGGCTATTACAAGGCCGCGGAGATTGCCAAGAAAGCGCACAGCGAAGGCACTACCCTGAAGGAGGCGGCTCTGGCGCTGGGTTATGTCACTGCCGAGGAGTTTGACCTTTGGGTGGATCCTTCGAAGATGACGGGCGCTAGCAAGTAAATCAGTAGCGGGTTTGGAGCGGGCATCTCGCGGCCATCTGGGAACAGGTTTTGAGACTCGCTGTAAACCCATCCCTGGGAGCTCCGCGTCGACTTCCCTGTCGACGAGGGTCTCAAAACCTGTTCCCAGACGCCCGCTTACGTCGGTGCTACTTGTGACGCTGTGAGTCCCGACAGGGGAGGTTTGTCCGGGACCAATCAGGCCGTGCTGTAAGTTTGCCAAATTG
>JANQKW010000244.1 GCA_028280905.1 Porticoccaceae bacterium
ACCTTAGCGACGGTTCCCAACGCCTGGGAGCGGCCATAGAGCGCATTCATTTTTTCCGGTCGATTAAACTTTATCCATAGGATGCCGTTTTCTTCTTTCTGGTAAAGCAAATGATCGACAATTTCCGGACCCATTGAAGTTTCTCCTAGGTAACAAATTATTTAGCTCGGATACTCAGGAACCATCCGCCTGCCGTATCTCTTTTGCGGTATCCAGCACGGCACGGACAATCTTGTCATATCCGGTGCAACGGCACAGGTTGCCCGCCAGCCAATAGCGGACTTCCGATTCGGTCGGGTCAGGGTTGCGGTCGAGCAGATTCTTGGCCGCCACCAGAAAGCCCGGCGTACAAAAACCACACTGCAGCGCGGCCTGTTCCAGAAAACACTGTTGCAGGGGGTGCAATTTGTCCCCTTCCGCCATACCTTCAATCGTTCTGATCTCTTTTCCTTCAGCCTCAACAGCTAGCATCAGGCAAGAGCAGAATACCCGTTCTCCCACCGTTACGCTGCAGGCGCCGCAATCGCCCGAACCACAACCCTCTTTAGTACCCGTCAAATTAAGCTCATCGCGTAACACTGAAAGAAGGGTTTGGTCCGGCTCACAGAGGAATTCCACCTCATCGCCATTGATCAGCGCAGTAACATGGAGTTTTGACATAGTAAGCAATATTCCCGAGTTTATTCCTAAGTCAACCGGTTGCCCTCTGCAGCGCGATTTTCGCGGTGCGTATTAGCAGTGTTCCCGCGATCTCAATTCGGTACTCCGCCGTACCGCGCTTGTCATCAATCGGACGGCAAACCGCGCGTACTGCTTCAGCTGCAGTTTCCAGGGCGGCATCATCCACTTCTGTACCAACCAAAGCCGACCCAGCCTCTTCCACCAGCAGCGCTGTTGGCGCCACGGCACCGAGTCCAACGCGAGCGTCGGTGCAAATACCCTTTTCGTCGACAGAGAGGTTGACCGCAACGCCCACCACGGCGATATCCATCTCGGTACGTGGAATGAAACGCAGGTAAGCATCTCCGGATCGCAATTTTCTGGCGGGCAGCTGAATTGACACTATCAATTCTCCGGCTGCCAGGGAGTTGGCGCCCGGCCCGGTTGGAATATCTAACACGGAAACCGTCCGCCTTCCATTTGGCCCGGCAATAGTGGCTTTCGCATCGGCCGCTATCATCGCCGGCACGCTGTCGGCCGCGGGAGAAGCGTTACACAGATTGCCTGCCGGGGTCGCCCGACTCTGGACTTGCATAGACCCAATCAGGTCAATAGCCTCAACAACGCCGGGCCAGTCCGCTTTCAGGCCGGCGTGCTCAAAAATCTCGGCCCCGCAAACCGCGGCCCCGATACGGTAACCGCCGTTATCAGCGGTTATGCTGGTCATTTCTTCAATGTTCTTGATGTCGACAATCAGATCCGGGCTTTTCAGGCCGGCTTGCATCTGCACGATCAGGTCAGTACCGCCCGCCAGCACATAGCTCTCGCCTTTCGCGGTGGCCAGCAGGTTTACGGCGGATTCGACCGTGTCGGGGTTTGCGAACTGCATGACTATCTCTCAGCCTCTTAAACAATCAGCGGGCGGGGCATTACGCTGTAAAAAACAGCAATAAATGTACCAATAGATTTAACAATAGCGCTGCCCCAACAATTAATGTGCCCACGGCAAATCGATACAGTAAAAATAGTACAAATGTCTACCATGAGAACACTTTGACGTCTAAAGTGTACTAAACGTGACAAAACCAACGCTAAACGCATCAAACAGCCTCGAAAAGTCCGGCTGCACCCTGGCCCCCGCCGACACACATTGTGACAACGCCGTATTTCTTGTTGCGACGTCTCAACTCGCGCAGCAGAGTGCCCGTCATGCGCGAACCCGTCATACCATACGGATGGCCGATGGCAATGGCGCCGCCATTCACATTGTAAATCTCGTTGTCGATACCCAATGTGTCGCGACAGTAAAGACACTGAGATGCAAAAGCTTCATTCAACTCCCACAAATCTATCTGATCCGGCTTCAAGCCGGCATTCTTTAACAGGCGCGGGACCGCAAACACCGGGCCGACACCCATCTCATCCGGTTCGCAACCGGCAACGGTGAAGCCCCGATAAACGCCTATAGGTTCGATACCCAGCTGCGCAGCACGATCGGCGCTCATCAGCAGGGTCAAGGAAGCGCCGTCGGACAACTGGCAAGAATTCCCCGCTGTCACCGTACCGTCTTCCTCAAACACTGCCGGCAGTGTCGCAAGCGCTTCCAGCGTGGTGTTTGGGCGGTTACATTCGTCCCGATCAACGGTCACCTCGACGCGGCTTTCCTCACCCGTCTCTCTGTCGACCTTTAACATGGTGGCCGTCATGGGCACGATTTCATCAGCGATCAGCCCCGCATTGACTGCCGCTGTATAACGCCGCTGACTTTGCAATGCGAATTCGTCCTGCGCCTCGCGGCTAATGCCGTAACGACTCGCCACCACCTCAGCGGTATTGCCCGACACCATAAAAGCTTCCGGCTTGTTGTCGAGCAACCAGGGGTTCTTCACCACTTTGTATGGCGGCTGACGTTTATGCATGGAAATAGCTTCCGCGCCTCCGGCTATCGCAATTTGAGTCTGCCCGGTAGCGATCTGAGCCGCTGCGATTGCGATGGCCTGCAGCCCCGAAGAACAAAACCGGTTGGTGGTGGCGGCCGCGGTGGTAACGGGTAACTGGGAGAGCAATACGGCTGCCCGCGCAAAATTACCGGCCTGCTCACCGACCTGATGGGCCGCACCGACAACCAGATCTTCCACTTGATCCGGCGCAATTTTCCCATTGCGATCAAGCAAGGCGTTAATGCAATGAGCAAGCATGTCATCTGCGCGCGTCAGATTAAAACTGCCGCGATGCGACTTTGCCATACCGGTGCGAATACTGTCGATAATCACTACGTCTTTCATCATTTCTCCTTACGCTATTCTGCGGCAGCAACCCGCCAAATCCCGGTTGCCGAACGCTGCAAATTAAGCGCCTTCTCGTGCATTGTGTTTGCGCCTGAAATCATCAGTTAACCTATCACTCGGATGAACCTCGAGCCATCCTTTTAAATAGACTAAATGCGCCGGATGCGAAAATTGCCACCAATACAAATCGGGTGATATGAGCAAAGGTGACGTAGGCGATATCCTGCCCCATTGCCAGCGCCAGCAGCCCCATCTCGCTTACGCCGGCTGACGAAAAAGCCAGCACCGCCTGGGAAAACTGAACACCGGAAAGCGAGGAAACGCAAGCCGCCACGCCAAGCGTAACCACCAGCAATAATGAAGATGCCCCGAAGCTGCACAGCATATTTTTCAACACATAACCCATCGACAACCCGGCAAACCGGCACCCGATATAGGTTCCGATAACCATCTGCGCCATTATCACGGTCACGGTTGGCGGGGGGAGCACCACAAGCCCGGTAAGATGCGCGGCGGCGCTCAGCAGCAGCGGGCCGACTAACAGCGATGTCGGCAACCGCAGCAGTTTGCCAAGCAACGGCCCGATCACCGCGCAACCGGCCAGCCAGGCTATATCCGGTAAAGTTAAATCCGAAAAATTAGTATACGCGCGCTTATCGGACGCGGCACTGATATCCACAAACACACTAAACGCAAAAACCACCACCACCACCAGAAACAGCACGCGACTGGAGTGCGCAAGGGCCACTTGGCGAGAGTCTGCGCCGGAGCTTTCGCTCTGCAGGACCATCTCATTCAAGCCCCCGGGCATACCCGAATAAAACGCCGTAACGGCATCGAACCCGGCAATGCGCCGGTAAAACCAATAGGAAACAGCGCAACCGACAACAATAAAAATCGGCACAAACGCCAGCGTTACCAGCCAGCTGCTCACTTGTTTAAATAAGGAGACCTGAAATCCCGAGCCCAGCATCACACCGAGAACGGGGATTGCCACCGGCCGAAGAAATACCGGGCTAGATATCGGAATGCCGATAACTGCGGCTATGGTGGTTCCAATGATCGGACCCAGCAACCAGGGAAGCGGCACATTAGCCAAATAAGCAGCGATTCCCGAGAAAACACCAATAACGATGGCGATGGCATAGCGAACAATGTAGTTAGGGAAATAACGATCTATCATCTGCGAACAATATCTGGCCGTTCGGCGGAGTTTCTGCAAAGCTGCACATACCGGTTAGCCTCGCCCATGAGATTCACCTGCCGACAGCACAAGGGTAAGAAGTTGCCAACGCTATTAAAATCTAGATTCGCTCGAGAATAAGCGCAGCGCCCTGCCCGACACCGACACACATTGTACAAAGCGCGTAGCGCCCACCGGTGCGGCGCAACTGAAAGGCTGCTGTCAGCACAATCCTCGCGCCGGACATGCCCAACGGATGTCCCAGCGCAATTGCGCCGCCGTTGGGGTTGACGTGCGGAGCATCATCGGCCACGCCGAGTTCACGCAGCGTTGCAAGCCCCTGGCAAGCGAAGGCTTCATTCAATTCAATGACATCCATATCTTCGATAGTGAGGCCAGCCCGAGCTAATGCCCTAAGCGACGCGGGAACCGGACCAATACCCATCACTCTGGGCTCAACGCCTGCGGCCGAAAAGCCGACAATGCGAGCCATCGGTGTAAGCCGATTTTTTGCCGCTGTCGCTTCATTGGCAATGAGCAGCGCAGCCGCGCCGTCATTAACACCCGAAGCATTGCCGGCAGTCACGGTCAAATCAGGCCCGTTAATGCCGCGCAGGGTCGCCAATTTCTCCACACGGGTTCCCGGGCGCGGGTGCTCGTCGGTATCGATAATAATCGGGTCGCCGCTCCGCTGTGGGATCGAAACAGGCGTAATCTCTTCCTTGAACACCCCCGCTTCGTGAGCAGCTGCCCAGTTGGCCTGGGAACGCGCTGCGAATCCATCCTGGTCCACCCTGCTGATGTTATAGTCGGCGGCTACATTGTCAGCGGTCTGTGGCATTGAGTCAGTGCCGTACAGTCGCTCCAGCTGGGGATTGACAAAGCGCCAACCAATGGTGGTGTCATAGACTGTGTTTGCGCGAGAAAATGCGGCAGTCGCCTTGGGCATAACAAATGGCGCCCGTGACATACTCTCCACGCCACCGGCGATTACGATATCGTAATCGCCCGCTTTAATGCCACGAGCGCCCATGCCAACCGCGTCCATACCGGATGCACAAAGGCGATTCACGGTGGTTCCCGGAACTTCGACGGGCAGTCCGGCCAGCAGAGCGGCCATGCGGGCGACGTTGCGATTGTCTTCGCCGGCCTGGTTTGCCGACCCGAAAATTACGTCGTCGATACTGGCCCAGTCCACCTGGGGATTGCGCTGGATAAGCGAAGCGATAGGCAGGGCAGCCAGATCGTCAGCTCGTATCGACGAGAGTCTCCCCCCGTAACGGGCGATTGGAGTGCGCGTAGCATCGCAGATCAGTGCTTCCATAAATCTTGGCCCTCGCGCTTAACGGGTGTCTGTCCAGCAACAAGCATCCTCACTTGGCGTCGTCGAAAATCGCACGCTACTCATCACCTTTGTAGAGTTTTTCCAGGTACTCCATTGTTTCACCGAACTCCATCAACAGTTCATACATAACGGTGCGAACATCGGACTCGTGATCAATCATGCCGATCACCTGACCCGACGGATAGGAAAATAACCCCTCCGGCTGAAACTTGTTCATCCGTTCCAGCGCTTCATTGATCAGGATCGACTGCAATGGCATACCAAGTGGCTCCGGGGCATCCGGCTCTTCCCAGGCGGTAACCCAACGAGACTTGAGGCGGCGTGCATATTTGCCGGTTCCGCACTTGGACCGCAATGTGTCATCCGACTGGCCTTCGATTATCATTTTCCTCGTCAGTGGTGTGGCCTCTGACTCAGCGGTGCTCAACCAGATTGTACCGGTCCAGACGCCCTGGGCACCGAGTGCTAACGCCGCGGCAATCTGCTTACCGCGGCCAACACCACCGGCATGCAGAACAGGAATCGGGTGGGCGGCCTCTACAACCTGGGGAGTCAAAACAAAGGTCGCAATATCTCCGGTATGGCCGCCCGCTTCGTAGCCACAGCAAACCAACATATCGACACCGGCTTGTTTGTGGTATTTCACGTGTTTCGGGTGGCCTACCAAAGCCGCCACCTTCAAACCGCGGCTGTGGGCTTCTTCCATCACATCGGGTGGCGGCGGACCCAGAGCGCTCACTATCATTTTAGCCAGCGGGTGTTGGTAAACCACCTCCAGGCTCTTCTTGGCCTTGGCGTGAGTACGCACCATTCCCTGCATGTAGTCTTTAAAAATATCCTGTTTCTCTTCCTGGCTGAATTCAGGAACATTGTATTCCTTAAGCAGGTTTTCCACCCAGTCTTTATGGCCTTGCGGGATCAGGTGCTCCACGTCCTCAGGCCGGTTTATCCCTTCCAGATCTTCGGGATTTTTTGATGCAAACATCACATCCACGGCATAGGGCTTGCCGTCAGTGTGTTCGTCTAGCCACTTCAATTCGAGTTCAAGTTGCTCCGCGGTCATGTGCGTTGTCCCGAGTGCCGCCATACCACCGGCGCGGCACACGGCGGCGACAACGTCGCGACAATGTGAAAACGCAAAGATGGGCGCCTGTAGGTCGAACCATTTCATGACTTCAGTTTGCATTTATTCCTCCTTCAGATAATTGCTCTGCGTTACATACCTCGTTAAACGTAATTTCAGAGGAACGTAAATTTAAGCGCTTGTCTACTGCTTTTCTCAGCTCGTGGAGACAGTATATTGGACTCGAAATCTTCACGGGGTAGCGCTGGCGCATACGGATATTAATTCCCGGACGGCCTAAAAGTGCTATTTTCGCGTCATTTGTCTACGGGCCTCACGGGCTTATAAACGGAGACACGCCAAACCAGTAATACAAAATGTATGCCACCCGCTAGAAAGGGCTTCAGTATCCACTAAAATCTCCTAATAGGGCTGGGATGCTCCTTGGTCATTTCCGATTCCACTTCCAGGTATTAGATGCCTTTTAGATAGAAACCTGCCACCCAGTGTTCGCTTTGAATACAAAATCATATAGAATGTTTTCCCAGAAAACACAAATTTAATGGAAAAAGTATAAATGTCGAAATTAACAACAGGGCTAGCGGGTATTATTGTCCTGGATAGCGACGGAAAATTGATCGGCGCCCTCGGCGCAGGTGAAGATCCTCGCATCAAAAACCTTGTTGCGGATGCCAACTGGCTCGAAGAGGCGAGAAACAAGCGGCTGGTGCCACTGTTGCTGACAGACGCAACTTTCGCCGTGCTGATTACGGATTTCGAAGCCGGTACACTTGTGGTCATAAGCGAGCCCTCGACCGACACGGTCTTGAATTTCTTGCTACACGTAGACTTCGCTTACGACATTATCCACCATGTGCTGTCTGACCCTTTCGATGCGATGACCATCGTCGATGCCGACGGAAAACTTGCCTTTATTTCGCCGGTTCATGAGAAGTTCTTCAAGCTACAACCGGGAGAAGGCGTTGGCAAGCCGGTCGCCGACGTCATTGAGAACACGCGTCTGCATAAGGTGGTTCGCACGGGTATCGCCGAAGTTGGGCAGTTACAGCGAATGAAAGGGTCTGAGCGGGTTGTATCGCGACATCCGATCAGACACGATGGCAAGATCGTCGGCGCCATCGGACGCATTATGTTCAAAGGGCCGGAGCAGGTTGAAACCCTTTCGCGGCGTGTTAACCAACTGGAAAGAGAGGTCGAAAACTACAAGAAAGAAACCGTCGCACAAAGAATCGGTGAAAAAGTACTGGAGTCAATAGTCGGCCAGAGCTTTGCGATACAGTCGTTAAAGGACCAAATTAAAAAAATAGCCCCGCTGGACATTCCCGTTCTCATTCAGGGCGAAAGCGGCACCGGCAAGGAGCTGGTTGCCCAGGCCATTCACAGGCTCAGCAACCGCAGCGACGGCCGACTCGTCACGGTGAACGCCGCCGCGTTGCCGGCGTCACTGGTAGAAAGCGAACTGTTCGGTTATGAAGCTGGGTCATTTACCGGCGCCGATCGCAAGGGTCGAATTGGCAAGTTTGAGCAGGCCGACAAAGGAACAATTTTCCTCGATGAGATTGGCGACATGCCACTTGAGGTCCAGTCAAAGTTGCTTAGAGTTTTACAAGACCGAATGGTGGAGCGTGTCGGCGGCGAAAAACCGCGCCGCGTGGATTTTCGTTTGTGCAGCGCCACCAACCGCGATTTGGATCTTTTTGTCGAGCAGGAAAAATTCCGCCTAGACCTATTCTACCGGATCAGTCCGGTCTGCATCCGGTTGCCGTCTCTGTCAGAGCGATCGGAGGACATCCCGCTGCTTGTAAGGCACTTTCTATCTGAGCTTTCCGCCCAGTACGGAAGACCCGTTCCGGAAGTGGACGCTGAGGTTTATAGCTACCTGTCCGAACAACGCTGGCCGGGAAATGTGCGACAGTTGCGGCACGAAATCGAACGCGCCTACGTCTTTGCAGATCCGGAGCGGTTGCGCATAGCTGACTTTTCGAATTCCGGCGCGGCGACAATGGGCGAGCAACTGGGAGCCGTCCCACCTATTTTGAAACTGCACGAAAACAGCCAAGGGACCATGAAAGAGACGTTGGACATGGTAGAAAACGAACTCATCAACAGCGCTATGGTGCGTTTTAAAGGAAACAAAAAACGCGTTGCCGAGCACCTCAAGATTTCCCGTTCTTATCTCTACAAAAAACTTGGAATGGATAAGGAACACACGTCGGGAGATTAATGCGCAAAGTCGTTATTAATTCTTCCGTGGAATCGAGCACCGGCGAATAGATAGCCTATTGGCATGGCCTTTGCTCTAACATGACAGCCATTAAACACTGCTCACACCGGGAAATAGCGCGCAATGAACCAAGCAAACGAATTTGAGAACGGCGACTCCAAACCTTACTGGGATGCCGCTAGAGAAGGTCGTTTAGTATTCCAGCGGTGCTGCGCCTGCGGCGAAGTACAGTTCCCGCCACGGCACCACTGCGTGTCTTGCTGGGAGAGCGATATCGAGTGGATTCAAAGCAGCGGCTTGGGCAAAGTGGAGAGTTTTACTATTGTGCGACGCGCTCCCACAAGCGTTTTTCGTGACAAAGTGCCCTATGCGGTTGTTGCCGTCAAAGTGGAGGAAGGGCCAACTATGATCACCAATCTCATCGGCGAAGACGCGCTGGATGTCCGGATTGGCGATGCTGTTCAGGTCGACTTTGTCGAAGACGCCGGCGGAAATGTGCTTCCTCAATATAAACGCGCGGCAGCCGTCTAAAGAGACAACCGGGTAATAAACGAATACTACTCACTGTTAAATTTTGGTTGCCGCTTTTCACGGTAGGCGGCAACCGCCTCCAGATGATCTTTACTGGTTCGTATCATAGCCATATGCGATGAAGCCAGATCCAGCGCGGTTACCAGGTCCGTCTCCAGTCCTTGATAAAGCGCTCGCTTGATATACCGGACAGACAAGGGTGCCGCCGCCGCGATCTTTTCTGCAAACGCTGTTACCTTATCGCGAAATTCGTCTTGCGGATACACATGGTTGATCAAACCCAATTCCAATGCACGATCTGCGTCCAAAAAATCCGATGTCCAGAATAATTCCAGTGCACGCGACGCACCCACCAGCCGCGGCAGATAATAGGCGCCGCCGGCACCGGGGAACAAACCCATCTTGGCGTAGGTTTGCGCAAAGGTAGCGCTGCTGCTGGCCAAACGGATATCGCACATCAGCGCAACGTCCAGCCCACCGCCCACCGCGGGGCCATTCACGGCGGCAATCACCGGTTTATCCACCTGGGCCATCTTGCGCGGCAACCCCTGGGTGATCTCCCATAAATCGTCTTTGGCACCCAATGGCCCGCGCGCCGCCTTTTCTTCCATGCGCCCGATATCGCCGCCGGCGCAAAAAGCGGCGCCGGCACCGGTAAATACAATCACGTTGATATCTTTGCGAGACTGGCATTCGTCTAACAGATCAACCCAATCCAACAACATGGAATCCGTGAATGCATTGCGCTTTTCCGGCCGATTTAACGTGATGGTGGCTACACCCTTATCGACGTCGAGCAACAGATCATCGGACACAACTTTCTCCACTACAGGCGATTAGTCTTTCGGGCGACGGCGATACATAAACGTCGCCTTCATCTTTTGCACGGTCTCTCCGTGCTGGTTGACGAATTCACGATCCAAGGAAACTATCCCACGGTCCGGCTTGGAGGTCTCTCGCATTTCCCTAACGGTGGATCTCATGTGGACAGTGTCGCCGTGCTTTACCGGAGACAGCATACGCCATTCATCGACGCCCAATATCGCGATTAGCGTCCCATCGTTGACACCGCTGGCATACTGTAAGCCGCCCATTATGGCGTAGATCAAAGGCGCGTGCGCAATGGGCTCACCGAACGGAGTGGACTTACAGTATTCATAATCGGCATGAACGCCGTTAAAATCGCCTGACAAACAGGCAAAGTTGACAATGTCCGTACTGGTAATCGTCCGCCGCGGCGTTTCTATCACCCGACCAATGGAAAAATCCTCGTAAAACATACCACGCGGTTCTGCGGCCATTGCGTATCTCCCGTAAAGACTTATCTTTTTTCAGAGGTTAGGAGCGCCGTGCAATGCGACGATAACACCCCGCCTTCACCGTGCACCAGAGCGACTGTCGCATCCTCAACCTGACGGCCCCGGGCGTCATCCCTAAGCTGGCGCACTGCCTCAATAATGGCCATCAAGCCCCCTACCGCTCCCGCATGGGCGTGGGACAACATGCCGCCATGGGTGTTCACCGGCAATTCACCGCCCACCGCTGCCTTGCCTTCAAGAAAGAAGGCTCCCCCGGCGCCACGTTCGGCAAAACCAAGCTCTTCCAGTTCGATAATGGGAACAATTGAAAAACAGTCGTACAGCATCGCAACATCGACGTCCTCAGGCCCCAGACCCGCCATCCTGTAGGCTGCTGCGCCGGATCTCTCCGCACCAAATTCGGTTAGGCTGGGCGCACAAATCAGGTGTTCGTGCGTATGGGTTTCACCGATACCGGCAAGAAAGACGGGCTTCGAAGGCAACGCCTGGGCCCGCTCCGGCGTCGTCACAATAAACGCGCCACCCGCATCGGATATCAGGCAGCAATCCAATACGTTCAGTGGATCAGCAATGGGTTTTGAGCCGAGAACATCGTCAAGAGTAATAGGCTTTTTCATTTGCGCATTTGGGTGCAGGCAGGCGTGAGCCCGGGTATTTACCGACACCGATGCCATTTGCTCCCGCGTTATCCCGTACTTGTCCATATAGGCTTGCGCTACCAGCGCATACAGCGCCGGAATACCCACGCCGTAAGGCGCCTCAAAGTATGGGTGCCCAACTGCGGTCAACGCGGCGACTGTTTCATCCCGGGACATGCCGGTAGCGCGGTTTTCACCGGCGCAAACCAGCACAACCTCAGCGGCACCGGTTGCGACAGCCTGCGCCGCATGATGCAGCATCACGGCAGGCGAAGCGCCACCCACCACAACAGAGGCGCCGTAACCGGGTTTGATTCCCAGGTATTCCGCCAGCACTGAACCCAACATAAAGTAGGGCTCGGTAAAGGAATAGGCTGTCAGCAGTCCATCAATGTCCTGCGGCTTTAGGCCGGCGTTATCCAGGGCCCTTTTGGCTGCCTGGGCGTTCAGCCCAAGACCTGTCATGTCGGGCAGTTTGCCGATGTCTGACTCGCCCACACCAACGATTGCGGCTTGGTTTCGAAGGGTCATAATTTATCCGGCGATGTTAGGGTTTGCTCCATCAATTGGAAGGTGAATCTTATGCCTATAAATGTCGGCGCAGGTTAGGCGTTAGCTTTCTTGAATTACGGGTTATCTTGTTACAGTAGCAATCAGTAGGCACTATGCCAACTAACAAGCACAATATAGCAAGCCTCTAGCAAGCACTACATAGCAAGCACTATGCCAATGGTAATAAGCCACAAGGTTCAACACGTCACAGCTGTTGACGAAGACTGGATGACTGTCTCGAAAACACACATGAGACGCCACATGACTTTTTCATAAACACAGCCTGTCTCCACCACGTTTTCATCCCGGTCACCAGCGGTCTGCCCGGGACCTGTTAACACTAGATCCTTCACCATAGCAAATCTGCAGGCTGGCCTGCGCAGACTGGGCACGATTTATGTATATAGAATATCGAAACAAAAACCCGACCTGCTAATTCAAGCTGCACACTTATCATCTAACGGGACGCCACTATGAAAATAACTGTCAACGGCAAACAACATGATCTGAATATAGTGCCGGACGTACCGATGTTATGGATACTGCGTGATCAACTGGGCCTGAAAGGTGCAAAATATGGCTGCGGCGCGGGAGAAGCCAGGTGATGAACAAAATCAAGCACATTTCCCGCCGGCAATTTGTTAAGGCAACGGGCATCAGTTCAGGCGCGTTGATACTGATGGGCAGCATTCCTGCCCGGTGTGTTTCAGCGGGGGTACTGGATGAAGTGGCAGGCGTATCACTCAATTTATTCGTTAGCCTAAAAACCGACGGCGAGGTCGAAATCATTGCTCACCGGTCGGAAATGGGCACCGGGATACGAACCAGCCTGCCACAGGTCGTCGCTGACGAAATGAACGCTGACTGGAGCCGGGTAAAAGTCATTCAAGGCCTGGCGAATGCCGATTACGGAAGTCAGAACACCGATGGCTCTCGCTCGGTGCGGGATTTTTACACCATCATGCGGCAAATGGGCGCGGCGGCCAGAACAATGCTGGAACAGGCTGCGGCTAATCGATGGTCCGCGGACGTGAGCACAGTTGCGGCTCGCGACCATGCCGTTTACCACCCGGATGGAAGGTTTATCGGCTTTGGAGAACTGGCGACAGCCGCCGCCAAACTCGATCCTCCCGATACCGCATCACTAAAACTCAAATCACCCCATGAATTCAAGTACATCGGCAAGAGTCTGCCGATTGTCGATTTGGAGGATATGGTGACGGGTAATACCGCCTATGGAATTGACGTAACTGTTCCGGGGATGGTCTATGCGAGCATTGAAAGAACACCTTTCCTCGGCGGACAAATTGCCTCCTACGATGCGGCGGCCGCCAAAAAAGCAACGGGGGTGATCGATGTCGTGGAAATAAAAGGCCAGCCATTGCCGGCGCTCTTTCACCCGCTGGAAGGCGTCGCGGTGATTGCCACCGACACCTACAGCGCGATGAAAGGCCGCGAGCAATTAGCGGTTAAATGGAAGGACAACGAGCACTCGGCCCATCATTCCGAGAGTTATCTGGATGAGCTGGTTGCGCGGGTAGCGACTAAACCCGGCCAAACGGTGAGGGAGAGGGGCGACGTGGATAAAGCGCTGTTCAAAGCTGATGTCACTGTCGAGGCTACCTACAGAACCCCTTACTTGGCTCACGCATCGATGGAGCCTCCCATGGCGACGGCTCATATTCACGACGGCATCTGTGAAATTTGGGCTTCCACGCAAACACCGCAGGCAACGCAAAAAGCGGTGGCCGCCGCGCTAGCCATGAACGTAAAAGACGTTCGCGTGCACGTGACCTTGCTGGGTGGAGGCTTCGGCCGTAAATCCAAACCCGATTACAGCGTTGAAGCGGCTTTGCTGGCAAAAAAGACCGGCAAGCCCGTGCAGGTTACCTGGACTCGTGAAGACGACATTAAACACGGCTATTTCCACGCCTGCTGCGCCCAGCACTACCGGGCCGGCCTTGATAGTCAAGGCAATGTTACCGGCTGGCTGGCGCGCGAGGCCATGCCCCCTATTGTCTCGACTTTCGTGGCCGGGGCAAACATGCAGCCACACGGCAGCCTCAGCCAAACCTTCGGCAGCATTCCGTTTAAAGTGCCAAACCTGAGGCTTGAAGGACACCCAGCAGATCCGCATGTACGCATCGGATGGCTGCGCTCGGTGAATAATATCCCATACGGCTTTGGCGTCGGCTCTTTTGTCGACGAGCTCGCTAACCGCGCCGGCAGGGATACCAGAGATTTTTTACTCGATCTGATCGGTGAGGACCGAACACTGACATTTGACCAGGAGGGCTTCGAGTTCAACAACTACGGCCGCTCCCTGGAGGAATTTCCCTACGACACAGCGCGCCTGAAAAACGTTATTATCAAGTTGACCGAAACCATCCCTTGGGGCGAGCAATTGCCGGCTGGCCAGGGATGGGGGCTTGCAGCATTGCGGAGTTTTCTTACCTATGTTGCGGTAGCCACCAAGGTTGAAGTACAAGACGACAAGCTAAAAGTTCTTGAAATGCACTGCGCCATGGATTGCGGTACTGTGGTTAATCCGGATCGTGTGCATGCACAGAACGAAGGCGCAATGATATTTGGGCTAAGCCTGACACTGCTGGGACAAATCGATTTCGAGAAGGGCACGGCACAACAATCGAATTTCGACGGTTATCCTGTCGCCCGCATTAATCAGACGCCGCGCATTATAAAAACACATATTATGGCGAGTAACGCATTGCCGGCAGGTGTCGGAGAACCCGGCGTACCGCCCGTTGCGCCGAGTATTGCAAATGCGATATTTGCCGCCACCGGCAAACGCATCAGGGAGCTTCCCCTCAAAAAGCATTATCGTGTCTGATCAATATGCTCGAGGTTGATACCCTACATCTCATCTTTCATTACATCGACTAATCCCCTACCATATAGATTATCCCACTGATATTTATGTACTTTCATGCGGAAGATTGACAGGCGCTTTTGTGTCGCGCCGATGATGGACTACACCGACAGGTTCTGCCGTTATTTTCATCGACTACTCAGCAAGCATGCGCTGCTTTATACGGAGATGGTTACCACAGGCGCATTGCTGCACGGCGACAGACACAGGCACTTGCGTTTTGATCCGTCAGAGCATCCCGTTGCGCTGCAGTTAGGCGGTTCCGTACCTGCGGACCTGGCGGCCTGCGCAAAATATGGGCAACAAGCCGGCTATGATGAAATTAATCTCAACTGCGGTTGTCCCAGTGAGAGAGTGCTTTCCGGGCAGTTCGGCGCATCGCTGATGAAGCAGGCGCCACTGGTAGCAGAGAGTGTAAAAGCCATGCTGGACGCCGTAAGCATTCCGGTAACCGTCAAGCATCGCACCGGGGTTGATGACTGCGACAGCTACCAGGAAGTGGTCGATTTTGTCGCGACCATTGCCGAAGCCGGGTGTGAGGTTTTTATCGTGCACGCCCGCAAGGCCTGGCTAAAGGGACTGAGCCCCAAACAAAATCGCGAAATCCCCCCGTTGCAGTACGACCGCGTATACCGGCTAAAAAGCGATTTCCCGGAACTTGAAATAGTGATCAACGGCGGGATCAACAGTGTCGAACAGGCATCCGAACACCTGCTGCGAGTAGACGGCGTTATGATGGGACGGGAGGCGTATCACAACCCCTATGTGCTGGCGCAGGTGGACAGCGTAATATACGGCGACAATGCCGCCGCGCCCTCCCGTATCCGGGCGCTCGAACGATTCGCCGAATACGTTGAGTCGGAAATACAGGCGGGAACCAAGTTCGTCCATATGACCCGGCATATCCTCGGGTTGTTTAACGGGATGCCGGGCGCCAGGCGATTCCGGCGGCATATTAGCGAAAATGCCCATGGAGAAGGCGCAGACACGGATATTTTGTATGATGCGCTGGCCCATTTAAATAGCAATCAGGTAATCCGCTTATGATAGACGCGTTCCGCAACCTATTCGGCTCCAGTTCCCCCGAGGACGCTCCGCGGCCCTCCGATACCAACCTGGCAGCGGCCGCGCTGCTGATTGAGGTGATGGTCATCGACCAGCAGATTACCCGGGAGGAACAGGCCGCCGTGAAGGCGTCTCTGACCCGGCATCTGGGCGTCAGCGTCGCTGACGTGGAACTATTATTTGAGGAAGCTAGGGACGAAGTCTCCAAAGCCACATCCCTGTTTCAATTCACCCGCCAGATCAACGAGGAATTCAGCCCGCAACAGAAGTTTGACCTGGTGGCGGCTTTATGGAGCGTCGCTTTCGCGGATGGCAGCGTGGATAAGTACGAAGAGCACATTATCCGCCGAATCAGTGAGTTGATCCACGTGCCCCATTTGGAGTTTATACGCGCAAAGACAACCGGTGCGGGCAAACCGAGCTAGCTCTTTTCTTCCAGGCACTGAATAAGGTCGATAAACTCCGCTTTTATTTCCGGCTTGAGCAATACCAACAGCTTGTGCGCCTCAAGGATTTGCTTTTGAAGTTTATCGATATCCTCTTCCACATGCGACAGCTGTTCCAATTCGCCCAGTTTGTCGGGAGGCTGGTCGACGATACTGAAAATATCATCCAGCCCCATGCTTTCCAAAATCTGGATAAGCCCCTCGTCGACACAGAAAATAGTCGGCCTGATATCAAAGCGCTCCTTGCAGTGCAGCGCCAACTTGGCCAACAACCCCAGCGTAGTGCTGTCGACACCTTCAGTATCCAGCAGGTCAACGATGACATCCTCAACCGAATCGGACTCAAAGATGGTATCCATATACTGGTTCAAGGACGCACACAGGGTGAGGCGCACATCCCCTTCCAGCTTGATAATGTAATCACCGGCTTCGTGAGAAACCAGTATTTTTCCAGGCTCCACTAAAAACCCCTTCGAACTGTCAATACGGTGACATCGTCCGGTGCGTCCTTGACGCCTTCAATGCCCAACCTGTCGCAAATATTTTCCAGCGAATAATCCGACCGCGCCACCGCCTCAATCATGGTGGACAATTTGTCGGATAAGGTCTCGCCCTTCACAAACTCCAGCACCCCGTCCGATGTGGCTGTCATGATGAACTTTTCCGGCAGGGCTATTTCCTGAACCTCCCAGCTGGCATCCGCGAAGATGCCGATAGGCTTGCCTTTGCCGGGCAGGAACCTGGCATCGCCGTCGGCCATAAAGATAGGCGTGGGCATGTGCGCGCCCACGGAATAACGCAAGATATTGTTTTGCATATCGATTGAAGCTGAAAACATCGTCAGATGCTTATCCACTGTCAACGCCAGTATTTGCCTATTGATGTGCTCGAGAAACCCTTCCGGCGCCCGAGCGAGTGCCGCCAGGTCGTTTTCGCTGATATGACGCCGGATAATCCTATTCAGTAAAAAACGCAGCAGCGTTGTAATAAACGCCGAGGATGCGCCGTGCCCGGAAACGTCGGCAATATACAATAGCAGGTAGCGGTCGAACACAATATTGTAACCGACGAAATCGCCACTTAAATACAGTGATGGCACGATACTATAGGCGATTTCGTACTCGCCAAAGCGCTTGGTGCGATCGGGCAACATACTCAGCTGCACCTGCCGGCCGGCGCGCTGATCCAATTCGAGAATTTTCAGGCTTTCTCGCAATTCCCTGTTGGCCTTTTCCAACTGCGCCCGGTAGATGGAATCGCTCGGTTTCGCGGGAGCGGCGATGCGTTCGGTGAGTTCCCTGAGCTGATTTTCGGTAACCGGCCTGGTCAAAACATCGAAGCAACCAGCGCGGAACCACTCCAGGACGGTTTGGGTGTCGCCATTTGCAACTACCGGCACAAAGGCGATATCGGGATAGGCTGAAAACAGTTGAGGCAAATCCCGTTTGGGGGGCGGTGAATCGAGGATCACCGTTGAGCTGCCGTCACTGAGTTGTCGCATTCCGCTGGCGACGCTGTCGGCATACAGCACCTCCCAGCCGCTATTAGCCAGGTATTCCGCCCATTGTTGTTGTTGATGGTTGTTGGAAACAACAAGCAATTGCCTGCTCTCTTCCATATTTCGTTCCCGGGCTTACGTCAAATGACTTTTTGCTTCGCTCCCTGAAAAACGCCTCCCGCCCTGGCACATATGAAAAACTGACTCTGGTTTGTTCCTTTGCGTGGTAAAGCCTAAAAATCCTCGTAACTGCCAAAATCGTCTTCTATAGCGCCGTCCTCCACCAAAAAGTCGCGCCTCTGCAAATAAGCGTCCCTGACGAACAGGTACTTATCCCCGTTCGTCAACTCCTCAACGGCCAGCAATTCTGCACGATCTGACACAACATTACCAGCATAAAGGCTGTTTCGGGTGGGGACGTCCTCTAGATAACGGATCGGATTGGTATAGCTGTCAACAAACCTGGAGGGTGCGTCTCTAAGCGTACTCGGCCCCAAAAACGGCAGCATCAGGTAGGGGCCGCTGGCAACGCCCCAGTCGCCAAGCGTTTGGCCAAAGTCTTCTCCGTCGGACTTGTCCAGCCCGATGCTGTCCGCAACATCAATCAACCCACCGATACCCACGGTGCTATTGACCAGGAAACGCCCCGTGTCATTGGCGGCCTGACCCATTTTCAATTGCAGAATATCGTTAACGATATTGGACAGCTCACCGAGGTTATCGAAAAAGTTGGACACGCCCGTCTCCACCACCTGTGGCGATACCGCCCGGTAGCCTTTCGCGATCGGCTTGAGAAGTACCCTATCCAACTTGTCATTAAACGCGAAAACGGCGCGGTTATATCCCTCCCATGGATCGCTATCTCCGGCATCCTCGGCGGCGACCGCTGAAAATACCAATAGACCTGACAACAGTACTATAATTCGATTCATTCGACATAATCCCATAGTTGATTTGTGCTTAATGATAATACACCAGCGAGGCAAACAGTATAGTACGCCCTTGGCAACTTTGGCCGAGAGTCGTTTCTCACTGCGCTTGAAACCGCGGGTTGTCTATCGTGTGAATGCATCCCAGTGAACCGCCCTGCATCGGCGGGGACTTCGGTGAAATAGGTAGGCCATAGTTTTCACCGTCGGGTTACTCGCGATGGGCGAAGCCCACCAATATATCCAGCTGCCACAGTTGCACCAGCGTTTGCTCGCCAAATGCCAGCACAGCCTCTGCGTTGTCGCCACCCAATTCGGCGGCAATCTGTCGCAGTGCGGCCTCGCCGGTCATATCGGCGCCATCGTCCAATAGCTGCAGCAGCCTGACGGTGACTGCATTGGCCTCCAAAAATTTTACCTGATCGTCCCGGTTGCGATAGACGACAATGTAGGTGGGTTGTTCGGGAGGGCTCAAAGGTTGGTACGCGGGGCTAATTCTATGGACCGGAAATTGATAGGACAAACGCCAGGCCAGTGGTGATACCAACGGGCGATCCGTCATCAAATCGCCGTTCCTGCCAAGATTAGCGGGAATTTCTTCCGGTGAAACATCCAGCGCCAGCTCCACCCATTCGTAATGGGCCAACTCCACGACAAAAGGCAGCTTCGGCAGACAATCACACTCTTCCTGCAAATACCGTAAAAACTCCTCGCTGATCTCCAGAAAATAGGGGGTATGCGACTGGTGGCGACTGACAAAATCGCGCATCATAAGATGCCAGTCAGCGTCGTTCATCAGGCTGCGCAACACCGGGAAACCCGAGGCGACGAAAGATTCGATATTGTTGTATATCAAATCCCGGTAAATTTTCATGCGCCTGTCTTCAATACCCTCGGGACCCGGATGGCGCTCAGGGTCCCGGATATGCGCGGCGAACCGGTACTGCGTTTGCTGGAATGCTGGGCGGCTAGTCATGGCTGGGCCATCAAGCGGTCATCTCAAGGGCGCGGTTTGTTGCCTGGGCAGCCTTTATCTGCCCGACTTCCGCCAGCAGTTCGGGCACGGTAGGAATATTAAAATCCCTCTCCAGCAGTGTTGGCATAATGCCGAACAGGGAATAGGCCTTGTCCAGCAATCGCCAAACCGGGTCTATCACATCCGCGCCGTGGGTGTCGACCCGCAGGTCTTCAGCTTCGTTGTAGTGGCCGGCGATATGCACATAGACAACGCGCTCGGCGGGCAGGGCCGCGAGGAAGGACTCGGCGTCATAGCGGTGGTTTATACTGTTGACATAGATGTTGTTGACATCCAGCAATAGCCCGCAGTCGGCCTTTTCCAATACCGCATTGATAAAGTCGATCTCCGACATCTCCTGCTGCGGCGCTGCATAGTAGGAGACGTTCTCCATGGCTATGCGCTGACCGAGGAAATCCTGGATCTGTGAGATACGCTCAGCCACGTAGGTTATCGCCTCTTCGGTAAACGGTATCGGCATCAAGTCGTACAGGTGGCCGTCGTCACTGCAATAGCTGAGGTGCTCGGTGTAGCAACGGATGTTGTGCTCGGACATAAAGTCCTTTATGTTGCGTAGCAATTCCCAGTCGAGGGGGGACGGCGAACCGATAGATAAAGACAATCCATGGCAAACGAAAGGAAACCGTTCGGTATACTCGCGGAACTGCCGCCGGTAGCGACCCCCCACATTAATCCAGTTCTCCGGGGCCACTTCCAGAAAGTCGATATCGTCAGTGGTCACAGAGGACAGCGGGCCCAACAGGGCCCGCCTTAGGCCTAATCCCGCACCCTGTACGGGAAAGACCCGGTTTAAGCCGTCATTATCCATAATTGGGTTTGAGGCTGCGGCGAATTAGCCATTACCACCGCACTTACCTTCGCCGCACTTTCCTTCACCTTCGGCTTTATCTCCCCCACACTTGCCTTCACCGCATTTACCTTCGCCTTCAGCTTTGTCGCCGCCGCATTTGCCCTCGCCGCACTTGCCTTCGCCTTCAGCCTTGTC
>JANQKW010000084.1 GCA_028280905.1 Porticoccaceae bacterium
GGGTTTCGGAACCGTCGCCGGCAGGGGCAGATATTTGCTCCTGCAATATCGGCATTTCCGCCATCCTTGGCGGTCAAGCCGGCGTCGAGCTTACAGGGATGTATTCACAGCGTGTTCCGAAACCCTTACCCAATCACAGCCGCCACCGGCCGGGAAAAGTATGACTATTTACTTGTCGCCGCGTAAAATCTGGCACAGTTGCGTGGAGTTTGTTGATTTTAAAGGGCTCGTATTGGGCCTTCGGTTCATGTCGACGCGGAGCTTACATGGACGTATTCACAGCGAGTCTCAAACACTGTTCCCAGATGGCCGCGGAGATCTAGCCCCAACCTAAATGCCTGATCAATCCCAAACAAATAAACCTAAAGTCGAGTTTATAAATTCACCCAGCGTGGGATAATGTCACGGGAGATGGGAGAACACATGACTTCAAAAATCAAAGTAGCGAAACCCCTGGTGGTGCTGCACGGCGACGAGATGGCGCAGATTGCGTTTGAGAAAATCCTCGAGCAGTTTGACAAGCAGCGCCTGGATATCGAACTGGTGGAAATTGACCTGTCCGCCGAAAACCGTTTGCTCACCAACGGCATGGTAGTGGTGGACGCGGTTGAGGCGCTGAAAGAGCACGGCGTCGGCATCAAGAACGCCGGTATGACGGTTAATCGCGAGCAGTTGGATGAGCTGCTCGCCAAGCATCCGTCAGTAAAGGAAGACGAGCTTAACAAGCTGGCCACCAAGTCGCCAAACGGCGCCATTCGCAAGGGCATAGGCGGCAATATCACCCGCGAGGATATCCAGTTTCACAACCTGCAGTTCGAAAAACCCCAGTGGATAGGCCGGGATATCGAAGTGGACACCATGGAGACGGGCGGCTGCAAGGACAGCTTTAACGAGCTATCCAAAGCCACCGGTGTGGCCAAGGTGATTTTTGTCGGCGGCAGCGGCGACCCGGTGGAGCTGCATCGCCGCACGCTCAAGAAGGGCGACCCCTGGATGCTGGCCACCAACAGCCTCGCTGAGGTGAAGGAATGGGCGCACCGTTTTTTCCAGCGCGCCATCGATGAAAAGCGGGATATTTACCTGGGCCTGAAAGACACGGTGATTCCCGGTTATGACGGGGCTATGCGCGCCGCCATCGAGGAGGTGTTCAAGCAGCACTACAAGGCCAAACTCGACGAACTCGGCCTGGCCTATCACTATGAACTAATCGATGCCCAGGCGGCCCGGATGGTCGCCAACCCGCCACAGCGGGCGTTGTGGGGCGTGCCGGACAATACCTCCGGCCGCAAACTCTACAAATTGGTCAAGGAGTTAAAGAAATACGGTATCCCGCCCCGCAAGCACAGTGTGTCCATCTCGCGGATGAGCGCCGGCGGCGGCGATCAATACGGCAGCTTTAATATGCCGATGCAGGAGGACGGGATTATCAAGGTCATTGTCGACGGCGAGGAGAAGCACGCCCGCGAGGTCAGCAAAAATGATCCGGTGCTGTTTATGTCCAATGACAAGGAAGCCATCAAGGACTGGGTCAGTCAGGTATTCCGCGACGCGTCGTTGAATAATAAGGAGGTGTACTTTGGCCTGAAGCGGGAGTATATGGAGTACGACGAGGTCTTTAGTTCGGCGATTCTCAGTGTGCGGCGCGAGCTGGCGCAATCCGGCATTCAGCCGCCGTCTTTTATGATTATGCGGCCATCCAGCCAGCTCAAGAAGATGATTACCGACCCGCCACGCAACGCACTTTACCCCGCGCAGAATCTCGACGGCGATATTTTCTCGGATATCTCCGCCGCCCTGGGCGGCAGCCTGGCGACCGCCAGTTCCATTATTGAAAGCAAGGATGGCACCATGCTCTATGAGGCGCCCCACGGCACCGCCCACGACCTTTACCTCAGATACCGGGAAACCGACGGCAAGCAAGCGCATTTCAACGCCTCGGCGCTGATCTACGCGCTGGCCAACGCCCTGGAAAACCTGGGCAGCCGGGAGGACAGTCAACCGCTAGTCGGTTACGCGCAAAAGTTGAAGGAAGCGCTGATTGACACGGTCGGGCAGGGGGTTGTTACCGGCGATTTGAAGGGCAAAACCACCGATCCCGATTCGGAAATCCTGGTGGACATGCAGGGCTTCCTTGACGCGGTGGAGAGCAATCTAGCAGGCTGTTGAAAAACGCAGTCGATTGACGGCCGTCCCTGGCCGCTTCAATCTATACCGCGCTGACGGTTTGATCATTTTTCGCGGCGCCGGGTTGCACCGCGAAATACAACAGCGGCGCGATGGAGCCCAGAAACAGCGTGGCGACGATCCAGGGCCAGACGGTTCTGCCGTGAGTTTTGGCGTCCTTGATCAACCAGCAGATTACCAGGATCAACGCAACCACCAGGTCCGCGAACACCTGCCATCCGGCGGAGCTGTGCACCTGGTACTCGAAAATGCCCAGGTAGCCGACATCCAACAGTGCGTAAAGCGTGAGGACCGAAAACGGAATCAATAATAACAGGGATAGTTTGCGCATCTTGTGTTCTCCAGTCGGTTAAATTTACGTCGCAGCTCGGCTGCATTAAGCGCTATCTTGGCCGTTATCCCGGTTACTGCGCAATTACCTCGGAGGTTATTGAAATGCGATAATGCGGCTGATTCAATGGCAGGCGCGCAAAGGGGGTGACCATGTCGGAAGCGTTGCGGATGCAAGAAATGGGTTTTGCGAGTTTCTGCAAGCAGTGGCGTCAGTATCGCAAGCTGTCCCAACTGGAGTTGGCGCTGGCGGCGGAAGTATCCCAACGCCATGTCAGTTGGCTGGAGACCGGCCGCAGCAAGCCCAGCAGAGAGATGGTTATTCGGCTCTCGGATGCGATGGATATGCCGCTGCGGGAGCGAAACGTCTTTCTGCAATCGGCGGGTTACGCCAGTATTTACAGCGAAAACGCGCTGGAAGCGCCCGCGATGGAAGCCGTGCTCGCCGCGCTGCGAGCAGTGTTGCGGCATCACGACCCCCTGCCGGCGCTGGTGGTTGACCGCTTCTGGAATGTTCGCATGATCAACCGCGGGGCTGAAAAGCTGCTGGGGTTGTCCGGGGATATAGACGCGCTTTGGCAGGCGGTAGGCGATGACGGGCGGCATAACCTGGCGTTGCTTACGCTCCATCCGAAGGGGCTGCGGCCCTTTATCGCCAATTGGGCGCTGGCCGCACCGGCCTTCGTCAAGCGATTGAAACGGGAAATGCTGGCGTCGGGCGACAGGGAAATCCAGCAGAAAATCGGTGAGATTATTGCCCTGGCGGAACCGCTCCCGTCCGTTGAAAAATACCAGCCGCCGCTGGTGCCGGTATTGCCGTTGGAACTCGCCATCAACAGTGTCAGCCTGAAGTTGTTTTCAGTGTTTTCGATTTTCGGCACGCCACAGGATGTGACAACCGAAGAACTGCGGATTGAGGCGTTTTATCCTTCTGATGAGTCGACCAGGGAGTTTTTTATGAGAGATCAGAGATGAGAGATGGGAAATGGAGTGACCTGCCTGTCCTTATATTGATGTTGGTTTGCCCGGTGTTGCTGTCCGGCTGCGCCAGTTATGGCCATATTGTTAACAGCGCGGTTGCAGACGTGGATGCGTCGGAGAAATATTCTATAAACCGCGCGGTAGGGTCCGAACGCTCCAATCAGGTGACCTTGTTGCTGGCGTTCTCAGGCGGTGGTGCGCGAGCCTCGGCGCTGGCTTACGGGGTGCTGGCCGCACTGCGCGACCAAGTGATCGAAATCGACGGCCAGCCGAGGCGGCTGCTGGATGAAGTGGACGCGATAAGTTCGGTGTCCGGCGGTAGCTTTACCGCGGCCTACTACGGCTTGCACGGTGAACGGATGTTTGCCGATTTCAAGGAGGATTTCCTGTACCGGGATGTGGCGGGAGATCTGACGCAGCAACTGTTTAGCCCGCCGCGCTGGTTCTCGAAACGCGGCCGCACGGAAATGGCGGTGCGCTACTATGAGAATCATGTGTTCGGGGATGCCACCTTTGCCGACTTGCAGCGGCGCGACGGCCCGCTGATTGTTATCAACGCAACCGACCTGGGAAAGGGCGTGCGCTTTTCCTTTGTCCAGGAGTACTTTGACCTGTTGTGCTCCGATCTGTCCTCCTTCCCGGTTGCCCGGGCGGTGACCGCTTCTTCGGCGGTGCCGGTGATCTTTAATCCGGTGGTATTGGAAAACCATGATGGCTGCCAGCCCGGTCCCCGGCATTTTCTGCGGCGAGACAGGCTATTGGCCAATGACTCAGAGCAATTGTCGCTTGTGGCGGAAGGGCTCGGCAGTTTCGCGGAAAAGCAACAGCGCCGCTATATTCACCTGATCGACGGTGGTATTACCGATAACCTGGGGCTGCTGGCGATCTATGAAATGGTGGAAATGCACGGCGGTGCGAAACAATTCCTGGATGCGCTTAACGGCGATCCTGCGCGCAGGTTCGTGGTGATATCCGTCGATGCTGCGACGGAACCACCCTACACTATTGAATCCACTAACCGGCGTCCCTCCATTGAAGAGACCATCGATGCGGTTACCGACATCCAGCTTCACCGCGCCAACGCCGCGACGCTGGAGTTGTTGCATAACAGTGTTGAGCGCTGGTCGGCGGAGCTTTCAACGCCCGATGCGCCGGTTGAACCCTATTTTGTGGAGATTGATTTTAAGCGCTTGGGCGATCCGCAGCGGGAGGCGTTTTTCAACCAGATTCCAACCCGCCTGTCGCTGCAGCCGTCACAGATTGACAGCCTGATTGAGGTTGGCCGAGAGTTACTTCAGAACAACGGCGAATTTCAGCGATTTATTGCCGACTTTGTAAATCATTAGGTGGGTGGTGAATAGCGGACGTTTCTTGTTTTGGTTTGGTGCCACTAGCCCGCGGCCATCTGGGAACAGTGTTTGAGACTCGCTGTGAATACATCCCTGTAAGCTCCGCACCGGCATCCCTGCCGGTGAGTGTCTCAAACACTG
>JANQKW010000256.1 GCA_028280905.1 Porticoccaceae bacterium
CCATCTGGGAACAGTGTTTGAGACTCGCTGTGAATACGTCCCTGTAAGCTCCGCACCGGCATCCCTGCCGGTGAGGGTCTCAAACACTGTTCCCAGACGGCCGCTTATGCCGTGCTACTCGTGACTCCCTGAGCGGGTGTCTAGGAAGGACTTTTGAGACCCTCGTCGACAGGGATGTCGACGCGGAGCGCCCGACCTCCAGGGATGGAGGAAGTGTCGCAAATTGCCAGGAGCAATTGCGCCCAGGGATGGGTTCACAGCGAGTCTCAAAAGTCCTTCCTAGATGGCCGCGGAATGGTAGCATCAAACCGATGACCGCGGATTGGTGGCACCAAACCAAGAAGACACTCAACAAATTGCAAACTCACACAGCTAAGGCCTACAAAACTTCTTTAACCGTCCGCACCACATTTTCTACGGTAAACCCGAATTCATTCATCAACACCCCGCCGGGAGCCGATTCTCCAAAGCTATCCATGCCTACAACCCGACCGTCCAGGCCGACAAACTTTCTCCAGTAATCCTGGTGCAGTGCTTCCACCGCAACCCGTGCGCGAACCGAAGAGGGCAGCACGGCTTCGTGGTAGTCTTCATCCTGGGCCGCGAAAACCTCGGGGCAGGGCATAGAGACCACGCTCACGGGAATAGCGCTTGCGGCAAGTTGTTCCGCCGCCGCCACCGCCAGCTCCACCTCAGAGCCAGTGGCAATAATTATGGCCTGGGGTGAGTCGCATTCCACGAGTGTATAGCCGCCGCGTTGAATGGCCTCTACCTGTTCCGGCGTTCGCGGCATGGCCGTCAGTGCCTGTCGACTGAACACCAGAGCGCTGGGGCCATCGCGTCGTTCAATCGCGTGCTTCCAGCAGACAGCGGATTCCACCGTGTCGCAGGGCCGCCAGGTGTGCAGATTCGGCGTGGCGCGCAGTGCGCTGAGTTGCTCCACCGGCTGGTGGGTGGGGCCGTCCTCTCCCAGTCCTATGGAATCATGGGTGTAAACAAAAATATTTGGCAATTTCATCAACGCCGCCATACGCACGGCGTTGCGCGCGTATTCCATAAACATCAGAAAGGTCGCGCCATAGTTGACAAAACCGCCGTGCAGGACGATGCCGTTCATAATGGCGCTCATACCAAATTCCCGAACGCCGTAGTGGAGGTAGTTGCCGTTGGCGTCGTCATGGGTAATGCTCTTGCTGCCCGACCAATAAGTGAGGTTGGACCCGGCCAGGTCCGCCGACCCACCCAGCAGTTCCGGCAGATGAACGCCATAGGCGTTGAGGCAGTTTTGCGACGCCTTGCGGGACGCCACCTTTTCCATATCGGCCTGGCACTGTTGGATATAGGCGTCCGCCAGCTCGCTGAAGTCGGCGGGCAATTTGCCCTTGATGCGCCGCTCAAATTCAGCCGCCAGTTCGGGGTAGGCTGCCCGATAGGCCACCAGCTTTTCGAACCAGTCCGCCTGCTCCGCCGCGCCCTTGTCTAATGCGTTCCAGCCGGCGTAAATGTCTAGCGGTATTTCAAAAGGCGGGTATTGCCAGCCCAGTTGTTCGCGGGCCAGTGATACCTCCTTCTCTCCCAGGGCGGCCCCGTGGCATTCTTCCTTGCCCTGTTTATTGGGCGCGCCATAGCCAATAATGGTTTTACAACATATCAGGGTGGGCTTTTGCGTTTCCGATCGAGCCGCCGCGATCGCCTGCGCAACGGCGCCGCTATCGTGTCCGTCCACGTCCTCGATTACCTGCCAATCGTAGGCGGCAAAACGAGCTGGCGTGTTATCGGTAAACCATCCGTCGACCTCGCCGTCGATGGAAATGCCGTTATCGTCGTAAAACGCAATCAGCTTGCCAAGTTCGAGCGTGCCGGCGAGGGAGCAGCTCTCATGGGATATTCCCTCCATCAAGCAGCCGTCGCCGAGGAATACGTAGGTAAAGTGATCCACCAGATTATGACCTGGCCGATTAAACTGGGCGGCCAGTATCTTTTCCGCTAAAGCCATACCGACGGCGTTGGCCAATCCCTGCCCGAGTGGCCCGGTGGTTGTCTCCACGCCGGGCGCATAGCGGTACTCCGGGTGGCCCGGCGTCTTCGAGTGCAACTGACGGAAGTTCTTTATTTCCTCGATAGGCAAGTCATAGCCGCTGAGGTGGAGCAGGGAATACAGCAACATGGAGCCGTGCCCATTGGAGAGCACAAACCTGTCCCGGTTAGGCCAGTCGGGGTCGGCGGGGTTGTGTCGGAGGAAATCGTTCCACAACACTTCGGCTATGTCCGCCATGCCCATGGGTGCGCCCGGGTGGCCGCTGTTGGCGCGTTGCACGGCGTCCATGCTCAGGGCCCGAATGGCGTTGGCTAGATCGTGGCGGGAAGGCATACGAATAGTCTCCTGGATACTTGATAAAAGTCTGGATATCAACAGTTCGCGCAAAATGTAAACGTTTACATTTGTAAAGTCAATAATTATTAAAATATCTGTTTCTAGAATTGCGTCAGGAGGGGGGAAATCTAGGTTTGATAACCGTGGCTTTGTTTTAGCATGGATGTTTCCCAGGGGGACAGCGATGGCGGTAAGCGACTGGGACACGCCGTAAACCCGTCCCTGGGGGCTCGACGTCGGCCTCCCTGCCGACGACGGTCCCAGTCGCTTACCGCCATCACTGTCAGCAGTATTCGGAAGATGCTTATATTTAAAAACATATTTTGCGAATGGTGTTTTGCGTCTGTGGCTGAAGGGATTGTGGTAGCCTGTTTCAAAACCGTCGCCAGCAGGGAGCTGGCGTCGAGCTCCCAGGGATGGGTTCACAGCGTGTTTTGAAACAGGCTACCACAATCCCCCTTGCTACGGAGGAACCTACAATAAAAACGGAAGTTTTATGCTAGGCCGCCAACGCCTGTTCTGCGGGCGTATAACTGTAACCCAGCGCATCGCTTACCGCCCGATAGGTTACCTTGCCGTGATAAACATTTAGCCCATTTTGCAGATGCCGGTCTTCCAGCAATGCAGCACGCGCACCCTTATTGGCCAGCTCCAAGCCAAAGGGCAGGGTAGCGTTATTGAGCGCCATCGTGGCGGTTCGCGCGACCGCTCCGGGAATATTGGTAACACAGTAATGGATCACACCATCGACGACAAACGTGGGCTGCTGGTGTGTGGTGGGCCTGGAGGTTTCGAAACAGCCACCCTGATCAATTGCCACATCCACAATCACAGAACCCTTTTTCATATTCGCCAAATGCGCCTTGCGTATCAGTTTGGGAGATGCAGCGCCCGGCACCAGTACTCCCCCGATAACCAGGTCCGCGGCTGCCGAGTAGCGCTCGATAGCGTCGGCCGTGGAATAGACTGTTTCGACCCGGTTTCCAAAAAGGTCATCCAATTCCCGCAGCCTTTTGAGGGAACAGTCGAGTATGGTGACATAGGCGCCCATACCGATAGCTATTTTCGCGGCATTGGTGCCCACCACGCCGCCACCGAGCACCATTACCTTGCCAGGCGGCACTCCGGGGACGCCGCCAATCAGAATGCCTGCCCCGCCTTGCGCTTTTTCCAAGTGATGGGCGCCGGCTTGAACGGACATTCGCCCGGCAACTTCACTCATTGGCGCCAACAGGGGTAACGCCCCAGCGGCGTCGCTCACTGTCTCATAGGCGATACAGGTCGCGCCGGATGCAACCAGCAATTTGGTTTGTTCGGGGTCGGGAGCCAAGTGCAGGTAGGTGTACAGAATTTGTCCTTCCCTGAGCATTCGGCACTCGTCGGGCTGAGGCTCCTTGACTTTCACTATCATGTCGGCCGTTGCGAAAATCTCTTCGGGCGTATCCACAATTCCCGCGCCGGCCGCAATATATTGGCTGTTGTCGAAGCCGATAGCTTTGCCGCCATCATTTTCAACGATCACCCCGTGACCCCCGGCGACGAACTCTTTCACCGCGGCGGGCGTGAGACCAATCCGGTATTCGTGGGTTTTTATTTCTCTTGGCACACCGATAAGCATGGCTGTCCCTCTTAAAAATTGCCTCTCTCAGGTTTGAATGCTAGTCGCAAATGCTTAGGGTTTTTTCTTTATTTTTTTATTTTTGCAGAATAATCAACTAATATTTTATATAAGACAGAAAATACATCTGGTATATAAATGAAAGAAGCTAGTAATCAACTTAACAGAATCGACAGGCATATACTGCGGATATTGCAGGAAGATGGCCGTATCACCTATGCCGAACTCGCCCGGCAAGTAGGGCTTACCACAACACCCTGCATCGAGCGGGTAAAGCGGCTGGAGCGGCAGGGCTACATACGCAGCTACACGGCGTTGGTAAACCCCGAGTTGCTGGATGCCGGTTTGATTGTTTTTGTGCAGATACGCTTGAACCGGACATCAAAGGACAGCTTTGAGCGTTTTAAGAATGCTGTCAACCAGCTACCCGAAGTCCAGGAGTGCTACCTGGTATCGGGTAACTTTGATTACCTGATCAAAGCGCGCGTCGCCGATATGTCGGCTTATCGGGAATTCCTCGGGGAAACCCTATTGACGGTTCCCGGCGTGCAAGAGTCCACGAGCATTGTGGTGATGGAGGCGGTCAGGGAGACGCTGACGATTCCAATCCCTTATCGGTAGCGCTGCCGCTGCTTTTTATCAATATATCTATCATTGCCTGCGCCGCCGCCGACAAGGGGTAGCGGCGTCGGGTGATAATACCCACCTCCCTGGAAACCTCCGGGGTTTTTAATGGACGGCAGACCGCCCCCAGTTCCTTCATCTGTTCAATACACAGTGACGGAATAATGCTGACGCCCAACCCGTTTGCGACCATTCTTCCTATGGTCGCCAATTGGTGGGATTCGAACTCCACCGACAGGCTGATCTGGTTGTCCGCCATGACCTTTTCTATTTGCTTTCGAAAGCTCGACGGATGCTGCAGCAGCAGCAGTGGGCTTGCTTGGAGTTCCTTCCAGCGAAGCTGTCGCTTATTTGCCAGCGCATGGTCCACGGGTAACACAGCCACGAAACGGTCGTTAAACAGCGGGGTAACGTGCAGATCCTCTCCCTCTTGGGGATCGAAGCTGATGCCGAATTCGACCCTGCCGGCTCTGACCATTTCCACAACTTGTTCGGCGACGACATCTTGGATGGCAATATTGATATCCGGGTACCGACGATGAAAATTCACCAGCGCGTAGGGCAACTGATTGGCGGCATAGGAGGGCATTGCCGCAATGGTCAACTTGCCGCGGCGCTTGGCGAAAAGGTTGTGCAGGTCAGTAAAGGCATTATCCCAGTCCCGCAGCAATTGTCTGGCTACGGGCAAAAATATTTCGCCTTCCGGGGTCAATGACAGGGCGCGCGTGGTTCGCGCCAGCAGGGTGCCGCCAACGGAATCCTCCAGGTTGCGAATGGTTGTGCTGAGCGCCGGCTGCGAGAGGTGCAGCAGAGAACAGGCTTCGATAAAGCTCCTGGCCTCGGCAACGGCGACAAACGCGCGTAATTGCTTAATGGTTATATTCATAAATAAAATAGAATAATTAATAAATATTATCCATTTGTTTTATATAACATCCTGGGCCATCATGTCTATCCCAGATAATATATTTAGGCGAGGGGAGCGGTAATGGCCGGTTTCGACAAGGTGGTTCAAAGTTACGCAGAAGCGATGGCCGGATTGACGGATGGCATGACGGTTATCGCCGGCGGTTTCGGGCTCTGCGGGATACCCGAGGGGTTGATCGCGCAAATCAAGAAAATGGGCACTCGCGGTTTGACCATAGTTTCCAACAATTGCGGTGTAGATGGCTTCGGCCTGGGTATCCTGTTGGAAGACCGGCAGGTGCGGAAAATGATTTCCTCCTATGTCGGTGAGAACAAATTGTTTGAAGAACAATTACTGGCGGGGGACCTGGAAGTCGAATTGACTCCAC
>JANQKW010000260.1 GCA_028280905.1 Porticoccaceae bacterium
GCGGCGGCAGCCTGGTTAGACAGATGCAGGGCGTAGAGATATCAATTGGGCCGGATTCCGTCGGACACAGGTTAACGAGTGAAGCATTGATCTTTGGCGGAGACAGCACAACCCTGACTGATGTCATGGTCGCCGCCGGAGATCTGGTGTTGGGTGATCCGGTTCGGGTTGGGAAACTCGATAAAAAAATAGTAAAACAGTGTAAAAAATATTTTCATGCTCAATTAGAGGAGGGAATCGACCGGGTCAAGCTCAAACCCGGCGACATGTCTGCTATTCTCGTCGGCGGTGGCAGCATATTAGTTTCTGACAAACTCAAAGGAGTATCTGAAGTGATACGGCCTGACTATGCCAGTGTTGCCAATGCAATTGGTGCAGCGACCGCCCAGGTGGGTGGAGAGGTGGACAGGATATTTTCACTCAATAGTATGGACCGTAGTGAAGTCATTAGCACTGCAAAGCAGGAGGCGTCCGACAAGGTGCTGGCGGCCGGAGGGAATGCAGACACACTAAAGATCATTGAACTGGAAGAAACGGCGATTGCCTATCTGTCAGAAAACTGCGTCCGAATGCGGGTCAAGGCAGTGGGTGATCTAGCGGCGTAACCTGATAATACGGACCGGGACTACTAAATGATTTTAGATGAAGTTGATATAAAAGACATTGCCACGGGCGCTTACATATTAGGTTCAGGCGGTGGGGGGAATCCACAACCTACTTATTTAATGGCGACACAAGCGATGTCCAATGGTAACGACATTAAAGTGATCAGCCCCAAGGACGTGCCCGATAACGCATTGGTCGTGCCAGTAGGGAATATAGGGGCCCCAACGATTTCTATAGAAAAGTTGCCGAATGGTAAAGAAGCGGAGATCGGTCTTCGCAAGTTGGAGGAATTGTTAAATGAAAAGGCCTTTGCTGTGATGCCCGTAGAAATTGGGGGGAGTAATGGACTGGCCCCCCTGGTACTGGCAGCACAATTGGGTCTGCCGGTAGTGGATTGCGATGGTATGGGCAGGGCGTTTCCTGAGAGTGATATGGTAACGTATAGAATATTCGATTGTCCGCCAAGCCCGATGATCGTTACCGATGAGCATGGCAATATTGTGGTGATTTACACTGAAAAAGATCGCTATGTAGAAAGTATCGGACGCCATTTATCCATTGCAATGGGAGGGACCTGCCATGCAATCGACTGCCCTTTAAGCGGCAGCCAGATAAAAGCACATACTGTACATGGATCCCTGACTTTCGCCTTGGGTATAGGCCGAACCATTAGAACGGCGTCGGACAAGAAGTTGGATCCCTTTGCCGCCCTTGAAAGTTATTTCAGAGCAAGCGCGGGTTATTCCTATTTTAACGTTCTGATTGACGGGAAAATTGTCGATGTAATGCGCGAGACAAAAGGCGGTTTTGACTACGGTTATGTGCTGATTGACGGTTTTAACGGTTCCGGTCAATGTCTGGAAATCACCTTCCAGAATGAAAACCTGCTGGCGCGACTGAACGGTGAAGTGTGCGCTATGGTACCGGACATTATCTCAATATTGGATCGTGAAACCGCCGAAAATATAGGTACGGATACACTGCGATACGGGCAGAGAGTAAAAGTTGTCGGTATAAAAGCGCCAGATATCCTGAGAACCCCACAGGCGCTTGATGCGCTCGGCCCAAAGAAATTTGGCTTTAGTGAATCCTATCAGCCTGTTGAACTTATTGGCGGTTACCTAAGAACTGAATGACAGTGGATAAGAGTGACTGATTTATTGTTTGATCATCTCCAACAACCAGTCTCTAAAATATTGAATTGCTATCGGCATCTATAGGTAAACTTGAGCAACTAAACGGTAAAGCCAATCAGGCGCTGGAGATATTAAAACGGACCGATGCAAAGATCGGTTTCGGCACGGATTTATTAGGTGCAATGCATTCTTATCAAAGCAGGGAATTTGGCCTGCGACCAGTGGTGTTGTCCGCTATCGATATTCTGTGCTCCGCCACCTCCGTCAATGCGGAATTGCTTATGCAATCGGATCAGCTCGGTTGCATCAAGGCAGGAGCGCTCGCGGATCTATTAGTCGTGGACGGTGATCCCTTAACAGATATCTCTGTCTTTGAACGTCACGAGCAAACCCTATGCCTGATCATGAAGGGCGGCAAGGTATTTAAAAACGAACTCTATTAACAGTCATGTCAATCTACAAAGGCACATAATGCAAATCGAAAACCTATGTCGTCGCTTAGGGCTGGAACCGGATCTGCTTAAGCAGGGCAACCTTGATATACGCACTCCCATCGATGGACAATCGATAGGCCGCGTCAACACAGACTCAATGCAGCAGGTATCGGAGAAGATCGCCGCGGCGCAAACTGCTTTTCAGCAGTGGAGGAGTGTGCCTGCACCCGGGCGCGGCGAGTTGATAAGGGTGTTCGGCAACAAACTCAGGCAACATAAGGATGCCCTGGGGGCATTGGTTACCCTGGAGTGTGGAAAAATCTATCAGGAAGGTCTGGGCGAAGTGCAGGAAATGATCGATATCTGTGATTTCGCCGTAGGCCTATCGCGCCAGCTCTATGGTTTGACCATTGCATCGGAGCGGCCCGGTCACCGCATGGCAGAGACCTGGCACCCTGCCGGTCCCGTCGGTGTGATCTCCGCCTTTAACTTTCCCGTAGCGGTATGGTGCTGGAATACCGCGCTGGCGATTGTCTGCGGCGACAGTGTCATTTGGAAACCCTCTGAAAAGACCCCGATTAGCGCTATCGCCTGTCAAAAACTGCTTGAAGATGCCGCACAGGAAGTGGGTGATATTCCCGCAAACTTATCACAAATCATTATTGGTGAAGCCGACGCCGGCGCACAACTGGCAGCGGACAAGCGGGTCCCGGTCATTAGCGCTACCGGCAGCACCGCCATGGGCCGTAAAGTCGCGCCTGTGGTCGCACAACGTTTCGGCCGTTCCATTCTGGAGTTGGGTGGTAATAATGCCATCATCGTCTGTCCGTCAGCCGATCTGGACATGGCGGTGCGGGCCATACTCTTTGGTGCGGTCGGCACCGCAGGTCAACGTTGTACCTCGACACGGCGGCTGTTCGTACATGAAGATATCTATGATGCCTTACTTGTCCCGTTAAAGAAGGCCTATCAGAGTATCCGCATCGGCGATCCCATGGATAGCAAAACGCTGGTTGGCCCCCTGATTGATGCAGCGGCCTACAAGGCCATGCAAGAGGCATTAGCAAAGGTTGATGGGAAGGTGAGCGGGGGAGAACGGGTGCTGGCAGATCAATATCAGGATGCCTACTATGTCAAGCCCGCCCTGGTGGAAATGCCAAAATCAGAGACCACCGTAAGAGAAGAAACCTTCGCCCCGATCCTCTATGTCTATCCCTACAGCGATCTTAACGAGGCCATCAGGCAACACAATGATGTTCCCCAGGGACTCTCGTCTGCCATCTTCAGTAACGATATTCGCGAAACGGAGTTATTTCTCTCTGCAACGGGCAGTGACTGCGGCATCGCCAATGTCAACATCGGCACCAGCGGTGCGGAAATCGGTGGCGCCTTCGGCGGCGAGAAAGATACCGGCGGCGGCCGCGAATCCGGCTCCGACGCCTGGAAGGCCTATATGCGCAGGGCGACCTCAACCATTAACTACTCCATTGAACTGCCACTCGCCCAGGGAATTGAATTTAACTTGTAAGCACTAAGTAAAACAGCAAACCGATCCCTTTATTCTTGGTATGGGAATCGAACAGCAACGCTTACTAACAAGTTAACTGCAGAGTGATATTCAAGCCGTATTAATAAGGCTCACTCTTTTGTGCCGGTGTTGTATTCCAGCTTGGGGAGGTCTCGCTGGCAAGGGTGATAGCCTTTTAAATTTTTTCTCCTTCTCACGTCCGGGGTCAATTTTTGAGTATCCCTGAGCGCTCAAAATCAAATCCCAACCGGTTCTTGTAAATATGGCCGAAGCAATTACCTTTCATAACAAAAGTGCTTGAATCCGAAGATAGAGAATCATATAATTTGGGCGTAATTTATATTTAAGGGCGTAATACGCCCAAATTAGAAAAACGCCATGCTCAAATTATATGATTATCACACTGCGGTATGTGCGCAGAAAATACGTCTGGTACTGGCGGAAAAACACCTGGATTGGGAAAGACACAACGTCGATCTCAAGAAGGACGAACAGAACAATCCGGAATACCTGAAGTTAAATCCAAATGCGGTGGTGCCGACTTTAGTCCACGATGGCAGGGTCATTATTGAATCCGCGGTTATTGCTGAATACCTCGATGAAGAATTCGTCGAGTATCCCTTGCAACCTGACAGTGCGTATCAGCGGGCATTGATGCGGATATGGACCAAGAAAATTGATGATAATGTCCTTGATGCCATCACGGTCTTAAGTTTTTGTATTGCTATCCGTGAACTCTACCAAACCATGACAGCGGAACAGGTTGAACAACGATTGCAAAAAATCCCTTCTCCCAAGGAGAGGCAGTTGATTGAAAACGGCGTTAAGTTGGGAATAGACGCCCCCGAGTTTCCCGACGCGGTTCGATACATGGATAGACTCGTTAAATCCATCGATCAAACCCTGGCGGACGGTCGAACCTGGTTATTGGGGGAGCAATTTACGCTGGCCGATCTGGAATACATTCCTTATCTCTACCGGCTTGAACATCTGGCCTTAGACGCCATGTTCGATCCCTATCCGCATTTTAAGGAATGGTACCAACGCCTGAAAGCAAGACCGAGCTTTACCAAAGCCTATCTGAAATGGGACGAAGACGTTGATACCCCCATGTTTTATGAAAACGGAAAGAAAGCAAGGCCAAAGGTCAAAGAGATCCTGGGATCCCATAGGTCTGCAGCTTAGCTTTTAACGCCATGTAGACATACTTGGACCAAAGGCACCAAGATGCTAAAGCTTTACAATTTCAACAGTTCCGTGTGTGCACAAAAAGTACGCTTGGCCCTCTCGGAGAAGGGGCTGCAGTGGCAGAACTGCTATGTGAATCTCAATAAAGGTGAGCAAAACGATCCTGACTATCTCGCACTGAATCCGAACGCGGTTGTCCCGACACTCGTGCATGACGACAAGGTAATCATCGAATCGACGGTGATCAATGAGTATCTTGATGAAGTATTTCCGGAAATACCGTTGTGTCCGGATGATGCGTATGGCAAGGCCATGATGCGGATCTGGACCAAACAGGTTGAC
>JANQKW010000264.1 GCA_028280905.1 Porticoccaceae bacterium
AAGGGCAGGCGCGCCAGGAACGCCGTGGCCTGCGCAAAGCGCAACCAACTCCGCGCAGGTCTTGGCGCGCCTGCCATTACCGCCGGCGAAACCATGGAGGACCCGCTGTTCCTGCACCGCGAGGCATTTGAAACCGTTACTCGATCAGATGGCAAAACTGTCAAGGCGTTTCGCGCGCCGCACCGCATTCAACGGGTGGAAAGCAATCCCGGCGAGCCTTCACCCCGCAAAGCCGGCGACCATCTGACGCCCGCAGGCGCCAATCTGCCGCTGTCCGGGGTGCGGGTGTTGGATATGGGTATTATCACCGCCGGCGCCGGCACTGGCGCATTGCTGGCGGATATGGGGGCGGAAGTGCTCAAGATTGAATCCGATACTTACCCGGACCCGTTCCGCAAATGGCCGGGGTTCGGCGAGGACTCGCCACTGTTCAAATTCAATAACCGCAACAAAAACGGGCTGGCGATCAACCTGAAAACCGAAGCCGGCAAAAAAGAGTTTTTGCGGCTGGTGGCCAGCGCCGATGTGGTGATGGAGAACTTCCGCCGCGGGGTGTTGGATCGGATGGGCTTTTCGCTGGACGTATTGCGCGAGGCCAACCCCAATATTGTATTGGCGTCGATCTCCGCCCAAGGGCTCGACGGTCCCGGCTGTAACGCGCCCACCTACGGCACCACGCTGGAGGCCTCCTCGGGCTTCGCAATGCTCACCTGTTATGAGGACCGGCACCCCTATACCACCGCGCGGCTGATCAACTATCCGGACCAGACCGTTTGCATGTATGCCTCGGCGACTATTGCGCTGGCGATTCTGGCGGCGCGCGAAAATAATTGTGCCCTGCATGTGGATGTCTCGCAACGGGATGTCGCCGCCTATAACCTGGCGGACGTGATTGAAATGGTCAGCGCCGGCGTCCCCGATGATGTGGATGCAATACGCACGGCCTGCGCCGATAACGAAATCGAAGGCATGTTTCGCAGCAAGGATGACCAATGGGTGGCGGTGGCGGTCGACAGTCTCGCGATGCTCAAGGGAGCCGCGGAACTCGGTGGCATCGATAGCGAGCAGGCCCTCGCTGAATGGGTCAAGCAGCATTCCTCCGCCGAGGTGGAAACCATACTCCGTGCCAACGGGATCGGTGTGGCCACGGAACTGGGTGGCGGTGAAATGAAAGAACTGGATATCGTCAAGGAAATGCAGGTGTTTGGGTATTCGGCATCCGGCACACTGGTGAAGGGTTTCCCCTTTACGCTGGGCAAAACCGCGATGAAAATCTGGCGGGAGGCGCCCAAGGTGGGGGAAGACAATGCCAAATACCTGAGTGCCGATATGTTGGCCCAGGGTTAGAGTCTTAAGTGAAGACCAGTGACACCATTGCGATAAACGCCAGCGGCATGGAATTCAATGCCGAGGTAGCCGGGCCGGATGACGGTCAATTGGTGCTGTTTCTGCACGGCTATCCGATGACCCCCTATACCTGGCGCAGGGAAATTACCGCGGTGGCAGATGCGGGTTATCGAGCCTGCGCCCCCTATCAGCGCGGCTACTCCCCAGGGGCCAGACCCGAAGGCATCGAACCCTACCGGATCGAGTATCTGATGGAGGATGCCCTGGCGATCGCTGATGCGCTCGGTAAGGATAGATTTCATGTGGTTGGCCACGACTTCGGTGGCGGGATTGCCTGGTATCTCGCCTTGTTACACCCGGACAGGATATTTACGCTGTCCGTATTGTCCCGCCCGCACCCGGCGGCTTATTTTAAGGCGCTGGCGGATGATCCCGGACAATCGTCTGGTTCAGGCCACCATAAATCGCATCTGGAACCGGAGGCGACCGACCGGCTGATGAGCGACGGCGAGACAGGTTTCCGCGCGCTGTTGCGGCGGGGCCGGATACCGGAGCAGGATATCGAGGGTTATGCAGCCACGCTGGATAGCCGGGCGCTGATGGATGCCGCGCTGAATTGGTACCGCGCCCGGCCGTTGATAAAAATTGATGGCGCGAACCTGCCTGCGGCAACCGTGCCGACGCTGTATGTGTGGGGTTCCGAAGACCATACCGTGGGAAGGATGGCGGCGGAGCTGACAAAGGACTATGTGGATGCGCCCTACACCTTTGTGGAGGTGGAAGGCGCCGGGCACTATGTGTCTGACGAATTGCCGGGGAAATTCACCTCGTTACTGTTGGCGCACTTGGCAGGCGATCGATAGGCCAAAATATAACAACGGATAGCGGCTACTTTCCCCAGGAGGCAAAAAATACCGACCATTCCGTCGGGCGGCTTCGGTTCTCAGCGCCAATGCCATAAACCACTCATCACTATGTCGGTAATCAGACTTTAGATGAGAGGCGGATGCAGTATACTGTCCGGGAAACGAATGCCTGATTAGTGGGTGAGCTGAAAGGGAATAATAATGAAATCGACAAAACACCAAAAAGCTGCCGTAGTGAGTCACAAGTTGTTGAAGGGTTTTTTCTTCGTTGCGATTGGTTGGATAATGAGTTCCGCTGTGACGGCGGGATCCTCGGCGCCAGCGGTCACAAATGGCTTGGACAATCTTCCCGACAGCGCCAAGTTTGCGGAACTTTGCAACGCCGACGGCGAGTTCGCGCTGGAAGCCAAGTACTGGAATGGCGGCCTCAATTTGTATTTCGAAGACACACGCCTGTCGCTGAAGATAGAGGATGGCGTCGCCAAGGCGTCCGACGAGGCCATACCCCCTGGCGAAGGCGTTATTTCATTTGAGGCCAACCGCGAAGCCTGGGAGAAATTGCTGCGTCCGGTGCCGCCCCGTTATTACACGCAAATTTTGGGGACTCTCGGTACCGGAAACGCCAGGCTGGTCGATACCGATGAACTGACATTAGGTCAATTCTATCCCCCGGCGATGCGGGCCATTGAGCTGCTGCGACCGGCGGACCCGGCCCTGAAAGTGGCCGACGAAAAAGGCAAGGTGCCGCGATTCGATTCGCCGGTGGGCCGCTATATCTGGGTGAATGTGCTGGGGCAGGATTACCGTATTTACTATGAGGAGGCCGGCGAAGGGGTTCCCTTTTTGCTGCAACACACAGCCGGCAGCCACGGTACCCAGTACCGTCATCTTTTTGAAAACAAGGAAATCACGTCGAAATACCGGCTAATCGCCTACGATCTGCCTTACCACGGGAAATCCATGCCGCCGGTTGATAAGGCCTGGTGGACCGAGCAATATATGCTTACCGCAGAGTTTGCCCGGGCGTTTCCCCGCGCGCTAGCGGATGCCTTGAAGCTTGAGCGCCCGGTATTTATGGGTTCTTCGATGGGAGGTATGTTGGCGCTGGATTTAGCTTACCATCACCCAAAAGATTTTCGCGCGGTTATTTCGTTGCAGGGCGCGCTGAATATTCCCGCGGCTAGATCGATGGTGCTTAAACTTTACTGGCACCCCCAGGTGGGTAATCATTTTAAGTCCGAATTAATGCACACATTGATGTCTCCGACTGCGCCCTTGGCCTACCGCAAGGAAGTGGAATTTATCTACGCCCAGGGTTGGCCGCAGTTGCATCGCGGCGACATTAACTATTACAGCGGCGAGTACGACCTGCGGGGGAAGGCGCAGGATATCGATACCGGTGAGGTGGCTGTCTATATTATGACCGGGGAGTATGACACCAGCGGCACCCTGGAGCGGGGCGAGGAAGCCCACAAAGCGATCAAGGGGTCTAAGTTTATTCCGATGCCCGGCCTCGGGCACTTCCCGATGACCGAAGATCCGGAGGCCTTTATCGGGTACCTGATGCCCGTGCTGGATGAAATAGCGGGTAACAAGTAACACAACGTGACGATGAGGTAGCTATGACGATACCGGCTTTTGAAACCATCAAAACATCACTGGAGAACGGCGTTGCAACACTGACCCTCAATCGCCCCGATAAGCTCAATGCCTGGAACAGTCAGATGATGCTGGATCTGCGCGCGGCCTTTGAGTGGACCGATCAAACCGATGAGGTCAGGGCGGTGATAATAACCGGCGAGGGTAGGGCGTTTTGCTCCGGTGTGGACAGCTCAAAAGCGGATACCCCTGAAAAAGAGGCCGCGGAGAAGTATTTGACTGTCTCGGCGCGCAAGCATTACGGCGAATGGCGAGACGGCGCCGGGCTGTTAACCTTGAGGATCTTCGACAGCCTCAAGCCGGTGATTGCCGCGGTGAACGGTGCGTCGGTCGGGGCCGGCGCGACTATCCAGATGGGAATGGACATTCGTATGGCATCTACCGAGGCCAAGTACGGATTTGTTTTTACCCGCAGGGCTATCACCCCGGAGGGATGTTCCACCTGGTTTCTCTCCCGCCATGTGGGGTTGCAAATGGCTTTTGACTGGATTTACACCGGGCGCTGGGTATCGGCCCAGGAGGCGCTGGAGAAGGGGCTGGTACACTCCGTCCACGAGCCGGATCAACTGCTGCCGGCAGCCAGGGCGCTGGCAGAGCAGATTGCCACCAATGCCGCACCGGTGCCGGTTGCGGCGGCGCGCCGAATGCTGCTGCGCATGGCCGGCGCGCCTGATCCGATGGAGGCGCATATTATCGAGAGCCGCGTCAACCAGGAGCTTGCCAAATCTCCCGACCGTATCGAGGGGGTAAAATCATCTCTCGAAAAACGCACACCGGAATTTACCGCCAGCGTGTCCGCGAACGCCCCGGAGATTTTTCGGGCCGTATGGGGTGAAGAGACCAGAGATTAACAGGCCAGAGATTAACGACATTGCTGCTTTAGTTTAAAAATAGGGGTTGACCCCGTACAACTTGAGGAGACAATAGTGATTAGTAGGTATGTGGCGATTTTTACGACGCTCGGCGCACTGCTGCTGGCGGGATGCGAGACGCTGAACGAGACATGGGGATCCGCATCCAACGCAAGCCCCAGGTTGTATGTATTTGACTGCGGTCGGCTGAATTACACGGATATTTCCTCCTTTGGTATTTCTAACGAAGATACCCAGGTTCGCAGCCTGTTTGTGCCCTGCTACCTGATTGAGCACCAGGGCAAGAAGATGATATGGGATACCGGTGTCTCGCCCGCGATTGCAGGCAAGGGCGAAATTCCCCTCCCCGGTGGGGTGGCCACTGCCAGCTATGACGTCGCCATCAACGACCAGCTTGCGGCCATGGGTATCGCGACCGCGGATATCGATTATCTGGCGCTCTCCCATATGCATTGGGATCACTCCGCCGGGGCGCCACTGTTTAAAGATTCCACCTGGATAGCACAGCGCGCCGAACACGAGGCGGCCTATGCCGCGGAAAAGTTTCGCCCGCCGCGCTACCGTCCCTTTGCGCAGGATGAATTGGCGGACTCAGAAACCATAATCATCGACGGCGATTACGATGTGTTTGGCGACGGCAAGGTCAAGATGTTTCATACCCCGGGCCACACACCGGGCCATATGGTGTTGCTGGTGGATCTGGAAAATACCGGGCCGGTGATATTGTCAGGGGACCTCTACCACTTCAGGATGTCAAGAACACTGAAAACCACACCACTCTGGAACGTGTCGAGGGAGCGAACCCTGGTGTCGATGGATAGGCTAGAGGAAATCCTGAAAGAAACCGGCGCCCAGCTTTGGATTGAACACGACCTGGCGCTTGCCGAGTCACTTAACCTGGCGCCGGCCTATTATGACTAGCCCCAGGGTTAGGAACGACGATATTACAGGATAGGCTGAAGACTAACGTATTTGGAGTCATACTATGAACCGACTGCCGGCAAAATCCCGCGAGCAGCTGAGTGAAGAACAACTAGCGCGGTTGGAGCGTATGATGAAGCGACGCAAACCGCGCGAGGACGGCCGGGTTGGCGGCCCATTTGATCCCTGGTTGCTAAACCCCGAGCTGTTCGACCGGAATATCGGAATGGGACTGTTCCTTAGTTCTGGGATCGGCATATCCAGGCAACACAACGAGATAGCTATTTTGACAACGGCCGCCATATGGCAGGCGCAATACGAGTTTATCGCCCACAAGCGGCAGGCGCTTAAAGAGGGTGTGCCGGAACATGTGATCGAAGCAATTCGCCTCGGTGATGCGCCGAACTTTGAAAATGCTTCCGATCAATTGGTCTACGATATTGTTCGCGAGCTAAATTATCAGCGCAGGCTGTCGCCCGGGTTGTACCGGCAGGGGATTCAGGAATTCGGTGAGGCGGGATTGATGGAGTTGGTGACGCTGGCCGGGTTCTACGTGCAGGTGTCCATGACGCTCAATACCTTCAATGTGTCGCAACACCCCGAGGAGGAGCCGCCGTTTCCGGTGCTGCCGGATTAATACCCAGGGGTGTTTACTCCCTGGATCAGTGTGCTTGCTTGATCGGGATAAAACGCCTGGTGGGCTGTTAGCTAGCTAAAGTGTCGGAGAGATTGATGAACTATGAAAATCTGATTGTTGAAATTGAAGATAGCGTTGCCACTATTACCTTAAACCGTCCGGAGCAGCGTAATGCATTGAGCGGTGCGCTGCGGGCGGAGTTTAAAGACTTTGTCGAAAACCGGTTGGATGGGGTAAATGCCGTGGTTGTTACCGGCGCCGGCCCCGCATTCTGCGCGGGAATGGATTTGAAGGAGCCGGTCGGCCACAACGAGGGCAAGGAGCAATGGTCCTTTTTTAAACTGCTGTTTAACACCAATACCATCTTTATCGCGGCGCTGAACGGCCCGGTAAGAGGCGCGGGGCTAACCTTGGTCAGCGCTTGCGATATGGCGATTGCCGACCCGTCAGTCAATTTCGCCCTGCCCCAGATTACCCACGGCATCTACGGCGGCGTTGCTGCGGCCATGCTGCACTTATCACTGCCGAAAAAGGTGGTGATGGAGATGACGATAACCGGATTGCCGATTTCAGCCGAACGCGCGCGGGAGGTTGGGCTAATTAATACAATTGCCGAACCGGGAGAGTACCTCAACATGGCCAAAGCGCTGGCCAAGCGTATAGCCGGCTTTAAGCCGGAGGTGCTCGGTATCGCCAAACATATGGCGCAATCCGTGCCGGTCGACGACGCCGGGCGTGAATTGGCGCTCAAGGAGGCAAGGCTCGCCACCTTGCTCAGCAGGCCGTTGCAGGAAGACAAGGTGATAGACACCGAATATGGCGGCAACAGTTAGCAGGCTGTTAAAAAAAGGCTTCCCGCCTTATCAATAACTTACCGTTATCGATTTTGCCAATACATCCGTGTATTGGTCGCAGGCCGCCGAAAAACAACGTTTTTCAACAGCCTGTTAATTCGCCGTGCCCATTGTGGCCAATCCAAGACCAATAATTCTAACGCTACAACAACAGGAAGATATCAATGAACTTTAAACGCCTGGCAAAATTTACCGCCTCGATGACCGCCATTTCACTGGTTTCCCTTTCAACGGCAGCGGCGACCTCGGCAGCGCACGAGCGGGCTTTCAATCAAGCCTGCGCGTTGACGTCAAACAAGTATTTTATTTCGTTGGACAGGGATGACCATAAGCGTTATGCGAGCCTCTTTACCGAAGACGGCATGTTGCAGACCCCGGCGGGTGTCTTTAACGGGCCAAAGGAAATAGCCGCGTATATTGAGAAGCGGTCGGGCGATATCATTATGCGTCACAACCAGACCTCGATCCTGGTGGACCAGATTGATGGCAATACCGCCAAGGGCGTGGTGTACGCGTTGATCAACTTTTTGATGCCCGCAGAGCAAGGCGTCGGGCAGGCGATTCCCGACGGGTATAAAGGGGAGCTCAGCCGCGGGTTCGTGATAGGCATCTATAACGACGAATATGTGCTGGAAGGCGGCGTTTGCAAATTCAAGAAACGCATCTACAGCCACGGCATTATGAACCGGACGCAGGATTTGTGATCAGTCGATTGGTCACCCGCGAACTCGTCCCAACCTGCCATGGATTTTCCGCTTTTCTTCGATATCGTGTTACGCCTGTTATTTACCGGAATCATCATTTATCGAAATAAAAGTTCTTCCGCAGTGCGCCTGGGTTGGGTGATTGTGGTGTTACTCATTCCTTTTATCGGTATGGTCCTGTATTTGCTGTTTGGTGAAGTTTGGCGGGACCGGGGTCGCCTGGCGCGGCATCAGTCGATTATCGACCGGGTGCGTAGCCATATGGAAACAGTACCTTTTAGCGCACCCACCCCTGAACAGATAACAAATAATGCCTACGCGAGATTGGCCACCGCCTTTGAGTTTCTCGGCGCTTTTCCAATACGTGGGGGCAACCAATTACAGCTGTTAAGCGACCCCGAACAGAGCATGCTGAAGATCGCCGAAGACATAGATCAATCGCAACAGAGCTGTCATTTGCTGTTTTATATCTGGCTCGACGATGACTCGGGAAACCTGGTGGCGAACGCGTTGATTCGCGCTCGGCAACGCGGGGTTGAATGTCGCGTTCTTGTCGATGCGATGGGTTCCTCCCAATTCCTGAATTCTGCGCTTAAAAAGCGAATGGACGATGGCGGCGTTGAAGTTGTGGCTTCTTTTCCATGGTCCGGTTTCGATATACGAATCGATCACCGCAATCACCGTAAACTGATTGTCATCGATGGCAACATAGGATGGACGGGTAGCCGCAACTTGGCCGACGCCGAATTCAGAATTAAACCCGATTTTGCACCTTGGGTCGATGTGATGGTGCGCATTAGCGGACCGTCAGTGTACGACCTGCAGGCAATATTCATCGGAGACTGGTTGCTTGAGCAGGATGTGCCGATCGAAACGCTGATGACGCCAATGCCGAAAACGCAGAATGATTACTCTCAGGTTCAGGTATTCGCTTCCGGGCCGATCTACGACGTTCGAATATTGCGTCAAATGGCGGTCATGTCGTTATTCATTGCCAAACGCGAACTGATTATCACAACACCTTATTTTGTACCCGATGAAGCCAGCATTACCGCCTATTGCGGCCTGGCGCGATCTGGTATACGGACAGTGTTAATCGTACCCCGGCACAATAATTCCAGGCTGGTCACTGCCGCCAGCCGCAGTTTCTATCAGGACCTGCTCGATGCCGGTGTGGAAATCTACGAATATCGGCCCGGCTTGCTGCATTCCAAGACCATCACCATTGACGGTCAATTGTCGTTACTCGATACTGCCAATTTCGACCGCCGTAGTTTCGAATTGAATTACGAAATCAGTTTTGCCACCACGGATATTGCTTTCACGTCCCAGTTACGCAATCTGCAAATGCAATACATCTCGGATTCCGACAGAATCGACAAAAATCAATGGTGTCAACGTTCAGACTATTCCCGCTTTGTGGAAAATACGGCGCGATTGTTTGCCCCGCTGTTGTGATCGACATTTCTAATGTAGCGATGTTCGCTTCTAACGCTGACACCAACTGACGACTTATATAACAAGGATTATTTAAAGATATCGCAATACGTTTTCCGCGGTTACCCGGCTCACGCGCAGATTAGATTCCTGGGTGACGCCCCCGATATGGGGCGTGAGAAGCAGGTTGGGCACATCCCTGAATTTTGCGCCGTCCATTTCATCCAGGGGCTCTTTGTTAAATACATCCAGCGCGGCGCCGCCGATTCGGCCGTTTTTTAGCGCCTCCACCAGCGCCTCTTCGTCGACAATGCCGCCCCTTGCGGCGTTTACCAGAATGGCTCCCGGCTTCATCTTCGACAGCGCGGCGGCGTCGATCAGATTGCTGGTTTCGCCGGTGAGCGGGATATGCAGGCTGACCACGTCCGCTTCTGCCAGAACCTGTTCCAGTTCCACTTTTCGGGTGCTGCCCCAGTCGGCGTGTTGCTCGGGAAGGTAGGGATCGCAGGCAATCGTTTGCATGCCGAGCGCCTGCGCCCGCAACGCTGTTTCGCGGGCAATAGCGCCGTAACCTATCAACCCCAGGCACTTGCCAGACAGTTCGCGTCCCATCAACCGGTTGCGGGGCCACTGACCGGCAATCATCTGTTGGTTGGCAAACCAGGCGCAGCGCAGCAGCAGCAGCGCTGCGGTAATCACATACTCGGCCACCGACAAGTCATTAGCGCCCCTGGCCGGGCAAACTGCAATGGCGCGCCGTTCGCAGGCTTCCATGTCTATGTTGTCCAAGCCTACGCCCAGGCGGCCGACCACTTTCAAGTTGGGCGCCGCGTCGAGCAGCGCGCCTGTTACCTGGGTGCGGTTGCGCACAATCAACGCCCGGCAGTCGTGAAGCGCCCCTGACATTTGCTCCGGCCTTTCGACCAGGGTGGGGTCGTACAGCACATCATGGGCTTTTGCCAGCATGTCTACCGCGGCCTGATCCATAAATTCGCTGATTACGATATCCGTCATGCTATAACCTCGCAGTTAACGCGCAATGCCGCTTTAGGGAAATTCACAGCGCCAGCACCGCGGCCGTGGCTATCCCAAACAAAAACAGTGTCTCAATCACTACCACAAGAATATGGCGGGCGCCCAAATCCGTCATCGCCTTGATAGAGGTTTTGACTCCCAGAGCCGCGATGGCGGTAATCAACAACCAGCGGGATACGGCTTCCAGGTTGGCCCTGATAGTTTCCGGAATAATGCCCGCCGAATTGACCAGCAGCAGAACCGCAAAGGCCACTGCGAACCAGGGAAAAGCCGCGCGGTCGGCGCCGCGCTTATTGCGGAAGGAAAGCGCGATGATCATAACCACCAACGGCAGCATGGCCACTCGCAACAACTTGACGTAGGTTGCCACGTCGCCGGCTTCATTGGACACGGCGTACCCGGATCCAACCACCTGGGCGACATCGTGAATCGTCGCGCCTAATAATAGTCCGATCTGGGTATCCTGAAAGCCGAACCCGTTGTAGAGCACCGGGTAGGCGATCATTGCCAGGGTGGAGAGAGTGGTCACGGAAATAACGGTAAACAGTGTGTCGCATTCGGCGTTATTTTTTTTTGGCAGCACGGATGAAATGGCCAGCGCCGCCGAAGCGCCGCAAATGGCCACCGCGCCGCCGGTGAGCAGGCCAAAAGACCAGTTGCGGCCGAGCAACCTGGCGGTTAGCAGCCCCGCAAAAATGGTGGCCGTCACCAGCAGCGGCACAAGGATCAACGGAAGCACGCCCAGGCTGAGTATTTGGTCGAGCGTGACGCGAACGCCCAGCAGCGCAACGCCGATACGCAAGAGTACACTGCCCGCGAAATCCACTCCCGGCTTGCAGCGTTCACCTTCTGACAGGTAGTAGAAGGCCATGCCGATCAGCAGCGCAAAAAGCATTACGGGCGCGCCATAGTGTTCCGACAAAAAGCTTGCGGCGGCTGCTATCGTGGATGCCAGTATCAAGCCGGGTATGATAGAGCCGGAACCTAGCATCAGACCGGAAAGGGGTTCGGCCCGCATCAGCGGTTGTTCTCGGCCAGGTTGAGGATTTCAGCATGCAGCGATGCTGCCAGGGATACGCCTTGCCGCGATGCTCGCCGGCGATTTTCCAGCCTGGTCAATCCGGGAAAGCGGGCGCCTTCCCGGGAGTCGACGGCTTGCACCAGGGTCGCCATTCTGGACCAAAAACTGTCTCCTGAAATAATGTTAGGATCGATCGCCAGCAGCAGGTGACCCAGGTCGGGGGCATCGCCGCGACCTTCGAACAAGGAGCTGGCTTCAAACCCGAAATGACTACCGGTAAGCGCGGCGGCCAGAATCTCCACCATCAACGCCAGCGCGGCGCCTTTGGCGCCGCCAATCGGCACCATGGATCCTTGCAACGCTTCGGCGGGGTCGGTTGT
>JANQKW010000288.1 GCA_028280905.1 Porticoccaceae bacterium
TCTGGGAACAGTGTTTGAGACTCGCGGTGAACCCATCCCTGGGCGCTCCGCACCGGCTTCCCTGCCGGTGAGGGTCTCAAACACTGTTCCCAGACGCCCGCTAATATCTGTGCTACTTGTGACGCCCTGAGCGGGTGTCTAGGAACGTCTTTTGAGACCCTCGTCGACACGGATGTCGACGCGGAGCTTACAGGGATGTATTCACAGCGAGTCTCAAAAGACGTTCCTAGATAGCCGCGAGATTGTGGCACCAACCCAAATGACACCAGCTAATGGCGCAATGCTGTCTGTAAGACCTTATCAAAGCCTACTTGCAGAAGATATCCGATCAACCGCAAACAAGCATACCTAACAGCTAGCTAGTGAGAAACAACCTCTTCCCCGTCGTCGGAGGTTTTGCCCTCGGCTTCCGCCTTGGCTTTCGCCTGCGCAAGCGCCTGTTGAAACAGCGCATCGAAATTCAGCGGCGGCAACATCAACGCCGGGAAGCTGCCCTTGGTGGCGACATTGTCAATGACTTCCCGCGCATAGGGGAACAGAATGTTCGGGCACAGCGAGTTTAGCAGGTGCGCCAACTGCACGCCTTCCACACCGCCGACCAAAAAAATACCCGCCTGCTGAACTTCCGCCAAATAAATCGTGCTTTCACCGTCCTTAACCGTTACCGTAACCGTCAAAACAACTTCATAGTGATCGGCATCCAGTTTCGAGGTCTTGGTCGACACATCCTGGCTAACCTGCGGTTTCCATTGTTTGTTGAATGTTTCCGTTCCCTGAGGCGTCTCAAAGGAGAGATCCTTCAGGTAAATACGTTTTACGGAAAACTGTCTGTTCTCCTCATTTGGAGATGCCTGCCCCTCAGCTGCAACCTGGTTATTCTCTTCTGTCATAATCTTTTCCTAGTTTAAATTCTGGACCCCCATCGACCCACTTTGCCTAACATGGGGTTAGGCGCCGCAATTTCAACCAGCGAGTTTCTATCAACCCGAACACCTATCCAGCAGCTTGTGAAGTTGCCCCATCCTGGCCTGCTTTAACAGGTCATCGTAACCACCTACGTGGTGCTCACCGAACCATATTTGCGGCACCGTATGCCGACCGCTTTTTTGCATTACCTTGTTGCCCAGTTCGAGGTCGCCATCCAACAGGATATCCGTAAAAGCGATCGCCTCTTTGGATAACAATTTCCTCGCGGCGATACAGTAAGGGCAAAACCGCGTGCCGTAAAGGCGCACCCCAGCTTGAGGCACGACTAACCGCTACTTGACCAATGGCAGGTTTTGATTCTGCCACTCGGCTATGCCGCCACCCAGTCGCCGCACTTGATAGCCCTGCTTTTGCAGGGTTCTACCGACAGCGCCGGCATGCTGCCCCAGTTTATCCACCAGAATAATGGTTTTTTCCCGGCTACTCTCCAGTTCCGCCGCGCGCTCAGCAATTTTGTTATAGGGAATGTTGCGGGCGTTGACGATATGGCCTTCCGAGAACTCCTTGGAATCTCGTATATCGACCAAGACCGCCTCGTCGCTATTTAGCATGCGCGTCGCTTCATGCGCGCTAACCGGTTTGCCGCTTTTGACCCGCTCGGAGATGGCCAGCAGGTAAATCAGCCCCAACAGAATACTGACCAGGATCCACTGCTCGCCGATAAAAGTGAAAAAGTCCGCCATAACCTACTAATTTGCCGGCTCGCTGGGCCGCCCCATTCAATTGCTATATCTCAAAGGGCGCAGAGTATACACGAGCAGCCGCGTCTGGTTAATAGACAGGCACAACAGCGGGAGTAATGGCGCTAAATCCCGATTGCGGGTAAGATTCCCCTGCCGCCGTTAACAACACTGTAACTCGAAGCAACGTCAACATGACCAACAAATCACCCCTAATGCTTATAGTGCTCGATGGCTGGGGCTATCGGCAGGACCCAACCCACAATGCCATCGCCAATGCCGATACGCCTACCTGGGACCATCTGTGGCAGACTGCGCCGCGCACCATGATAGGAACCTCAGGCATGGATGTGGGGCTGCCCGACGGGCAGATGGGCAACAGCGAAGTCGGCCATATGACCCTCGGCGCCGGCCGAACCGTTTACCAGAACTACACGCGCATCAACAAGGCTATTGACGACGGCGATTTTTTCAGCAACCCGGTCTACACTTCGGCCATAGACGCAGCGGTGAGCAACGGCAAAGCGGTGCATA
>JANQKW010000296.1 GCA_028280905.1 Porticoccaceae bacterium
ACCGGCAGGGAAGCCGGTGCGGAGCGCCCAGGGATGGGTTCACCGCGAGTCTCAAACACTGTTCCCAGATGGCCGCGGGAAGGTGGCACCAAACCAACCCAAGGACGTCCACCACTGCACTAAATAGCCAGTCATTTAGGGCACTTGCACTAACATCGTTTTATAGCGTTGGTGGCAATACACCTTAGGGTATCGTAAGCCGGATGCACCGTTATCCCGGCTTGTGATTTTCCAGCCCCAACTCCTTGAGTTTTCGGGTCAGCGTATTCCTTCCCCAGCCCAGCAGCTCCGCCGCATCACGTTTCCTGCCGACAGTGTGTTGCAGTGCCGCATCAATCATGACCCGCTCAAACTCAGGCACGGCTGACGACAGCAGATTGGTGTTGCCCGACGCCAATTCTCGCTCCGCCCACTGATGCAGCGAGTTGGTCCAGTCGAAGTTCGTGGTGGATGCGGATTCGGGAAGTTGCTCTACCAACTCCGGCGGCAGATCGCCCAGGTGAATTTCTCTTCCGGAGGCCATGACCGTCAGCCAGCGGCAAGTGTTTTCCAACTGTCGCACATTGCCCGGCCACGGCAGCGACATCAGGTATTTTTCGGTTTCGGTTGTCAGCAGCTTGGGCTCCATGTCCATCTCTTTAGCGACTTCTTGAAAGAAGTGACGAATCAGGCGCGGGATGTCTTCCTTGCGTTCCGACAGCTTGGGTAAATGGATTCGAATCACGTTAAGGCGGTGGAACAGGTCCTCCCTGAATCGGTTTTCCGCCACCAGCTTTTCCAGATTCTGGTGGGTGGCCGCGATGATGCGCACGTCGACTTTAATCGGGATATGTCCGCCCACCCGGTAGAATTCTCCGTCTGCCAGCACACGCAGTAGCCGGGTTTGCGCTTCGGCCGGCATGTCGCCAATTTCATCGAGGAACAGGGTGCCGCCGTCGGCCTGTTCAAAGCGGCCCTCGCGTCTTTGCGCGGCCCCGGTAAAGGCGCCCTTTTCGTGACCGAACAGCTCCGACTCTATCAGGTCACTCGGAATCGCGGCCATATTTAGCGCAATGAATTTCCCGGTTTTTCTGGGGCTGTGCTTGTGCAGGGCACGGGCTACCAGTTCCTTGCCGGTTCCGGACTGGCCGTTGATCAGCACGGTGATATTCGAGTGGGATAAACGGCCAATCGCCCGGAATACCTCCTGCATCGCGGGCGCTTCGCCTATGATCTCTGTGACCGCCTCGTCGGTTTCCGTGGGGATATCCTGCTGTTGTTCCTTCGCAAAGATAATCGCGCGTTCGGAGACGGCGACCAGTTCGTCGATATCAAACGGCTTTGGCAGGTATTCGAAAGCGCCACCCTGGTAGGCGGCGACGGCGCTGTCCAAATCGGAGTGGGCAGTGGTGATGATAACGGGGAGCGACGGATTAACCTTGTGTATTTCCTGAAGCAGCTGCAGTCCATCGATGCCGGGCATGCGGATGTCGCTGATAATGCTGTCGGGCTGATGGTGCTTTAATTGTGCCAGCAACTTGTCAGCGGATTCGAAACTCCGGGTTTCCATGTCGGCGCGCTGCAGTGCCTTATCCATCACCCAACGAATTGAACGGTCGTCGTCGACGATCCATATGGTTGGTTTAACATTCATGAGTGGTGTCCATAGGTAGATAGATAGTAAATATGGTTTTGTCTTCAACCCGGTTGCATTCGATAAAACCGTCGTGCAAATTGATTGCCGCCTGGGCGATAGGCAACCCCAGCCCCGTGCCGAAGGTTCGGCCGGTTATCATCGGGAAAAATATGCGCTCGGCGATTTCTTCGGGGATGCCTGGGCCATTGTCAATGATTTCAATTTTGCAAACCGCCCGGTGTTGTCGTTTGCTAATGGTGAAGTTCCGCTGGATGCGGGTTTTTAATTCAATCCTGGGGTGGTCGGTTTCACTCGACTGGAGCGCCTGAACGGCGTTGCGGACGATATTCAACACCGCTTGAATCAGTCGCTCCCGGTCACCGGTCAGGTCCGGAATGCTGGGGTCATAGTTGCGAATCAGGGATACAGAACCCTTGGTTTCCGCGGTGACCAGCGACGCCACATGTTCAATGATCTCGTGGATGTTGGTCGGCGCAAATCTCGGCGGACGAGTGGGTCCGAGTAAATCGTCAACCAGATTGCAAAGGCGGCTGACTTCCGAGGAAATGATATCTGTGTATTCTAGAAGTTCGCTGTCGACGCTCTGTGATGACGACAGCTCTTCGGAGAGCAGTTGAACGGCGCCCTGGATGCCCCCCAGCGGGTTTTTCACCTCGTGGGCCAGTCCGCGGATCAGGTTGCGCGAAGTGTCGTGCGCTGAGATAAGCGCTTCCTCACGGTTGATTTTCAGGATTCGGTCCACCGGCTGCATTTCAATAATCAGCATAGTGGTGCCGGCGTGATTCACCGGTGTGGCTGTGTAGTCGATGGTGATGCGATGTTCCTTTAGGTCCAGGTCGGCCTGCCGTTGGGTGAAGGTATTGTAGCCGGAAAGGGCGTCTGTTAACGCCGATGTGACCCGCTCCGGACGCTTGAAAAGCGCTTGCAGCGGAGCGCCCGCCAGTTGTTGCGAACTGGAGCGCAATATACTCTCGGCGGCTGGGTTGAGATGGACGATTTCCAGCCCTTCATTGAGCAGAAGCACGGCGGTGGACAGGTTTTCCAGCAGGAGCTGGTGTAGCTGGTTCGTCGTCATCACCAGGTTGTAGCAATATGTGGGCCAAAACTAGTGTGCCGCAAGCTCCGGTGAGCCGGGCGGTTTTGAGAACAGCATAGTCTGAATTGCGGCAATTTGCACCATATTGGTGCAAATTGCCGCCACTGGTATCAGTTACTGCTTTGGGATTGTGCCGGTGCTTGCCTGATACCGCGTTTTACATGAATCGTTAGGGGTCGGGACTTGATCAGCTGGTCACCGTTGGGGTCCAGAACTGCGGCCTGAAGGGTGTGACTGCCCCGATAAAGGGCACTGAGGATGCCGTCCAGGGACGACGATGCCGTTCCATAGGGCTTGCCGTCAAAATAGAGCTGTAATCGATGGTTCGGTTGCAACCCGGGCGACAAGCTGGCCCTTACCTGGACCGTCTCCTGGCCCGGCGGGATAGTCGCGTCATTTTCGGGTGCTACGATACGCAGTTCCCGATAGCCGCTGAATTCGGATTCATCGGATTCGGCGCTGTCGGGCTGCTTGGCTTTGGGAGCCACGGCAGTCTGCTCATTTATTGGAGGCAAGTCCAGGGTCTCGGTTTTTTGATTATCCGCGGGCGGGGTGTCAGTGTAGGTTACGGAACCGTCCGGGTTAATGATTTTGTACACTTTCCCCGCATTGGCAGCGCCGCTCAGCGCCAGACCTACAATCAATACCGCAGCTAAAATACTTCTATTCATGCGAGCACCTCCAAAACACACTCTCAGCATAGAACAACAGCAACCAGTTGCAAACCGGGTTTATTCCAGATTGTGACCTAATGGCTGTGGATGGCGGTTGTGCAGGAATAAAAAAACCCGCCTTGAAAAGGCGGGTTTTAAAGGAAGGGACGAGGTTATACGCTGTAGTACAGATCAAACTCAACCGGGTGAGTCGTCATATTCAGGCGTTCGACTTCTTCCTGCTTCAGCTCGATGTAGGCATCGATGGCATCGTCAGTGAACACACCGCCTGCGGTGAGGAAGGCGCGGTCCTGATCCAGGGCAGCGAGTGCTTGCTCCAGGCTGGAGGATACCGTCGGGATCTCGGCCGCTTCTTCCGGAGGAAGATCGTAAAGATCCTTGTCGGCGGCGTCGCCCGGATGGATTTTGTTCTGAATGCCGTCCAAGCCAGCCATCAGCAGCCCGGCAAAGGCCAGGTAGGGGTTGGCCGTAGGATCGGGGAATCGGGTTTCAATTCGCTTGCCTTTGGGGCTGGGAACGAAAGGCACACGGATCGACGCCGAACGGTTACGAGCTGAGTAAGCCAGCATGACCGGCGCTTCAAAGCCCGGCACCAGGCGTTTGTAGGAGTTGGTCGAACCGTTACACAGCGCATTGAGTGCGCGGGCGTGTTTGATGATACCGCCAACATAATACAAAGCGGTTTCGCTCAAACCGGCATAGGCGTCGCCGGCAAACTGGTTATCACCTTCTTTGCTGATCGATTGGTGAACGTGCATGCCGCTGCCGTTATCGCCCACCAACGGTTTTGGCATAAAGGTGGCTGTTTTGCCATAGGCGTGCGCTACATTGTGAACGCAGTACTTCAGAATTTGGACCTCGTCGGCCTTGCGAACCAGCGTCTGGGCACCCGTGCCGATTTCACATTGTCCGGCGGTGCCAACTTCATGGTGGTGAACTTCCACGACCAATCCCATTTGCTCCATAGCCGCGCACATAGCCGCTCGCAGGTCGTGGAGGGAGTCGACCGGAGGAACGGGGAAGTAACCGCCTTTAACGCCAGGTCGGTGCCCCATATTGCCGTCATCGAAGCTGTGTTCGGAGGCCCAAGCCGCCTCTTCGGAATTCACCTTGTAGAAAGCGCCAGACATGGTGGATCCCCAGGTAACGTCGTCGAAGACAAAGAACTCAGGTTCCGGCCCGAACAGCGCGGAGTCACCGATACCGGTAGATTTCAGGTATTCCTCAGCGCGTTGCGCGATGGATCTGGGGTCTCTCTCGTAGCCCTGCATGGTGGAAGGCTCCACAATATTACAGCGCAGAATGACAGTGGGCTCATCCGTAAAGGGGTCCAAAATTGAGCTGCTGTCATCCGGCATCAGAATCATGTCGGACTCGTTGATGCCTTTCCAGCCGGAAATGGAAGAGCCGTCAAACATTTTGCCGCCGTCAAAGAAGTCTTCGTCGACTTCACTCGAAGGAATAGAAACGTGCTGCTCTTTGCCGCGGGTGTCAGTGAAACGAAGGTCTACCCAACGGGCTTCGCTATCTTTGATAAGCTTAAGGGTTTGATCGGACATTAGATTCCTCCAATATGGAAAATTCCGGGTTACTCTGAAAAATGCCGCTAATTCGAGTTTGTTTGCGGCGTGAATTAACTTGTGTGTATTGCTGCCAGCTAGTGGTTTGCTCCACGAGAAAAGCAATTGCTATGCCATACCTAGGTGCGGCCTAACAAATCAGGGTGTTACAAACGAATTAATTAGAATAACTACAACAGAAAAGCACTATTATTGTGCGCGAAACTCGGGCGTGCATAATTATGGTGCATCAGCCTTCTGTAAACCGTTAACTAACCGCCGTCCCGCTGGCGAGCGGCTATATTACGACGTATTTACCGGGATGTGTACTATAATCCGCGCTTTTTGGAAAGCCGCCGTTACATGCGACATTACTACATAATCAAACTGTTTCCGGAAATCACCGTTAAGAGCAAACCGGTGCGCAATCGGATGACGGCGCAGTTGGTAAGAAACCTCAGGCAATTACTGGCAAGCCTCTCTCCTGATATCAACGTGGACAAGGGTTGGGACAAGCTGGATGTCTCCTGTCCGAGCGCCGATGTCGCCCTGATTACTGAAGTTGAACGAATCCTTGCCGAAACACCTGGCGTGGCGAATTTCTCGCGGGTGTTGCGTTACCCGCTGGGTGACTTTGACGACATTCTCGAAAAGGCCAAAAGCCTTTGGTCCGAGCGGCTGCGAGGTAAAACCTTTGTGGTTCGGGTCAAGCGCAGCGGCAAGCACCAATTTGGGTCCACCGACGTCGAACAGTACCTGGGCGGAGGTCTGTTGCATCAAACGGGTGCGGCGGGTGTGCAGATGAAAGGCGCGGATATCACCGTGAATTTGGAAATTAGGGACGAAACCCTTTACCTGATTGAAAAAACCGAGCAGGGGCTTGGCGGATTTCCGCTGGGCTCCCAGGACTCGGTGCTCTCTCTGGTTTCCGGCGGGTTTGATTCGACGGTAGCCAGCTTTCACGCTATTCGCCGGGGTTTGCGCACCCACTTCCTGTTCTTTAACCTCGGCGGGCGCGCCCATGAAGTTGGGGTGCGGGAAGTGAGCCACTATCTCTGGGAGCGCTTCGGCAGGTCCCACAAAGCGCGTTTTATTGCCGTGCCGTTTGAAGAGGTGGTGGCCGAAATACTGGCCAACGTCGACAACAGCTATATGGGCGTAGTGTTAAAACGCATGATGCTGCGAGCTGCGGAACGGGTCGCGGAGGCGCTGGACGTTGAGGCCTTGGTAACTGGCGAAAGTGTCGCTCAGGTATCCAGCCAAACACTGGCGAACCTTGCCGCCATTGATCAAGTAGCCGAAACCCTCGTGCTGCGGCCGCTGATTACCACGGATAAAACGGAAATTATTGATACTGCGCGGCGGATTGGCACCGAGGAATTCGCCGCCAATATGCCGGAATACTGCGGCGTTATTTCAGTAAAACCGACGACTCGCGCGCGGCTCGACCGCCTTGCCGAAGCGGAAGCGAGTTTTGATGTGGCCAAGTTGGAGCAGGCGGTTGCCAATCGCACCGAGCAGTGCATCAGCCGGGTGCTGGAGGACATGCCTGCTAAGGTGGATGTGGATATATTTAAGGTGCCGCAACCGGATTCGGTAATTTTGGATATTCGCCATCCGGACGACGTCGAGCGCCGGCCGTTGAATGCCGGAAGTGTCAAGGTGGAGCCGCTGCCGTTCTACAAGCTACAATCAGGATTTGGCAAGCTCGACGGCAAAATACCCTATCTGCTCTACTGTGACAAAGGAGTAATGAGCCGCCTGCACGCGGAGTTGCTCAAGGAGCAGGGGGCGGACAATGTTGCTGTTTATCGGCCTTTTTAGGTTGGTGCCGACATTCCGCGGCCATCTGGGAACAGTGTTTGAGACTCGCTGTGAATACGTCCGTGTAAGCTCCGCACCGGCATCCCTGCCGGTGAGGGTCTCAAAC
>JANQKW010000085.1 GCA_028280905.1 Porticoccaceae bacterium
GTGCGGGTGGCGGTGGACAGCAGCAGTTGCCCGGCCTCAGTGGGCGTGTAGCCCCGCGCATGCCGGTGAAACAGCCGCGTCTTCAGGCGCTGTTCCAGCGTATCTATGCGCCTCAGCACCGTGGAGTGGTGCACGTCCAGGACCTCTGCGGCTGCCGACAGGGTGCCCAGGCGCGCCACCTGAAAGGCAAAATGGATATCGCTCCAATCACTGATCTGCGCGGTTTTTATCGGGCGTCCCCGGCGGTGGACGGGTTTACTTTTATGTGCGTTCATGCACATAAGTTTTGCATTTATTCTGTATTTGTTCAAATTTGTTTCCAGCAAAATGGCCACATGTAGTAAACAAACATTGCCGGAAGAAGGAGTGACACATGACCTATGTAACCAAACCCAAAATTCTCGCGCTGTCGGGCAGCCTGCGCCAGGGTAGCTGGAATCAGCAGCTGGTAGAGAATGCAGCCGAGGCGGCGCGCGCTGCCGGCGCTGATGTCACGGTGGTGCAGCTCAGCGATTTTGAGCTGCCGCTGTTTTCTGAAGACCTGGAAAGACGCGGCAAACCCATCGCGGCACTGGAAGACCTGCGCCAATTGGCGGCGGAAGCGGATGGCCTGCTAATCGCCAGCCCGGAATATAACGGCTCGCTTACCGCGGCGTTGAAAAATGCACTGGATTGGTTGTCGCGACCGGCGCGGGACGGCGGCGCTTATAAACCGGTATTCGACCGGCAGTCGGTTGCCGTTATGAGCGCATCGCCCGGCGGCTTGGGCGGTATTCGCGGGCTGACGCACTTGCGGGAGATCCTTACTAACCTGGGTAGCCTGGTACTGCCACAGCAGCTTGCGGTACCCGCTGCGCACGAAGCCTTTGACGAGCAGGGCAGGCTGACCAACCCGGCGCAACGGGACCGGCTGCAGTTGGTCGCCGATAGCCTGGTTCGGCAGCTACAGTACCGAACCGGAGACGCAACCCAAGCCGAGAGGGCGGCATAATGGATACCGCAAAGTACCCCCGGTTTCTCAAGACCCTGCATTGGTCGATGGCGGTGTTGATTATTGGGCTGTTGGCCATGGGCTTTTTTATGGCCGATATACCCGAGACGGCGCCGAATAAATACAACCTGTACCCGCTGCACAAATCACTGGGCATGATCGTGATGCTGCTGTTGTTGTTGCGTTTGCCGGCCCGCTGGCGCGGCCCGTTACCCGCTGAGGCGGCGGCGCTCGAAGTCTGGGAGCAGCGCCTATCTCATCTGGTACACTTGTTGCTGTATGTCGCCATGTTAGCGATGACATTGTCCGGCTATTTCATGTCGTCGTTCTATCCCCATGCCCAGGGCATCGAGATGTTCGGCCTGTTCACTATTCCGGATATCACCTCCAAGAGCGAAGCCGTCAGCGGCTATTTCCATACCCTGCATTCCGCCGGCGCCTGGAGTTTTGTGGTGTTGCTTGGGTTACATATTGCCGGGGTGGTCAAACACCGCTTCTTTGACCGGCCGGAGAGCAATGTGCTGCCCCGTATGCTGTAGGAAGCGAATGATGATTGACCGAAAATACTACCATTTCGTCTTTATAGCCAAACCCGATTAGAGAAACTCATTTAGATCCGCGATAAACCGATCAAACTGATCATGGTGCAACCAGTGCCCGGCGTTGTCGTAGAGTTTTACACTGGCGCTGTTGAAATGCTTGATGCGGCCGTCTTCGGCGGGGTTGGACGCCCAGCTGTCTTTTCCGTAAAGCAGCAGGGTGGGGCAGGTGATGGCGCCCCACAGGGCTTCGATCTCCGCCTGCGGGATATCGATGCCCGACCACATATTCAGGTAGTTGTCGAATTTCCAGCTGAAGGTGCCGTCCTCGTTTTGGCTGGCGCCGTGGATGGTGAGGTGCCTGGCCTGTTCGTCGGAGAGAAAACTGTTTTCCGATTTCATCCGCTGGTAGGCTTCTTTGAGGCTGCCGTAGCGGCGCGGCACGCGGGCGGCCGCGGAGCGCTTTTGTTCTATCCAGTCGCGCAGCCGCTGATTCCTTGGCACGGCGTCTCTTTCGGCCAGCGCCTGGGGCGATAAACCCAGCCCTTCAATCGCAACCAGCTTGCGGACCTTGTCGGGGTATAAGCCGGTGTACCTGATGGCGACATTCCCGCCCATGGAGTGGGCCACGATGGTGACCGGCGCCAGTTTCAGTTGGTGAATCAGTTGCGCCAGGTCGTATACGAAGGAAAACGTGTTGTATTCCCCCGAGGGCGACCAGTCACTGTCGCCGTGCCCTCGCAAGTCAGGCGCAATCACATGCCAATCCTTGCTGAGCACGTCGGCGGCCCAGTCCCAACTGCGGCAGTGGTCCTTACCGCCGTGCACCAGCAGCAGCGGTGGGGCGTCTTGGTTTCCCCAATCCACATAGTGGAGTTTTAGGCGCTGTGAAATATAGCGGTGGGAAGTGGGGCCTGCTGTCATGGTCGTTTTCTAAGGCAATTTAAGAGGCCGGTATTAGAGCAATTCTAATTTAAAACATCAATTTAGGAGATTAATCCGTGATTCCTGCTAGCACGCACTACTGTCCGGAATAAATGAGTCAAATACTTTTCCCAGTCGGTGGCGGCTGTGATCGGCTAAGGGTTTCGGAACACGCTGTGAATACATCCCTGTAAGCTCGACGCCGGCTTCCCTGCCGGCGACGGTTCCGAAACCCTTACCCAACCCCAGCCTTCAAACCCACCGCTGTACTGCTTTGCCGGTAAAAACAATTCGTTTAGTAGCAAAGCGGTAAATCTGAAGAATTGCCTGGGGAAGTGCCTTTGCAGACCGTCACCCGCAGGGAAGCGGGTGTCGAGCGTACAGGGATGTATTCACCGCGTGTCTGCAAAGACGCTTCCCCAGGCAATTCGCCACCGATTGTGAAAAAGCATAAACCGAGCCCCGTTTATTGAATGATATAGGGCTTCCCAAATTCCAGGGTAATAAACTCATCGTCGTCGACCCCGGCGTTCGCTTTTTCCAGCGCCAGCAGCTTTTTGGGTTCGTCGATAGGTTCTGCGGTTAACTGAAAAGTGCCGTAATGAATGCCGACCGATCGACGAGACCGCAAATCCATATGCGCCTGAACCGCCTGCTTGGGGTCCAGATGGTAGTAACCCATAAAATCGCGTGGCGCGTAGGCGCCGATGGGCAGCAGTGAAAGGTCCATCGGCCCGAATTTTTTGTAGGTTTCAGTGTAGTGATTCGCATAGCCGCTGTCGCCGCCGAAGTATATCTTGCGACCATTGATTTCCAGTACATAACCGCCCCACAGGGTTGAGCTGCGGTCAAAAAGGCTTCTTCCTGAAAAATGCTGCACGGGAACAAAAGACAGCGCAAAGGCCTTTCCAACGTCAACGCGCTGCCACCAGTCCATTTCCGTGACATTATTCATCGACGCCAAGCGCTCACCCACGCCAAGGCCCAGGTATATTTTCGGGTTGTCTCTCGCTACCAGCCTGGTGATCGTCGGCAGGTCCAGGTGGTCGTAGTGGTCGTGGCTGATAATGACCACGTCGATTTTCGGTAGTTTTTCGAAGGAGATTGCCGGTGCCCTGACGCGCTTGGGGCCGGCAAATGAAAGCGGGCTGGCCCTGTCGGAGTAGATGGGGTCGGTAAGGATATTGTAGCCTTCCGCTTGAATAAGCGCCGTGGCATGGTTGATCACGGTAAGCCTGAGGTCGTCGCCTGATTGGCGGCTGATCGGGTCGGGTTGTTCGGCGGCTTCTATCCACGTCGGCCATTCGGCATATTCAGTGCGCGTCCGCATCTTGATAAAGGCCCAAATGCCTCTTTCCATGTTGACGTGGTTTTTGAAAACACCATCCTTGAAGTGGACGGATTTGGCGCGATTGTCGATATAGGCGGATGAGCAACCCGAGACAATTACCAATGAAATAAACAACAGCCGGGCTTTCAGTCTTATGGCTTTCCTGCACATTGATGCTAGGGTCGATGCGCGATCTGCCTGTTTGTATTGGTTGGGCATGTCTATCATCCAGCGTTTAGCGTTAGTCTTGTGGGCGATGCACGAGCAGGTTGCAACCACTCTACTACGGCAATGGCCCGCGGTTCGGATCAGTTAGGGTTTTATTTCACCTGGTAATGGTCGAGGAACAATTGCATGGCACCATCGATAAGCGCTTGGCGTCTGCGCCCGGTGGGCGCCTTCGCGTAACCCGCGATAACCGGCCAGAAAAACGCGCCCTTGATAAGTGAACTCAGTTGCTGGGAGGCGACTTCCGGTTGGGCGGTTGCCAAGCGGCCGTCGTCGGTGGCCGCTTTGATCCAATCGGCGATTGGGTCCTGCTCCATCGACTGCGCGCTAAAAAGCTGTTGGGATAACTCCGGTGACGCGCTGGCCTCTACCAGGAACAGGCGAAAGATGGCGATATAGGTTTCGGAAGTCAGCAGCTCGACTTCGCGGTTGGCTATCTGCCGCAATTGTTCCGCTATCGGTTTTTCCGGATCATAGTCACAGCAGATCGCCTGCCGGAACTGGGCGAGCAGCTCGTCGGTAATTGCCCGGAACAGATCTTCCTTGCTGTCGAAGTGATTGTAAACGGTTCGCTTGCTGGCGCCGGCGCGCTCGGCGATCCGATCCATGCTGGTTTCCCTGAACCCCTGGCTGAGAAACTCCTCGCGCGCGGCCTCGATAATTGCCAGCCTTTTGCGCTGGGTTAGCGTCATGGTTTCCGACACGCGCCAACCTCAATGAAAAAAATTACACTCATGGGTTTACTTTTCTCGCAATTGCTATAAACTACACCGCACAGTTTACATTTTTGCCTTGGTAGCGGCAACAACCACCTGGAATGAGAGGATCAGAGTATGAGCGCAAAATCAGCGAGCAGCGGATTTAGAAACTGGACCCCGGACCGGCTTCCGGATCTCACCGACAAGATCTATTTGATTACCGGAGGCAACTCAGGTATTGGCATAGAGGCGGCCAAGATGCTGGCCGGGGCGGGCGCCGACATCGCAATTGCCTGCCGCAACCCAGCCAAGGCCGAACAGGCGGTAGCGGAAATAGACGCCGTGGGGGAGGGCCGCGTTGAGAGCATTACCCTGGACCTTTCCAGTATGGACTCCATTCGCAGTGCCGCCGCCGAATGCCATCAGCGCTACGAGAAACTGGATGGGCTGATCAACAACGCCGGCATTATGCAGACCCCGCAGTCTAAAACGGCAGACGGCTTCGAGTTGCAACTGGGCACAAACCACCTGGGACATTTCCTGCTGGCCGGGCTGTTGTTCGACCTGGTGGAAAAAGCCGCCGGCCGGGTTGTGATAGTCAGCAGTATTGCCCACAAATTCGGTAAGATCCATCTGGACAAACTGATGCTGGAAAAGTCCTATAACCCTACGGTGGCCTATGGCCAGAGCAAGCTCGCCAACCTGATGTTTGCCCTGGAATTGGACCGCAGGCTGAAAGCGGCCGGCAGCCCGGTTTCCTGCATCGCCTGCCACCCGGGGTATTCGGCAACGGAACTGCAGAGTACCGGCCCGGAAGGCCTGTTAACGATGATTTATAAGCTTACCAATAGCATCATGGCGCAGTCCGCCTACAAGGGGGCTATCCCCACGGTGCTTGCCGCCGCTGGCGAAGAGGCCGTGGCTGGCGGTTATTATGGGCCCAACGCACTGGGCGAAACCCAGGGGCGGGTAAGCGATGCCTCGATTGCCAGGAAGGCGCGTGATGAAGCGGTCGCCGCCGAGCTTTGGCGCGAGAGTGAAAAACTGGTGGGTTACGAGTGGTCGTTCAGTTGAGCAGGCTGCTGCTGACTCGCCGCGACTTGGTCTTGCCTGCGCTAATAGTGCCGGCAAGACCGATCAATATCAGCACTAATCCAACCGTCAAAAGCAGACTGCTGCCATCGATTTGTGGAACGGCCCCAGCGTTACTTGCGGTGGCTTCACCGAGCGTCTCTGCCGGGCATAACCCCACCGCGGCGTAAAAGGCATCTTCCGCCTTATCGATGCAGCGCGATTTAGCTGCCTCGGCGCCACCTTCGCAAAACCGGCTTTCGGCGCAGGTCGAAACACTATATTTGGTATTGCAGGTGTCGATGGCGCTAAGTCTGACTTGCTGTGCTTGGTCGACACACTGGCTGCTACTGAACTCTGCGAAGCTGGTCGTTGGAAACAACAGGTACAAGCAGGTTACCGCAAACATCAGATATTTTATTTTTTCCATACGATAAATCATTGTTATTACTGAACAAGCACATCCAGGGTGACTCATAAGCAAACCCTGTGCCATATATTTAACATGCTGATTTTTTTGAATGTTTTTCTGTTATTGGGCGATCTTTGTGTTACAAGTCGTAAAACTTTTCGACGGGTTTACCCTGTTTCCTGAAGGGAGATGCGCGGCGTTAACCACAGGTCACAGCTCGCAATAAGTTTTTAACATTACCAGCATTACAATGCCCGATGTTGTGCAACTGAGTCTTTGTTTTGTGGCAGAATTATCCGGATGGTTATAAGCTCGAAAACGCCGTGAATAAATTATCCGTCATTGCCTTGGTTTGCTTGTTGGCGGGTTGTGCTGCAACACCGCAACGGCTGGACTGGCCGGATTTAATGCCTCCAAAATCCTATTATGTTGCTTATTATGAGGCCGACAAACTCAACCAGCAGGACCAGGCCCCCGAAGAATATTTGACGTGGAACATCCGTTTTTACCAGGGCTGGACACTCTACCGCAGAGGTTGGAATCAGTTGATGGATGAAGTCGACGAAGCGCTACAGGAACCCGAGCAGAGAACGCTGGCCCGAGAAAAAATGCTGTCGATTGGCAAGCGCGTTTCTGCGGAGTGGTCCAAGGCGGACCCCCACCGACGGATAAACACGTCCAATGTCGGCGTCTGGGGAAATGCCCTGCTGGAGTCTTTTTTATATGGCGATACCATGGATTACATCGACAAAGTCAGCACCGACGTGGATCAACTGCTTTCCGGCGCGTTAACCGCCAGTGATATCACGCCGGATCGCTATTACGAGGAAGATCCCGATGATGTTTTTCGTTAATATCGAAAGCGCCGGGCGTTCCTTTTCTTAGTTTGGTGCCATGAATCCGCGGGTATCTAGGAACGACTTTTGAGACTCGCTGTGAACCCATCCCTGGGCGCTCCGCGTCGACATCTGACCTCCAAGGATGGAGGACCAAAAGTAGGCGCCCTGAGGCGAATGCAGAAAATCGTCTGGAACGATTTCTGCCCTGTCGAC
>JANQKW010000343.1 GCA_028280905.1 Porticoccaceae bacterium
CAATGCTCCAGCGTGTATTCGTCGGCATGCTTGATTTTAGCCATCCACATAAGCGCGTGCGGGTTGCGCATAATACTTTTTACACAGTGGCCCACCACGCCCTTGGCTGCTTCCGTTTCCAACGCCACGCCCAACCTGGCCTGTTCGAGGATATCCGTTACCGTATGCTTGGCAAACTTATAGGTTTTCCTGGCCATGCTGTGCTCTTTGACCACCGGCCGGGAAACCGGGTAAGCCGCTCGAGTCGGCATTGAGGAAACCAAACCCCCGCTGCGTTTTGCTTTTGCCGTCTGCTTGACGCCGCTCTCATCGGCGCCTGTTATGCTCCGTTTGCTGATCGCAAACCCCTGTTTAAAATGATCCTGCTTGCCACCCCATTGCCTGCCTTCCTTTTCAATGTAGACGTACTTGCAAAGCTCCTGTAATTTGCGAACCTCCGCCATGTCTCTGACCACAAAGCCCTGTATAAGAAACGGGGTTTCGAGCCAGGGTCTATCCAATTCCGCAACAAACATCCCTATTCGCACCTGCGATACAGGAATCTGAACGAGGTTCGATTTATCAAGAAATCGGTTCACTGCAACTCCACTGTTGATCACAGCGTTCGCCGTAAAACTCCGGCAGCTTGTTATTATAAAAATCCGTCCGGTTAGTCGATGCTCACAGTCTGCTAGTCAACCAATCCCTTTTCGCGAGCATATTAAGAACTTATTCTTAATGTTTTAAAAAATACTGCTTAGCCAATGAAAAATATACCTTTATGTTCAAATTTATGGGATTTCGCACCAGGATTTGCGACTATTACCATCCAAAGTGTGAACTGCAACACCTTAAACGCATATGGTATCTTGCGCATCACCCCTCAGCGGCGTAATTTTCTAACTATAAACAGTAAAAGTCCGAAAGGGATCTAACATAAATATAGGGGTAAAAAATGAAGGGCATCAAAGGCCTTATCATCATCGGCTTTATTTGGTTCTCTATACTGCCGGCAAACGCCAACAGCCACCTGAACGGAGTTGCCGCCTACCAGGAATTGGGCAGAGAAGTGTTCCTTGGCGCACTCTACAGCGCCGCGCCAGCTTCAGCCGACACTATTGCCAGCGTGGATCAGGCATTAGTCATGGAAGTCAGGGCGCTGGACAGAATTACCAAGCGCCGGTGGGTAAACATGTGGATGCAGGGCATCGCGATCAATAACCGCCAGGAGATATTCGAAGCGGAAGCCGGAAACCTGGTTAGTCTGTTCGACGCGTTCAAGGGCGGGCTTAAGAAAGGCGACATATTTACACTCAACTATTCCCCCGAATCCGGCACCAGTGTGTTGCTTGATGAGGTGGAGTTGATGGCCGGGCAAAGCCAGGACTTTTTTCAATTATTTTTACAGGCTTGGATTGGTCCGGTACCGCCGAGTTCCGAGTTCAAAAGCGGCATATTGGGTCAGTCATCCAACGTGGCCTTAGCGGAGCGACTTTCAAGTATTACGCCGGTAGTAGAACGCGTGGCGGAGGTAGCGGAGTGGCTTGTTGCTGATGAAACTGACGAGCAACAATCAGAAGAGGCGGCGGAAGAGCAGACAGCCGAGGCGAATACCGAGGAAACGTCGCAGGAGCCTGAACCCGAACAACCGGCTGCGCAGCTGGCCGCTGTTGAACCTGAATCACCCCCGGAACCTGCCGAGCAGCCGGCGCCCGTTGAACAACCGACACTCGTCGAACAGCCGGAGGTGGTGGAGCTGCCTGAAGAGGAGGTTATCGTTTCCGTTGAATCGCTGATAGCACAGCAGGAATATACCACCGGCGTCATCCAAAAAATTTACAGTTCCCTGAAATACCCTAGATCGGCAGTCCAGCGCAATATGGAAGGCACCGTAAGAGTAAAGTTGCAAATCATGCGCGACGGTAGTATTCATGAGACACTGCTCGCCGAGGAGTCCCGGCACAAGATACTCAACAAAGCCGCCATTAAGGCCGTTACCAAAGCCGCACCATTTGCGCCTATTCCCAACGCCGTGGTGGATGACCAAATGGAATTTTCCATTCCTGTGGTCTTCAGGCTAACGAACTAGAACCTATAAAATCTAACCGTGTGGACATCCAGATTTTCACCAAGGTCCGGCTCGGTTATACAGCTCATTTTGAGAAAATTCCGAAAGCCCTGGGCGCTAAAATCCTTGACCCTGGAATCCGCAATTATCACTTTGTCCGCCAGCGTTTTAAATTTTTCCAACAAAGAAAAATTATCCGGGTCGTACAGAACATCCGCGGCAAACAGATAGTCAACCGGCACTGTTTGGTTGTCAAAATCATCCAGGTAATCCAGAACCACCCGGTTCAACTGGGCATTAGCGCGTGCCGCCTGTAACGCCAGCGGATCCTTGTCGCAGCAAATAACGCGCGCCGCACCCGCCATTGCAGCGGCAATCGCCACGACGCCGGAACCACTGCCAAAGTCCAGCACCGTTTTCCCGGTAACATCCAGGTCGCCGCGCAACAGATAATCCGCCAGCGCCTTACCGCTGCCCCAGCAGAAGCTCCAGTAGGGAGGCGCGTCGAAAGCCGCATCCGTTTCCTGTTCAGAAAGCGGCAGGTCCCAACCCTCCGGATCGATCAGCCACAGCTGTATTTCTCTGTACAGTGGAATGGAGTACTTTTTGACCGCGGCGTTTTTCAGAATTTGGCGCAACGCGCTGTTAAGTTGCCCGACGTTGCCGGGAAGCGCCGTCTGATGCTCGATTTCCATCACGCTTCTTCAGCAGCAATTTCCGCAGGTGGTTTGCCGGCACCCAACATCACCCCGACCCAGGCCGTGCGAGGATCGTTCTCGAGGGCAATTTTAACCAGCATGGTCAACGGAATTGACAGCAACATGCCCACCGGGCCAAGTATCCAACCCCAAAAAACCAACGAGAGAAATACCACCAGCGTCGACAGGTTCAAGCCCTTGCCCATCCAGCGAGGCTCGAGCAAATTGCCGATTAGTACATTGACGGCAACATAACCCAGCGCCGTCAAACTGGCCGTCACCGGCCCCAGTTGAATCAATGCCAACAACACCGCGGGAACCGCAGCAATAATCGAACCAATGGTGGGAACAAAGTTCAGCATAAACGCCAGCACACCCCACATCACCGGGTAGTCGACGCCGAGAATCAAAAGCCAGATGATAATCAAACCGCCGGTCAACAAACTCATTAGCGACTTCAGACCCACATAGCTGTTGACACTCTTGGCAAACCTTTGAATCGCCTCGTTGGCGGCGGCGGAATCCGTTCTGGCGGCGGCGAGCTTCTCGCTAAAACCCACTTCCTCGGCCAGGATAAACACCACCGTCAGCAAAATCATAAACGCGTTGGTCATCACACTGCCCAGGGACGCGAGGGTATTTCCGGCGAGTTGCATCACTGTTCCCGGGTTAAAACTGGCCCGCATCTGCTCGCGATCCATCTGTACGCCCATCTCCTCAAGCCAGTTCAACGCGCCTGAAAACATCTGTTGCAACCGAACCTGATACTCCGGCAGGTTTTGGCGGAAATCGGCGATCGAAGCGCCGAGCAACACGCCCACCAAAAAGCCGACCAGCACGACTAAACTGATCACCAGCAGAATCGCGATGCCGTTTGGGATACTTCGCGCACGCAGCCAGCTTAACAGTGGCGTAACAATCAGGGCGATAAACACCGAGAGCAAAAACGGCACCAATACTGCCTCCGCCGTTTTCATCCCCGCCACCAGGATCACGAACGCCGCCGCCATTAACATAAATTTAGCGATCGGCGTATATTCTGCACTCATAACTTTTTTCATACCTGTTATTTTTCCTCCGGCAAGGCTTCAAGCAACGCCTTAACCTCCTGTTTACCCCGCTCACTTAACCGTATTTTGCCGTTATTGACAACCGCCTCACCGGCGACGATATCGCGGCAGCGTCTGCGAATAGTATCGAGTCGGGGATTATGGCGGATAGGCATTCCGATGAAAACATCCCAATCGCTCTGCGTGGCCTTTCCCTCCAGTAGCAGTGACAACAACACCCTGACATTGACCGGTTCAACTCTGTAGACGGGCGCGCCCAGCCAGACAAATACGGCCATGCAAACGCCGACAACCAGCAAGGCCGATAGAAACGTCAGCACCGCGGTCATCATTCTTCGGCCGCACCCGGTCCCAACGGCTGTCCGTAGCTAAATTCCACATAATTGCCATTGGGGTCCTTAAGCCCGCAGTAATAGCCCACCGGGTAGGGCTCTTGCCTGGGCTCCCACACCAGCTGCCCATTGGCTCTGGCCCGTTCGGAAATAGCGTCCACCGCTTGCTTGCTGGCAACGGCAAAACCTATGTGGCGATAGTCGTCATCGGGCAGGTTCAGGTTCCGCCCACCGTTCATCATCACAATTATCAAGTCCCGCTCGCGACCGGGTTCCGCCATCCAAACAATCCGCTGCTCCCCCGACTCACGGCTGTGGGTGATCACCATGCCGCAATAGCTGCTGTAAAAGTCGATGGTGGCATCGATATCTTCCACGTGCATAGCGATATGGGTAATCCGCGGAAAATGTACACAGGTTTGTTGATGTTCAGACATGCGCCAACTCCTCCGTTGCGGGTTCTGTTAACCCTCATTAAATTATAGAAGCTGGCCGCTGCGACCGGGAAATCCAACAACTGCAACCGCGACCGGCGGGCTGACCCAAACCGCTTTTATCGCTAGAAATTTTTGGGGATTTTCGGCGCGAATTGTTGAAAGTAGTTTCGGATATCGAGGATCTGGCCCTGATAATTCTCTTGCGGCTCAAGGACATCCCCCAGCACGATGGCTTTTTTCCGGTAATCCATGGATATCAGCAGCATCCGGCATTCCGCCGCCTTGGCTATGCGTAAAAAACCCGTCTTCCAGTCCTTCACCTTGCTGCGGGTTCCCTCCGGTGTGATAAGCAGTACCACGGCCGGGGATTGCTTGATTGCCACGGCCGTATCTTCGGCCATTGTCCCGGGATTTTTACGGTCGACGGGAATGCCTCCCAGCCACTTCATAATACCGCCGAACGGCGGTTTAAAAAGGCTGATTTTTGCTAACCAGTTACAGCGGAGGTCGAGCCCTAACATGGCAAAGATGCCGATAATAAAATCCCAATTGGAGGTGTGGGGCGCAAACACCATAATGTACCTGTCATCCTCAGGAAACCTGCCGATCAGCTTCCAACCCATCAATCTATAGGCCGTCCTTCCGAGCCAGCGGAAAAATCTGTTGCGACCCGCGCGGTGCGCCGGCGGAATCATTGTGGGATTGATGTCAGTCACTAATGCTCCCGAGTGGTCAAAAACTGGACATCCGGGTTGCGCTCTTCGGTCAGCGACAGGTTCACCCGGGTCGGCGCCAGATAGGTTAAGTGCCCGCCGCCGTCAATCGCCAGATTGTCGCCATTCTTAGCACTGAACTCTTGCATTTTTTTTACATCGTCGCAGGCTACCCAGCGGGCCGCTTGAACATTGACCGGCTCGTAAATCGCCTCAACGCCGTACTCATCCTTTAACCGGTAGGCCACCACGTCAAACTGCAGCTGGCCGACCGCCCCAACGATAATGTCGTTGTTCCTTTTTGGGAAAAACACCTGGGTACTGCCCTCTTCCGACAGCTGAGTAATGCCTTTTTGCAACTGCTTCATTTTCAGCGGGTCGCGCAATCTTATTCTACGAAACAGCTCCGGGGCAAAATGGGGAATACCGGTGAATTTGAGTTCCTCACCTTCGCTGAAGGTGTCGCCTATCTGGATAGTGCCGTGGTTGTGCAAACCGATAATGTCGCCGGCCAGCGCTTCTTCCACGGCTATCCGCTCGCCGGCCTTGAAAGATACCGCGTCGGCGATGCGCACCGATTTTCCGGTGCGCACATGTTGCATTTTCATGCCCTTGCTGTATTTGCCCGAACATACTCGCATAAATGCAATTCGATCGCGGTGTTTGGGATCCATATTGGCTTGTATCTTAAACACAAAGCCCGAAAATGATGGCTCGCCGGCAACCACTTCGCGATTCTCCGCGCTCCGAGGCTGCGGCGCCGGCGCCCATTTGACAAAATCGTCCAGCATTTCCCTAACGCCGAAATTGGCCAGCGCCGTACCAAAAAATACCGGCGTCATTTTGCCCTGCAGGAACGTCTCAAGATCAAACGCCTCGGAAGCGCCCTTAACCAACTCCAGTTCCTCGACAACCTGATCCGCATAGTCTCCCAGTATTTCCCGCGCCGCCTCGCTGTGCATGCCCTCGACCCGAATATCCTCCGGCACCAAGGCTCCGCGACCCTGCTGATAGACGTGAATAGTGTCCGTGTAGAGGTTATAGACACCGCGAAAATCCCGCCCCATACCAATCGGCCAGTTAACTGGCGCCACTTTGATTTTCAGTACCTCCTCAATTTCATCAAGTAGCTCAATAGGATCGCGGATATCCCGGTCCAGCTTGTTGACAAAGGAGATAATCGGCGTGTCGCGCAATCTGCAAACATCCATCAGCTTGATGGTTCGCTTCTCCACCCCTTTGGCGCCGTCGATCACCATCAGCGCCGAGTCCACCGCGGTGAGCGTGCGGTAAGTATCCTCCGAAAAATCCTCGTGCCCGGGGGTATCCAGCAGATTGACCGTGCAGCCGTTATAGGGAAATTGCATAACCGAAGAAGTCACGGAAATTCCCCGTTCCTTTTCCATCTGCATCCAGTCGGACGTGGCGTGGCGGTCACTCTTCCTGCCTTTTACAGTTCCCGCCACCTGGATCAGGTTGCCCAGCAATAGCAGTTTTTCGGTGATGGTTGTCTTACCCGCATCCGGGTGAGAGATAATGGCAAACGTGCGCCTGCGGCCTATTTGGTCGGCTGGTGAACTCAAAGACATTGTAACTATTACTCCAATCGCGCAATCTGCCCGCCCAGCTTATAAAATTATTGATAGCAACAGTCGTTGGCAGGCGCGGCATTATAACGCGAGAAACTCGTTTTTATGCCATGTAGCCGTATTTTTTCACCAGGCTTATGCAAAATCCTTTCTATGTACCTGACAAACTGAGAAATTAGTGGATAATGACAAGAGCACACCAACTTGGGGGAGACTGGCAATGGCCGAAAAAAAGTCCACAAAGAAAAAGAAAGCACCCGAAACCGACAATCCCTCCGACCTTGGGCTCAGCTCCCTGCTCGGCAGTTGGAAGGATATCCCGGTGCAAGTCCTAAAATATGCCGCCGAAAACACCCTGGACACCACCAACAAGCTGCTGAAAACACCCGAGCAGCTGGAGCGGCTGGGCAAGGCCGGCAAGTCACTGAAAGACTTGCGCGAAGTCGCCGGCATTTCCATCGAGGATCTGTCTGAGGCCATCGATCTCGAAAACGTGGATCTGTTGCAAAGCATCGAGGAGGGCAAAGCCGCGGTGCCCTTTGAAATACTGTTGAGGCTGGCCTCCTACTACGCCCGCAACGACCCGATACCCTTTATCATGAAATACTCGCGGGTCTACAGCCCGGGGATATGGCGCCTGTTCAAAACCCTCGGCATCGAGCGATTGCTGATGGCCGCCGAGCGGGAGCTGCAGTTTATCCAGATATACCGCAGCCGAGACGCGGCACGCGACCTGACCGACGAGGGTTTTAAACACGTTTACGACTTCACCCAGCAGGCGTTTGACCTGGCGCTTCACTTTGTCTCTGAACAGGAACAGATTGCCAATGCCGAACAGCAAGCTGACCCTGCCGAAGCAGACGACACCGATGACGAAGACGTTACAGAGGAAGACTGGGAAGACGAGGAAGAAAAGTAGAGCGTTAATAAGTGTTGAGTCGGAGTTTTTAGGTTAACGGTGGCGAAAAGGTTTTACGCTAACTGACAGATTAAGAGCCAATAGTAAAAGCTTCTCATCTTGGTTTGTTGCCACGAATCCGCGGCCATCTGGGAACAGTGTTTGAGACGCGCTGTGAATACGTCCGTGTAAGCTCCGCGTCGACATCTGACCTCCAAGGATGGAGGAAATGCAGAAAATCGTCTGGAACGATTTCTGCCCTGTCGACG
>JANQKW010000356.1 GCA_028280905.1 Porticoccaceae bacterium
TCACTTCTTCGAGGTCAATCCGGCGTTGCGTTTTGACCGCGAGGCGACCCGCGGTTTTCACCTGAATATCGCTTCCGGCACCGCGGTGCGTTTCGAGCCCGGCCAGGGCCGCGATGTGCAATTGGTGGCCTACGCCGGCAACCGCCGGGTATACGGCTTTCGCGGTGAAGTGATGGGACCGTTGGACAGCGCGGACGAATCGGGGGGAGATGCATCATGAGCAAAATGGACAGGCAGAGCTATGCGCAGATGTTCGGCCCCACCACCGGCGACCGGGTGCGCCTGGGCGACACCGAACTGTGGCTGCAAGTGGAGCAGGATTTTACCCGCTACGGCGACGAGGTGAAGTTCGGCGGCGGCAAGGTGATTCGCGACGGCATGGGGCAGAGCCAGCTGGACAGCAGCCGGACAATGGACCTAGTGATTACCAACGCGCTGATCCTGGATCACTGGGGCGTGGTCAAGGCCGACGTGGGCGTGAAGGACGGCCGCATCGCCGGTATCGGCAAGGCGGGCAACCCGGATGTCCAGGAAGCCGTGGATATCGTGATAGGCCCGGGCACTGAAGTGGTGGCGGGGGAGGGATCTATCCTGACGGCCGGCGGCATTGACGCGCACATTCACTTTATCTGCCCACAGCAGATAGAAGAGGCTCTGATGTCGGGGGTCACCACCATGATTGGCGGCGGTACCGGCCCGGCCACCGGCACCAATGCCACCACCTGTACCCCGGGCCCCTGGAATATCGGCAAAATGCTGCAGGCTACCGACAGTATGCCGATGAACCTGGGCTTTCTGGGCAAGGGCAACGCCAGCCTGCCGCAGGCGCTCGAAGAGCAGTTAAAGGCCGGCGCCTGTGGTTTGAAACTGCATGAGGACTGGGGCACCACGCCGGCGGCTATCGACAATTGCCTGACTGTGGCGGAACAATACGACGTGCAGGTGGCGATTCACACGGACACGCTCAATGAGTCCGGGTTTGTCGACGACACGCTCGCGGCGTTCAAGGGGCGCGCCATTCACACCTACCATACGGAGGGCGCCGGGGGCGGCCATGCCCCGGATATTATCAAGGCCTGTGCGTCACCCAATGTGCTGCCGTCGTCCACCAACCCGACGCGGCCCTACACCGCCAACACGGTGGACGAGCACCTGGATATGCTGATGGTGTGTCACCACCTGGACGCGAATATTCCCGAGGACGTCGCCTTCGCCGATTCCCGGATTCGCAAGGAGACCATCGCCGCTGAAGACATACTTCACGATTTGGGCGCGTTCAGCATGATCGCCTCCGACTCCCAGGCGATGGGCAGGGTGGGCGAGGTGATTACCCGCACCTGGCAGACCGCCCACAAGATGAAACTACAGCGTGGTCTGCTGGAGGAAGATCTGGCGGCCGGCGGTGAGCAGGGCGCGGACAATTTTCGCGCGCGCCGGTATATCGCCAAGTACACAATCAACCCCGCCATCACCCACGGCATCGCCCACCAGGTCGGTTCTATCGAGAAGGGCAAACTGGCGGACCTGGTGCTCTGGAAGCCGGCATTTTTCGGCATTAAGCCCTCGATCATTATCAAGGGCGGCATGATCGCTGCGGCGCCGATGGGGGACCCCAATGCGTCCATCCCAACGCCCCAGCCGGTGCACTTCCGCCCTATGTTCGGCGCCTTTGGCCGGGCTGCTGAGAATACCTCGGTGACCTTTGTCAGCCAGGCCGCGGTTGATGCGAGCGTAGCTTCGGCGCTGGGCGTGCGCAGGCGGCTGGTCGCCTGCAGTAATACGCGCAACATCGACAAGAGCGTCATGTTATTAAACGACTGGCTGCCCAAGATTGAAGTAGACCCGCAAACCTATGAGGTGCGCGCCAACGGTGAGCTGTTAACCTGCGAGCCAGCCACGGAACTGCCGTTGGCGCAGTTGTATTGCCTGTTTTGAACCGGGGCGCGACATTGCGGAGATCGAGCATGCTGGAAATCTATGAACGCGGGGTGGAAGGCCCGAGAGAAGTTGAAGCCAGGATTGTGCTGGACCACCAACAGCGGGACAGGGGTCGTCTGCGCACCCATGCCCTCGACGGCCGGGAAGTTCGTATCTTTCTGGAGCGGGGCAAGCCGCTGCTGGTGGGCGAGTTGCTGCGCAGCCAGTGTGGCAAATATGTGTTGGTGGAGGGCGCGGAAGAACCGGTAACCAAAGCCAGTTGCGACAACTGGCTGACCTTTAGCCGCGCCTGCTACCACCTGGGCAACCGGCATGTGAAAATGCAGATAGGGGAGCGCTGGCTGCGTATTGCGCCGGACCATGTGCTGGAGGAATTATTAACCCTGCTGGGATTGAGCCTGGTCCAGGAGCGTGCGGTGTTTGTGCCGGAAACCGGAGCCTATAGCCATGGCCATCAGCATCACTGAAACCGGTTTGCTGAAGCTGCTGCAGCTCAGCAGCGCCAGTTTGCCGGTTGGCGGCTATGCGTTTTCCCAGGGGCTGGAATACGCCGTTGATCAGCAGTGGTTGTCCACCCCGGACGATGTGCGCGACTGGCTGCAGGTGCAACTACAGCATTCCCTGGCACGGGTCGATGCGCCCCTGCTGCAACGCATGCTGACCGCGTTGCGAAATCGGGACAGCGCCGCATTCGAACACTGGAACAAATCGGCGCTGGCATGCCGCGAAACCAAAGAGCTGTTGCTTACCGATACCGCGATGGGCGAAGCCCTGTGGCGCCTGCTGCGCCAGTTGCGGGTATCGGAACCCTGGACGACAGGCCAAGAATACGGCGCTACTCGCTCAATCAGTTTTGTCGCGGCGTTTGCGATTGCCGCCTGCCACTGGCAGGTAACGGATGAAGCCGCCTGCCTGGGATACCTGTGGTCCTGGCTGGAAAACCAGGTGGCGGCCGCCACCAAGTTGGTGCCCCTGGGGCAGACCCAGGCGCAGCAATTGTTGTGCGAATTACAGCAGCAGGTGCCGTTAGCGCTGGGCACGGCCGCATCACTGGCGGATGACGAACTGGGCGCCAGCCTGCCGGCGCTGGCCATTGCCAGCGCCAATCACGAAACCCAATACAGCCGCTTATTCCGATCCTAAAGGAGGAACCGTGGAAATGTCAGCAACCAGACCAAAGCAAACCCTGCGCGTGGGCGTCGGCGGGCCTGTCGGTTCCGGCAAGACTGCCCTGCTGAAATCACTGTGCGCGGCCTTGAGGGACATCTACGATATCGCCGTGGTGACCAATGATATCTACACCCAGGAGGACGCCCTGTTTTTAACCCGTCACCAAGCGCTTAGCGCCGATCGCATCATCGGCGTGGAAACCGGCGGCTGTCCCCATACCGCCATTCGCGAAGACGCCTCGATGAATCTTGCCGCGATCGACCAGCTGCTGGCGCGCCACGGCGAGCTGGATGTGGTGTTCGTGGAGAGCGGCGGCGATAATTTGAGCGCGACCTTCAGTCCCGAGCTGTCGGACCTCACGCTTTACGTGATAGATGTTTCCGCCGGTGATAAGATTCCCCGCAAGGGAGGTCCCGGCATTACCAAATCGGATTTGTTAATTATCAACAAGACGGATTTGGCGCCTATCGTCGGGGCATCCCTCGAGGTGATGGACAGGGACGCCAGGACCATGCGCGGCGAGCGCCCGTTCGTTTTTTCCAACCTGAAAGCCGGAGAGGGGCTGGACGACATTATCGCGTTTATTCAGCGAGAGGGAATGCTGGATGCATCTCATGGTAGCGCTGGGCAAGCCGCCGGTTAGCGGTAAACGTTTTTAATTGGAGAGCGACTTATGATTCTGAAAACTGTAAACAAAACAACAGCACGAATTCTCAGTTTGCTGGCGTTGGCGGGAATGCCGTTGATTGCCGCCGCCCACCCCGGGCACGTCGAAAGCGGATTGTTGCACGAAGCGGCGCACCTGGTTTGGCTGTTGGGCGGGTTGTTTTGTAGCGCGGCAGTCGCCGTCTGGGTGATGAAAAGCCGCCGCGGGATTGCCGCAAGGACTAGGCGGGACTAAGCACACGCAGCGCAATTGCCGCCGCCGCGGTGCGGTTCTCCACACCCAGCTTGGGAAACACTTGTTCAAGGTGTTTATTTACGGTGCGTGGGCTGACATTCAGGATTTCGCCGATTTCGCGGTTGGTTTTCCCATTGGCGACCCAGAATAACACCTGCGACTCCCGCAGGGTAAGGTCCAGCTTGTCTCGCAGCAGTTCTTCACCCGGTGGCCGGCAGTCGTCTATCAACTTCAGCAGGGTTTCGTCGCCGCCGCGCTTCTCGATCAGCTCGACTTCCAGTTGGTAGCTCAACTGTGACAACTTCAAGCGCTGGTTTTCCGCCGGCAATTGCGCCAGCCAAAAATGCAGTTGATTGGCGAGCTGCTCTTTTTGCCACTGCTCCGAGGCGCCGGCCTTGGCAAACAGCGCATAGGTTTGCGGTGTTGCCCAGAGAATCCCACCCTGCCCATTTACGGTAAACAGGCGTTGCCCGGTGGAGTCCAGCGCCCGGTAGGCGCTGCTGGTAAGCCGCGCATTGGCCAAGTGTACTTTCATGCGCGCCAGCAGTTCATCCGGCTTGATGGGCTTGGTGAGATAATCCACGCCGCCCAGCTCCAGGCCTTTGACGACGGATTCCGTTTCACTGAGGCCGGTCATAAAGATTACCGGTATATTCGCCAACTCCGGGTCTTCCTTTAACCGGCGGCAGGTCTCGAAGCCGTCCATATTGGGCATAATCGCATCCAGCAAGATCATATCGGGGCGCAGGCGCTTGGCGATCTTCAGGGCCTGATTGCCTTCCAGCGCCACCAGCACATCAATCCCCGCCTGCTCCAGGGTGTCGTTCACCAGGCTGAGCGCATCGGGTGAATCATCCACCACCAGCACAATCTCGGAGGAGCTGTTCACGTTTCCGCCTCCAGAATTTCCGTCAGCCGATCAAAGCGCATGGTGCTGGACAATTGTGTAAAGTGACCCAGGGTATCCTTGTCCACGATGCCCTTGGATTTTATTTCCTTCAGCTTGGCCGTCACGCCATTTTTGTAGCCGATTTTCGCGTAGGCGAGCAGTTCTCTGATTAGCGGGTGATCGGGCAAGTCAACGCCGTCGGGCGTCCTGCTGTTTTCATCCGCCCGATCAGATACCGGGGGTTTTGCGATATAGCGCCATTCCAAGGCCAGTAGCTGCCTGATAGTGTCCAACAGCTTTCGGTTGCTGACCGGCTTTACCAGGTAGGCGTTATGCGCCGAGTTGTCGACGGGGCTTTGGTGCCGCTCCTGAGCGTCGGCGGATAGCATCACAATGGGTGTTTTACTGTGTCTCTGGCGAATCAGCGCCGCCAATTCAAGGCCGTTCATCTCCGGCATGGTGACGTCCAAAAGAAATAGGTCGGGAGCAATCCGGTTTAACATCGTCATACAGCTGGCGGCGTCCTGGGCTTCCAGAACCTTAAAACCCAGGGGCGTTAGAAGGTCGAAAATAAAACCGCGGTGGATCGGCTCGTCATCCACCACCATTATCGAACGCGTTTTGCCCCGGTAGCCGAGGATGCTCTGCTGCAGCGACGGCTCTTCTTCGCTTGGCGCTACCCAGGACAGCATCAATGAAACGGTGAAACAACTGCCGGTGCCGAGGCTGCTGGTAACGTTCAGTTCCCCACCCATAATTTCGGTTAACAGCCGGGCGATGGTCAGGCCCAGGCCGGTGCCGGAAACGGTGGGCACGTCGTTATTTCTCACTCGCTCAAATGGCCGCATGATACGCTGGATGTCTTTTGTGTCTATACCGACGCCGGTATCGGTTACGGAAAATTCAGCGACGTTATTTCGATAGTAGATATGGAAGTCGACGCGCCCCTTTTCGGTGTACTTTATCGCGTTCGATAGCAGGTTTATCAGAATTTGACGCAGCCGTTTTTCATCGGACATCACCACCTTTGGCAGTTGATCGTGTATGTGGTGGTAAAATGTTATGCCTTTGGCTTCCGCCTGCGGGGCAAACATCTCTACCATTTGGTCGATCAACTCGGGCAGTTTGACGCGGTTGCGGTAGATATCCAGGCGCCCGGCTTCAATTTTCGAAATATCCAGCAAACCCTCGATCAGATCTGTTAAATATTCACCACTGCGCCGGATAATCTGCAGAGCACCCTGGTGCTGCTCCGGTATGTCCGGACGTTGTTGCAGCAACTGGGCGTAGCCCAGGATAGACTGCAAAGGCGTGCGCAGCTCGTGGCTAATGCCGGTGAGGTAGCGGCTTTTGGCGTTATTAGCGCTTTCCGCGTGTTCTTTAGCCAGCTGCAATGCCCGGTCGGTTTCCTGGTGCGCTTCCACTTCATCGAGCAGCAGGCGGGTTTGGCGGTTAGATTCCTTTTGCGCGACGACGCGGCTTTCGTGGGTCAGCAAAAACCACCAGGCCACAATGCCGGAAACGATCAGTAATATGAAGAAAAGGCTCCACAGCGACTGCGTCAGCAGGGCCGCCTCCGACGGGTTGAGGGGCTGCATATGCGAGTAGACCAATGCCAGCAAGCCGCCGATCAACACATTTACGCAGAACAACGCCGCCGCAAACCGGCCCAGCCGCGAATCCACCAGTCTGACGATTCCGTCCGGCAAAAATGTCTTCAAAAAATCAATTGCCTGGCTCGAAAACCGCGCATCGGGTTTACAGTGATCCAGGCAACGGGCGTCGAGCGAGCAGCAAAGTGAACAGATTGGTCCCTGATACGCGGGGCAATGACTCATATCCTCCTGCTCGAAATGGTTTTCGCAGATACAGCATCGCAGTGTGTGTTGGGACTGTTTTTCCGAATCCGGCGCCACTAGCAGCAATTCCAGTTCGGGTGATTGTCGCGCCAGATAAAAACGACCTTTGGTGACATAGGCAATTGCCGGCACCAACAAAAAGCAGACACCGAGACTGATAAAGTGCGCCAGGTTTTTTGCAATCTCTCCGAAGGCGCCCAGGTAGCAGAAAATACCGATTATCGAGGCAGCCAGCATCGCGCCCAAACCCACCGGATTAATGTCGTATAGATGCGCGCGTTTGAATTCCACATACGAGGGACTCAGTCCCAGCGGCTTGTTAACTAACAGGTCGGCCGAGAGGCTGCCGAGCCAGCTCACCGCCACGATTGCAAATACACCGAGAACGCTTTCCAGCGCGTGGTAGATGCCCAGTTCCATCAGTATCAGGGCTATGGTGACGTTAAACACCAGCCACACCACCCGGCCGGGGTGGCTGTGCGTCAGTCGCGAGAAAAAGTTCGACCAGGCAATTGAGCCTGCGTAGGCATTGGTGACATTGATTTTCATCTGCGAAATAATCACCATGACGCCGGCCAACACCAGCGACATCGTCGGCGACTGGGTGACATAGTTGAATACCATTTGGTACATGTAGGTGGGGTCCACGGCCTGCTCCACGGGTGCATTTCGCGTCAGCGCCAGGTAGGCCAGAAACGAGCCGAACAGCATTTTTAAAATGCCGATAAATATCCACCCCGGCCCGGCCAGCACCAGCCAGAACCACCATTTATATCGATTTTCCCGGGTCTTGTTGGGCATAAACCGGAGGTAATCCACTTGCTCGCCAATTTGCGCCACCATCGCGAAAAACACTGACGCCGCCGCGCCAAAATAGATCCAATTGAATTGATTGCCCCCGTCCAGATTGCTGGGCGCGTACTGTGACCAATCCTCCACTTGGCCGAATTCATGCCAGGCCACCACCGCCAGCGCCAGGCACTGCAGCAGCAGCCAAAATGGTTGGGTGCCTATCTGGAACTTACTGACGGCTTTAATGCCGTGGGTCACTATGGGTATCACGGCCACCGCGCAGAGGATGTAGCCGATCGCCGGCGGAATGCCAAACAACGCCTGTAGCGCCGACGCCAGGATTGCGGCCTCGATGGCGAAAAAGATAAAGGTAAACGACGCATAAATCAGCGAGGTAATTGTCGACCCCAAGTAACCGAAACCCGCGCCGCGGGTCAACAGGTCGATATCCAACCCGTGTTTGGCAGCGTAATAGCTGATGGGAAAACCGGTGATAAAAATCACCGCCGCGACAGTTAACATGGCTATCGTGGCGTTGACGAAGCCATAGCTCAGGGTCACCGATGCACTGATCGCTTCCAGCGCCAGAAAAGCAGTGGCGCCAAGCGCCGTCTTGGCCACCTGGTCGATGCGCCAGCGGCGTGACTTCACTGCGGTGAAGCGCAATGCATAGTCTTCCAGTGTTTCGTTGCCAACCCATTTGTTGTAGTGGCGACGAACGCGGAAGATCTGTTGGGCTGGTCTCATAACAGTCTCATTTTATTGTGGTTCATCAGACATGCGGCTGGTCTAAATGACATCGAATTAGTGCGGCCGGGGATTTTTCGCACCATGTTGGTGCATATATGTTCGATGACAATAACTTTGATTGTTAAACGGGAGGTTGTAGCAATATTTGGACCTATTCTTGTTTTGGGGTGGTGCCATTGGCCCCGCGGCTATCTAGGAGCTTCTTTTGAGACTCGCTGTGAATACGTCCGTGTAAGCTCCGCGTCGACATCCGTGTCGACGAGGGTCTCAAAAGAAGCTCCTAGACACCCGCTAGAGCGTCACGAGTATCACCGACGTTAGCGGGCGTCTGGGAACAGTGTTTGAGACCCTCACCGGCAGGGAAGCCGGTGCGGAGCTTACACGGACGTATTCACAGCGAGTCTCAAACACTGTTCGCAGATGACCGCGGGCCATCGGCACCACCCCAAAACACCCACCAACTTCGCCACTACAAGAGCGCACGCTATTGCCCTATCATTAAACATAAAGCAGCGCACCATATTGATGCGGAACATGTGCGGCGGAGCGAGGCAAACAACAGGGCACCAGAATTGGACAGGCGCAAGAAATTTTACGTTGACGTGGTGGATATCCTGAGCATTCTGGAGCCATCCATCGAGCAGGGCATGTCTGTCCCGTCGCTGCTGGAAGACCTGGATTTGCCGATGGATTTGTTGGACGATCCAGGCAAAAGAATTGAGATGGAAGATTGTTGGCGGATTATCACCGCCCATCAAAATATCATTCAAGAAGAATCACACCTGATTTCCACCAGGCCGTTAAAGCGCGGCACAACCCGCCTGGTATTCTCACATTTGACCCATTGCCAAAACCTGCACGAAGGGCTGGAGTTATTGGCCGATACCTATAACGTGGTACACGGTGGCAACTACAATTTTGTGAGGAAACGCGGAAATTTCCTCAGTTACATTGTCGACGACGAAGAGTTTCACTACCGCGACCACGGCAATAATTTTGCGTTGGAATTTGCGCTGCTGAAGATTCACTGCGCGCTGACATTCCTGGTTGGCCGTGAGCTAAAAACGATAAGAATGGCCACCAAGCGCGAACGGATTATTCACGACGACCATCATCTGAACTTTTTCGACTGTAATATTCTATTTGGTCATCCCAGCTTTGAACTGGTGTATGACAGCAGCGAATCTTTAGCGCCGTTCCGGCAAGTTGATGAAATAGATTTGTCGGCGCATCTGCTGGACAACTACCTTTCCATTGCCAAGCGGGGACGAAAGGATGTTTTTGAAAACACCCTGGTGAAAAAAGTCATCAGTAAAATCAGGCAGGACATGCGAAGCCAGGAAGAGGTGGCGTTGGCGATAGGCATGAGCGTGCCCACCTTGCGCAGAAAACTAAAGTTGCAGGGCACCAGTTTTCGCGACCTCTTGGACAAGGTTAACAGCGAGTTGGCGGTTAACGACCTGCTCGATCAAATCCCGCCGGCTGATGTCGCGGAGAAGTTGGGCTATTGTGACGTGAGAAGTTTTAAGCGTGCATTCAAGCGCTGGCACGGGAAATCTCCCGCTGCTTTTTTAAAGCAAAATTCACCGCAGTAATGACTAGCCGGCGGTCCGATTTCCGCCTGAAACGCTTTATAAAAAACCTATCGCAATGAGCGAAAATGACCCCTTGAATTAGATCGATTCGGTCATTGAGAGGTTGTCTCGCCTCTCATATATTAACCCTGTGTGTAACGATAAATATTGCGGGACACAGATCCCGTCAACTGTATTCGGGGGTAAATCACAATGCCGAAAGCCATAAGTTTCCCATCTTTTCAGGGCGTTAGCCGCAGTGCTTTTTTGGGCGCCAGTTTAGTTGTCGTTCAGCCCGCCGCTGTCGAGGCGAGCGCGGGTTATGCGATCGAGGAGGTAACGGTTACCGCTGAAAGGCGGGAGTCGAACTTGCAATCGGTGCCGATTGCGGTCAGTTCCTTTGCGCAGGATGACTTGCGGGCGCAGCAGGTGACTAACATCGGTGATTTGCAGTCGCTGGTGCCGAACCTGAGTATTCACGTTGGCGATGCCAACAACGCCGTGGTTTATATTCGCGGCGTGGGCCAAATCGATTCCATTGCGTTTTTCGAGCCGGGCGTCGGTATCTATCTGGACGATGTGTATCTGGGGCGCGCGCAGGGCGCCTTTTTGGATGTGGTCGATGTGGAGCGGATTGAAGTGCTGCGGGGACCGCAGGGTAGCCTTTACGGCCGCAATACGGTCGGCGGCGCGATTAAATATGTTTCCGCCGGGCCGACGGAGGAATTTACCGGCAATATCTCGGCTACCCTGGGCAATTTTGAACGCAGGGATTTTAAGGCGTCGCTCAGCGGACCGCTGATGGAGGATAAACTGCTGGGCAGGCTGACGGTTGCGCAACTGGGGCGCGACGGTTATTCAGATAATAGCTTCGACGGCCGCGACGATGGCGACCAGAATACGCGATTTGCCCGCGGCGTGTTGCAATACCGGGCTTCCGACAGTGTCGATATTCAGTTGGCGGTGGACTACACAGATAGCGACCCGGACCGCTCCCGCACCCCCGCCAAGGAAACCCCGATAGATCTGTTGATAGTCGACCCCTTTACCTTCGGTACATCAATCAGCAGTTTCCCCGCGGACGACGATCCTTTCACGGTAAACGCCGATTTCAACAAGCTGGAAGAAACCCAAACACAGGGCGCCGACCTCAACATCAGCTGGGATATCAATGAGCAGTTTTCGGTTAAATCGATTACCTCCTTTCGAGAACTCGAATACGGAACGGAACTGGATTTGGATGGCACGCCGGTAAATGCCTTTGGTATTTTTTATTTTAACGACCAGCAGCAAACCAGCCAGGAATTCCAGTTGTCCTTTGAGGGAGAACGCCTGTCGGCGGTGGCCGGTGTGTACTACTTTAACGAAGAAAGCGATACCTTCGACGGCGGCGTATTTAACAACTTCCTTATCGCCAGCGCCGGCATCAGCTCATCGAGCACCGACAGCTACGCGCTGTTCAGCCAGTTCGACTACAGGGTAACCGACCGTTTAACGGCGACCCTCGGGTTTCGCTATACCGAAGAGGAAAAAAATTACCGGCGGCTGGTTGAAGATTTCGAC
>JANQKW010000388.1 GCA_028280905.1 Porticoccaceae bacterium
CCGGCGCGAGCGTTCACATCTTTGCCGAAGAACTGGACGAAGGTTTCGCTGCCCTCCTTGAAAAGGGTGGTGTCGGCGGAACCTTCATCCACCACAGTCAGCCGTGGAGTGCGACCAGTTTCGAAGGGGCGGCTTTGGCGATAGCCGACGCCGGCAGCGAGGGCGAAGCCCAGGCCTTCTATTGTGCGGCCCGTGCCGCCGGCGTTCCGGTCAATGTCATTGACACCCCCCGTTTTTGCGAATTTCAGTTCGGCTCCATCGTCAATCGCTCGCCCGTTGTGATCGGCATCTCCACCAACGGCGTCGCTCCGATCCTCGGACAGGCCATCCGGCGCCGCATCGAGGCGCTCTTGCCGCGCTCGCTTCAGGCCTGGGCCGCGTTTGCCGGCGTGGTGCGTGGCCGTGTGCTGGAGACCCTCAAGGCCGGTGCGGAACGTCGCCGGTTCTGGGAACGGTTCACGGATCTGGCCTTTTCGGGAAAGACGGTATCCAATGATCCCCTGGGGGGCGATGTCGGATCCTTGTTTCAGGACGCGGTCGAAGCGGGGCAGGGACGTGTCTCCGTGGTGGGCACAGCCACCGGAGACGCGGAACTTCTGACACTGAAAGCCGTCCGGGCCCTGCAATCGGCCGACGTGATCTTTTACGATGAGAATGTCGAGGACGACGTCCTGGAACTCGCTCGCCGGGAGGCCGAGCGAGTGCGGGTGGCCAGACCGGCAGGGTCCCAAGTTGGAGCTGATGTCCGCCACATTGAGCGAATGTTCACCCTGGTCGGACAAGGCAGACACGTGGTTCGGGTCGTGCCGGGTAACCCACTGGAAGCCGGACGGGTTGAAACAGAACTAAGGCACCTCAAGGGAGCCGGCCTTGATGTCGCAACAGTGCCCGGCGTCAGTTTGCGCCCTTTTCAGGAAGCAAGGTCCGACCTATCGGCCGACCGGTCAAGGTTACCAAGGCCATGGATCCCTCATGTCCTGGCTTCGCCCGAAAAGGGACAGCAATCCAAGGCCTCGCCGAAACCGCGCCAGCCACACATCTCGCTTTAGGCTGAGGCAAAAGCAGGGCTCTAGCTATTGAATGTTACAGCGTACCGTTGTGCCAGGCACGCCGGCAAAAAAATCCGCAATAGGTTCAAGTTCCCGCATAACTCGTTGAAAGCGTGAAACCTGCGAGGCAGCGTCTACTCAAATTCTTAGGCAACATTGCATTTCCTAGGGCAAAGAAACGGTATGATTGCAAAGGCGACCGGTTCGCTGGAACGCATTGGACTGGTCAATGCAAATTTTCGGATGTAAGACGCGGAACTGCGTGAGACGCTGATGAAGATTGCGGTGGAAGTGTTAGGTGAAAAAAGAACATTTGAAGAACTGTGTGAGATCAATAGGCCTAGTCCTATGCGTCGTGATCATGAATGTTGCAGTTGCGCCAAATTCACTTGCGGATGAAAGAAACCTTGGATTTGAAACTTACGGAGTGTCTTATCTAATAGAAGACAAGAGGGTTGAAGAACTATTTTATGTTACTCTGGAGGCTTTCTCTTATATCAATGATATAGAGCTTAAATTTCATGAGGAGACGCCCAGAAGTATTCTGGCTATTTCTGTCAAGGATTTTTTTGTTGAAGGTAAGATAGATTCCAGCAAGCCTCTTCTGTTTAACGAAAGGGATAAGGAGATTGTATCGTCATTGGATGTAAGTGAAGGGGTCTGTCAAATTGGCGGTGTGAAAAGCACAGTATATGACGGCGATGGCAACGAAACTGAGTATTGGAGAACGGTGGTATTATTTGATATCGAAGAAGCTGAATCAGAAACTCAGCTTGTGTGTCTTTACTCTGGAGTATTGGCAAGTTTTGGCTTAAATTTTGATCAGATAGAAGGATTTTCTAATTTGTCATCAAAAGAATTTATGAAAAACATAATCAATATGGATTTTTCAAAATAAACTTTGTATTTGGCTTTGTCTATTATCAAAGCGGGGGGGTAAATATAAATGTGTTTGAATGTTCATATATCATGAAATTGTATGCTGCAATATTTGGGTGAGCTCTCGCGGAGGCGATTTTGAACGATGTTGCTGAGATAATGGCTTTGCTGTTTTTTCTTTTGTTCCTGTCCGCATTTCTCGTGTCCATATGTATGGAATTCATAAAAGATATTATTTTCTATAGTAGTAACGGTTGGAACTACAGCGTTGATAGAAAAAATTCTTTCAAGCTCTACGACGGAGATCCAGGAGCCGATGTTCCAGTCACTGGTAAGCGTAAGTTGATTGCGGCAGCTATTTTCATTTTGGGGTTGGTATTCTTTGTCTTGATCGGATTCCTGATACTTCTTGGTCAAATAAAAAATATTGCCTGACAGAAATGCCTTAAAGTGATCTGTTTGCATGGAAGCAGAAATGTGAATTCTTTCCCGGGCCTTCCGGGTAACTCCTCAGGTTCGCAATCCCCCTCAGCATTTTCTCTTCTGAAAGCAGAGTATGTTGATGTCGTCGCCACCAGGCAAGTCAAACGACCCGTACGGGAGGAATCAGCGCGTCGGTGACACCCTGTCCAACGTATCCTCCAGCGAAAGCGTTGCGAGTTCCTCGCCTTGCCGGCCGCGCCGGATATCTGCCTGTCTGACGACATCCGGGAACCGCATGTCGATGTCTTCTTCCAGTTTGGCGACGGTGGTCAGAAAATCCTTGAGCGCCAGCAGAGATGCAGTGTCGTCCAGGGCTTCGGCTCCGGCGCGCAGCAACGTGTCGCGCTGGCTGACGCGCATCGCCAGGCTGCGCAAATCGCCGTCCTCGCCAAGCCAGCAGGCAACTTTCCAGAATTCCAGCGGCACCTGGCGGCGGTACTCGTTGTCTGGCAGGCCGGCATAAACAGGATCGTTGTCGGAGAAGATGGGACCACCGAACACGGTGATCCGCTTCTTGTCGTCATGGGCCGCGCGCAGGATGGTGTTTTCCAGGGCGGCCCAAAGGCGTTTTTCCTCACCTGGAGACCAGTCGGAGGAATCGCGATTATGCGCGTTGAACTTGGACGTCTGCGGCGCAACATTGGGCCAGGCGTGGCTGTCGGCGTCAGCGGCTAGTCCCTGTTCCAGCGTACCCCAGACCGGGTC
>JANQKW010000014.1 GCA_028280905.1 Porticoccaceae bacterium
CCCACAGTGGCGCAAATAGAATTCGGCTTTGCTGATGAAGCAACCGCCCTAACGAGTGAAACACGACTATCAAACAGCACCGACAACTTAGACTGGACCGTAGGTCTTTATTATGCCGTAGAGGAAACTGACCAAACCAGCACACTCAATCTTGGTGCGCTGGCATTGCAGTGGAACTCAGAAAACGAAACCACCAGTTATGCGGTATTCGGTGAATTAACCTACGCGTTAACAGACAGCTTATCGTTGACCGCTGGCGCCCGTTACACGGAAGATGAGAAAGATTATAGCAATGTACTATCAGGCAGTCTTTCCTATGATACCGGAGACGTCAATACGACCTTTGACGACACCATTTACCGACTCATTCTGGACTATAGCTTTGGCGAAAATATGCTCCTCTATGCCTCCTTTGCAACGGGTTGGAAAAGTGGCGCCTTTGACTCCCTGGCCTTCACTCAAGATCTGGCTGACAATCCATTGGAACCAGAAGACGTTGAAACGACTGAAGTGGGTCTTAAATCGACGCTACTTGGTGGTCGCGCAAACTTTAATTTGGCGCTTTTCACAACTGACTATGAAAACCTACAGCTCGTGCAATTCACCGGTGGCGGTGCAGACAGCGGCATCAATCTTCCAACCGCAGAAATTGACGGCGTAGAAGCACAACTGCAGCTGGCCATTACTGAAGCCATTCGCCTTGATCTTCAACATACTTATCTGGATACCACCTCTGAAAGCCCTGAGGGCGGTGTCATCGTATCCGGCAGAGAGTTAATCAGAACACCGGAAAACGACAGCAGTCTTTCTCTGGTTTATGACACAGGGAACTTTGGCACATCATTGAACGTCAGTCACAGAAGTAGAATCTTTGATGATCCTGATAACAATAATCTTGAAGTCCGACCATCAAGGACGCTCTACAGCGCCTCATTGTGGAAAACCTTCAATAATGGCTGGACAACCACACTATGGGGGAAAAATCTAGGGGACGAGGATTATGTTATTCGCGTGTCCAACATCGCCGGCTTTAACCAAGTAGTAGTGGGGCCACCACGAGTAGTTGGGATTACCTTATCACGGGACTTTCAGTGATTAGCTTTAGTGATTGGTAAGTGCAGTGAGGTGGAGATCGGGCTGATTTTCACGGGCTTTGGCTTGCACAGCACGGCCTGGACGGCTGACCTAAAGGAACCCGCAACCCTGGTGGTTGGTCCGGAAGGGGCATTTATCCCCTTTGAGATAGAGAAACTTCTGAGCGCCGGCTGCCGGCCGGTTTCCCTCGGCAAACATGTACTGAGAGTTGAAACCGCCGTGACGGTTCTTTTGGCGAGGTTGTATTAAACAGCTGAAGACAGTTGCTTGAAGGATGCGGTAAAAAAACCACCGACTTCGGAAAGTTCTCGCCGAAGCCGGTGCTTTAATTGACTTCTTTTGGCTTTATTGCTCTTTTCATGCACGCCGCCCTTCCGCATAATCGGATGGCAGGCATGGCCATTGCGTCGCTTGGATTTCGCCATAGTAGCCTCCTTTTAGTAAGCAGGGGCGATATTAGGCCGGATTGCCAACTTGTCAACAGTAATTTAAACGGCGCAGCAACGCGCCTACAATGAATACCTTGCCCAGAACCTTGCCCATGACTTCACAGAAGGCTGCCAGATTTGAATACCATATTCCGGTTGAAGGCAATGGCGGCACCGCCGTGGATCAACTTGCCGCAGTCAGCGGCATGTCCAAACAACGGGTTAAACAAGCTATGCAAAAGGGCGCTGCCTGGTTGACCCGCGGCAAGCGAACCCGCCGCGTGCGCCGCGCCAAGACACTCCTGAAAGCCGGTGATACGCTGCACCTTTACTATGATGAAAAAGTCCTGCAGGCAGAGCCTCCCACTGCCGCGTTAATCGCCGATGAGCGCGCCTACAGCGTCTGGGACAAGCCCTACGGCATGCTGTCCCAGGGCTCCAAATGGGGCGACCACTGCACCGTCGGCCGCTGGGCGGAGCGGCACCTCGCGCCACCCCGCACCGCTTATATCGTTCACCGCCTGGATCGCGCGGCCTCCGGGTTAATACTGTTGGCCCACACCAAAACCGCCGCCGCCAAGCTGTCGGAGATATTCCGATCGCGAACTGTCGATAAACGCTACCGTGTAAAAGTATCGGGCGCCTTCCCTGCCACACCTGACATAACAACCGCGACAATGCCCGTCGATAACAAAGCGGCGATCAGCCAATTTAAACGCTTGTCTTACGATGCGACCCATCAGCAATCCCTGCTGGAAGCCCGCATCGAAACCGGCCGCAAACACCAGATCAGGCGGCACCTGGCCGAGTTGGGCTTCCCGGTAGTCGGTGACCGACTCTATGGCAAAACTGAAACGGATCGCCAAGCAATCTTGCCCGACTTGCAATTGCAGGCGTACGCGCTGGCGTTTGTTTGTCCGTTGACCGGGGAAGAAAGGAACTACCAGTTGGCAAACCCGCTGCGGTAATACCAATTGGCCTTGGTTTAAGGTAGAGTCAGTTTCTTCAACTGAGCTGAATAGCGGGCGACTATGACAGACCAACAAAATATTAATATCGACGCGCGACGACTTTTTAATTTGGGGGCTAACCTGTTGGTCGCCGGGTTTATCAACCAAAAGCCGGAGAAAGCCAAAAAGCTATTTAAGGAATTAAAACAGGGCAAGAGTATCGCCGCCGGCCACCTGACCGCCGAGCAGAGCGGTATTAAGATTCCGATAACACTGGAGCTGGAGCGCAGCGAGTACCGAGGGCAGTTTAATTTTCCCAACTTCGAGATCTGTCTCAAGTCGCTGCTCAATCAGTTTCAAATCAAAGTCAGGCAAGACAAGGAATTAAAGGAACTGCGAACTCTGACCAATCGAGAAACCGGCGGTATTGTATTCAACGTCCCCGGGCCAGCGCAGATTGACGACCAAATCAATGTGCTGATGCTGGGAATTGAACCGCGCGAGAATGAAGTGCGAGTGCAGCTGATGTTCTTCGACCCAGATCAATTCCTCAAGAAGCCGCCCGCGGAATAACCGGGCTTTCTGGCATGTCGGAAGAACTGGTTCGCCGCTGCTGAATTTCCCACATATGGGCATATTTCCCGCCCAATGCCAACAGCTCGCTGTGGGCGCCCTGCTCCACCACCGCGCCCTGCTCCAACACGATAATGGTGTCGGCATCCACAATGGTGGACAAGCGGTGCGCAATAACCAGGCTGGTATGGCGGCTGGATACCTCCTTGATAGCTTGCAGGATACTCTGCTCCGACTTGCTGTCCAGCGACGACGTGGCCTCGTCAAACACCAGGATAGGCGGCCGCTTCAGGATAGTGCGCGCAATCGCCACCCGCTGTTTTTCCCCGCCGGACAGTTTTAACCCGCGCTCGCCTACCAGGGTGTCCGCCCCCTCGGGCAGTTGGCTGATAAAGCCGTCCAGGTGTGACAGCCGTATAGCGTCGTAAACCTCCTCGTCACTCGCGTCGACGCGTCCGTAGCGGATGTTGTCAAAAATACTCATATTGAACAGCACCGTGTCCTGGGGCACGACGCCAATAGCAGCGCGTAGGGAGTGCTGCGTCACCTGGCTGATATCCTGGCCGTCGATCGTGATGCGGCCGGCGGTCACATCGTAAAAACGGAACAACAGTTTTAATAGTGTCGACTTGCCCGCACCGCTGCTGCCGACAATAGCGACCTTGTGCCTGGCAGGCACCTCAAAACTGACGTTTTTTAGAATGGCTCGGTCGGGGGAATAGTGGAAGCCGACACTTTCAAACCGGATAGCGCCGGCGGTAACTCGCAGGGTTTGGGCATTCGGTGAATCCGTAACCGCGGGTTTTTGGTCCAGCAGCTGAAACATGTTTTCGATATTTGCCATCGAGCCTTTCATTTCCCGGTAAACAAATCCCAGGAAATTGAGAGGCATAAAAATTTGCATCATAAACGCATTGATCAACACAAAATCACCCAACGTCATGGCTTGCGTTACCACGTTACTGGCCGCCAGGATCATCGCCGCGGTCATGGCCAGCGAGATGATAAGAGACTGGCCGCCGTTCAGCGCAAACAGTGTTAGTCGGTTCTTGCGGCGGGCGCCCTCCCAGGTGGCCAGCTCTCGGTCGTAGTGCTCGGCCTCAAAGTTCTCGTTAGTGAAATACTTGACGGTTTCGTAGTTCATCAGACTGTCAATCGAGCGGGTGCTGGATTTCGATTCAGCGGTGTTTACCTCCCGCACATACTTGGTGCGCCACTCGGTAGCCAGCACTGAAAACCCCACGTAGATCAACACCGCAAACAACACGATCAATGCAAACCAGCCGGAGTAATTCCACCACAGCAGGCCTATCACCAGACCGATTTCCAGAAAAGTCGGGACTATATTGAACACCATAAACCGCATCAAAAAACCGATGCCATTGGTGCCCCGCTCAATATCCCGCGAAAGTCCGCCGGTGCGCCTATTGAGGTGAAAATCCAGGTCGAGGGAGTGGAGGTGCCTAAAAACCTCCAACCCGATGCGGCGCATGGCCCGCTCGGTCACACGGCCGAACAGGGTGTCGCGCAACTCGCCAAACAGCACGTTGGAAAACCGCACCAGCCCATAGGCGGCCAGCAGGCCCAGCGGCAGCGTAACCATCGCCATGGTAGCCTGGTCGGCCAGGTTTGCTCCATCCAGTTGGTCGACTATGTATTTCAGGATAAACGGCAGGCCGACACTGGCGACCTTGGCGCCGACCAGACACAGCAAGGCCAGCAGGATACGCAGCCGAAACTCCAGAAAATAGGGCCACACCTTGGCCAAGTACGACCAGTTAACCTCGTTAAATCCGACCTGCGTATCTTGCCCCCTCACCTAGCACCTCTCAGCTATTAACCTTGTGACGAAATAGCTTCCCTATCTATTTCGTCGTCGCCCAATAAAAATCTGGCACACTTGTGCGAAAGTGCTTGATTTTATCGGGCTCGCGCTGACTTCGTCAGCGGCGACACATCCCTGCGCCGCCTGTTAGCTTTGTCACTGGGCTAATAATAAGCTGTCATACTCTCTCCAGGCCGGCATAAAGCGATCCATATATTGTTTGAAGTTAGCATTGTGGTAGCGCTCCAGCAAATGCACCATCTCATGCACAATAATATACTCAAGGCATACCGAGGGCTTCTTGGCCAGTTCCAGATTCAGCCAGATGCGACGCTTGTCGATATTGCAACTGCCCCAGCGGGTCTTCATTTTCTTGACGCCCCACTGCGCGACCCGCCTGCCCACAATCGGCTCCCATTTGGCTATCAGCGCCGGAATCCTCTCCTTGAGTTTGCCCCGATACCACTCATCCAGAAGCCGTTGCCGTTTTTCCATCGCCGCTCCCGGCTTGACATGCATCCGCAGCACCTGGCGGTCAATTTCCACCCGCTGGCGCCCCGTTGTCTGACGAACCTCCAACTGCAGGGGATCACCAAAATAGTAGTGGGTTTCGCCGTCGGCAAATCGCGGCTGCACGGGTTTGGGTTGCGCTAAGAACCTGGCCCGGTGCTTTTTTATCCAACCCAGCTTCTCGACAACGACCGCTCTTATCTCCCGTTCGCTGAAGCGCCGCGGCGCGGACACGCGAACCTGACCGTCCGGCGGGCATACCCTGAGGCTCAGCCGCTTGATCTTTTTGCGAGCCACCTGAATTTCAATACCTTCTACGATTACACGCCGCACCGAACCTTCGCCTCTACCTTTTTCCGGAAAATCATGCGATATTCACAGGCCTGTTTGATACGGGAGCAAAACTCATATGCCATCTTTCGATATAGTGTCTGAAGTGGACATGGCGGAAGTTCTAAACGCCACGGACAATACTAACAGAGAGATCGCCAACCGCTACGATTTCAGGGGCGTGGATGCAACGGCCGAACTCAAGGATAACGCCGTCACCTTGAAAGCGGAAGCGGATTTCCAATGCCAGCAGTTGCTGGATATCCTGCGCGCCCAGTTGGTTAAACGCAAGGTCGACCCGCTGACCATGGACTACGACGAGGAAGCCCTGCACAGCGGCAAAACCTTTTCGCTGACGGTGGGCTTTAAGCAGGGCATCGAACAACCGGTTGCCAAGCAAATCGTAAAGCAGGTCAAGGGCAGCAAACTAAAGGTACAAGCTGCCATTCAGGGCGATCAAGTGCGCATCACCGGCAAAAAGCGGGACGACCTCCAGGCGGTCATGTCACTGGTGAGGGAAGCCGAATTGGGACAACCCTTCCAGTTTACCAACTTTCGCGACAATTAATCTGGCGACAAAATAGATCGTCCTGATCCATTTTATCGTCGCCCACTAAAATCGGGCAATGTTTATTGCTGAGCAAATATTGTGGCTTAACGCCGATACCGTTAGGCGGAGGTATGCAGGCCGCACTCGCGGCCGTCTTGAACCTTGGTGGGGTCGAAATAGTGCCGGGCGCTGGGCAGGTCGTGCGCTTCCACATAGGCTTCCAGCTGCTCCTCGCTCCAGTAAAAAATCGGCGCCACCTTCAGCGTTCCGTTGCCATCGACGGTCACAATGTCCAGGCTTTTGCGAAACTCCGTCTCGTGCTTGCGAATACCGGTGATCCAAACCTCACCCTGTAACTCGTGCAACGCTTTGTCAAACGGCTCCAGTTTCACTTGACGGGAAAATTCCCGGTGTAGGGATTCATCATCGTCGGGGTGCGGAATGCCGCCCATCAGCGCATTGCGGCGCTCGGCGGTCATCTCGGGAATATAAATATGCATGTTCAACTGCAGCTTATCCATAATTTTCTCGGCGCTGCGGTAGGTATCCGGCACATTGTAGCCGCTGTCTACCCAAACTACGGGCATATCGGGCGCCACCTGTTTGATCATATGCAACAAGCCAGCAGAATTCGGCGAAAAACTGGTGGAGGTAAAAACGCGCCTATCCAGATTGACCGCCCACTGAATAATCTCCCGGGGAGACTTGTCTTTCAGTTCCGCGTTAATCTGCTTGAGTTCTGCTTCTTGAAACATCAAATTTCCTGAAGATTTTTGTTCTGTTGGCCGCTTCGGGATAACCTTCGCCAATGCGTTCGTCATAGTCAGTCTCTGATCCAGTCGGGAATCGGCAGCCCTCTTCTCTGTAGAAAAGCCGGATTAAACAGGGTGCTCTTGTAACGGTAGCCATAATCACATAGCACGGTGACTATGGTGTGGCCGGGCCCTATTTCCCGGGCCAGCTCAACCGCGCCCGCGATGTTAATACCACTGGAGCCGCCCAGGCAGTAGCCTTCGTTTTTCAGCAAATCGTAGACAATCGGCAGCGCCTGTTGGTCGCTGATGGAGAATGCCGTATCCACCTGCGCTTGCTTATAGTTCTCGGTGAGAATACTGATGCCGATGCCCTCGGCAATGGAGCCGCCTTCGCTCTCCAGCTCGCCGTGCTCGAAGTGGTGATACAGTGAAGAACCTTCGGGATCGGCGAGACCTATACGAATACCGGGATTGCGCTCCTTCAAATATCGGCTGACCCCCGCCAGGGTGCCGCCGGTGCCAACGGCGCAAATAAAGCCGTCCACTTTGCCGTCGGTTTGCCGCCAGATCTCAGCGCCGGTGGTCTGGTAGTGGATATCGGCGTTGGCCGTGTTGTCAAACTGGCGCGCCCAGATAGCGCCATTGGGTTCCTTTTCCGCTAGCTTGGCGGCCTTGCGCTCGGCCTGGTGAATATAGTGATTGGGGTCGTCATAAGTGGTTGCCGGAACCAGAAACAGGTCCGCCCCGTAGAGGTCCAGCATTTCAATCTTTTCCTTGCTCATACTCTGGGGCATTACCACCACGCTGCGATAGCCCAACGCATTGGCAATCATGGTCAGGCCGATACCCGTATTACCCGCAGTTCCCTCCACAACGACGCCGCCGGGACGCAATTGGCCCTTTTGCTCCGCATCGCGAATAATGCCCAGCGCCGTTCGATCCTTAACCGACCCGCCGGGGTTGAGGAATTCAGCCTTGCCGTAGATATTGCAGCCCGTCAGCTCGGACACCTGTTTCAGGTGCACCAAAGGCGTGTTGCCGATAAGGTTCAATATGCTCTGGTCTGTCAAAATTTTCGTCTCTTTCTTTAACCTACCAATATGGCTGTAACATGCCTAGATTGCTGTTACGGGCTAAGATTATCCGGGAGGGGGATTTTAAGTGATTAACCAGCCTGTTATAAGCCCCCGAGTAGTCAATTATCTTATGGGTTATTTCGTTTTGATATATGCACCACCATGACGGATATCATTCGCGCGTTTGTCGGCATTAAGATTAAGCCATTGTTGCGTCGGCGGCTGGTTGACGCAGCCAAAGCATCGACGGAGGCTTTGGGCAACAGCAGGATACGTTGGGTTAAGCCCGAAAACCTGCACCTGACGCTGCTGTTTCTGGGCAACCAACACGCCGACCACCTGACCACCCTGGCCGACTTGCTAGCCGACAATCTAAGTCACCTAGCACCGTTCCACATCACCCTGGACAAACTGGGAGGCTTTCCCGCCGCGAACGCAAAAATCCTCGCCGCCCGCGCAGCCCAGTGTGAAACCCTCGATGAGCTGCACGAAAAATGCAAAGAGCTAAGTGCATTTATGGACCCCACAGACAACAAAAAAACCTTTAAACCCCATATCACCCTGGCCCGTTTCAACAAGCCGCTGCCGGTAAAGGAGCGGTCGCTGTCACTGGCAATCAGCGTTGATTCAATTAGCATTTTCCGCAGCGAAACGGGGGCCGAAGGCCCGCTATATACAACCTTTGCAGAAGTCGCGCTTGACGGACAAACAGGTTTGGACGTTACTTAACAGTAAGATGCCTGTTTGGTGTTGAGGTAAGTTGCATCTGTGCGACGCTTTGCAGAATCGGGCGTGTATTATTAGGGACGACCACCTAATTGAGAACGCCCCCTAAGGAGATATTATGTCGAACTCCGGTTTTAGAAACCTGTTGGACCAGTGGCAGGAGAATTCCGCTAATAATGAGGAGCAGCAGAAGGTTACTGTCTCGCTAAATAAACAGGATGTATTGAAAATTGCCGCGTTAGCGCAGATTTACCAAAAGGACGAGAAAGATATTACCGCAGAGTTGATGCATGAGGCGCTACTGGAACTGGAAGAGGCTATGCCTTACGTGGCGGGCAAAAAGGTGATCCGAATCGAAGACGGACAGGAAATCTATGAGGATGTAGGACCTACGGTTACTTTTATTGAGGCGCTTAATCGAATGAAACAGGATCAACAGGGTTAAGGGGTATTAAACCGGATGCTATAAGGCAGCTTTGATGCAAAAGTTTTGCGTCGAGCGGTTGAATCCGCAGCCAATAAGAGACGTTTGCTGTCTCGGTTTGGTGCCACTGGCCCGCGGCTATCTAGGAACGTCTTTTGAGACTCGCTGTGAATACATCCCTGTAAGCTCCGCGTCGACATCCCTGTCGACGAGGATCTCAAAAGACGTTCCTAGACACCCGCTAATGCAGGTGCCAACAACTTCACGCATGACTATTTGCCAGGTTTTTCTCTATCTAACCCTCTCAGTTTACGCACCACCGCAAGCGGCCGTGTGGGAACAGTGTTTGAGTCCCTCACCGGCAGGGATGCCGGTGCGGAGCTTACAGGGATGTATTTACAGCGAGTCTCAAACACTGTTCCCAGATGGACGCGGAATGGTGGCACCAAAC
>JANQKW010000042.1 GCA_028280905.1 Porticoccaceae bacterium
GGTGGTGCCCCAGGGCTATCTTGGTGGCGCCTATCTGCTGGGCAAACCCGTACAGGGTGCCGCGTCGCAGCCTCGAACAAAGGCCGCAATAAGTCTTTCCTTCCGGGACCAGTTCGGTAACCACACTGTAGGTATCCTTCTCCAAAATATGGAAGGGTACGCCGAGTTCAGTTAAGTACTCCGGCAACACCTGCTCCGGGAACTCCGGCTGCTTTTGATCGAGGTTAACCGCCACCAACTCAAACGACACAGGCGCCGACTTTTGCAGGTTAAGCAAAATATCCAGCATGCAGTAAGAGTCTTTGCCACCCGACAAGCACACCATGATCTTATCGCCGCCTTCAATCATCTTGTAGTCGGCGATCGCGTTGCCGACATTGCGGCGCAGACGCTTTTGCAACTTGTTAAATTCCAGGCGGTCCCGCCGGGTTGCAATCTCTTTCATAGGAACACAGGCTTGCGAGCGCTCAATATTTGGGGGCGCTATTGTACGTTGTTTAGGTTCCGGAACAAAGGACGGGAGATGGGAGCTGGGTCGTCTGTCTATGGAGAATTCAGCGCCCAGTCATGGCTATAGTTGATTTCACCCTGGAAACCCAGCAGGTAGAGCGCCAATTTGTCATTGGCGTAGTGGGCGAAAATCTTAGTGAGCATTTTCTCGTCCCTGGCAAAATCCTGCTGATACCAGTCGAATATGCTGGATACCTGCAGCCTGTCTTGTTCCAGGTGAACACCTCTCGGGTGATTAATAAAGTCCTTACCGGCTTGTTTCAGCAGGGCTTTGGTATTGGTCTGAGTGAAGGCCTGGGGCAGGATCTGCGGGCTTCCCAGGCTGGCGGAGTTAAGCGCAAAATGGATACGGTGGTCCTGCCAGATAGGCCGCAAAATACGGTGCTCAATATCGTTTAGCGACAACTTCTTACCGGCCACTTTAACCAGCCGCTTGTCCCACGGGCCGTAACTCATTCGTTTTCTGCCGGGGATGGCGGTTATGCTGTCTATCGGGTAATGGTCCAGCACCAGCTTAACGGTAAGTGCGTTGTAGAGATTCAGCCAATAGGCCTTTTGCACCTTCCTGTTGTAGTCGCGCGGATCCGTTTTGGCCAGCCTGTCTATGTATCGACCCAGGGTTTTTCGATCAGCTTTTACAACACTTGCATAACGAAATCGGTTTATACCCGAGGGATGATCGGTCACCACATAGCGCTGCAGCAATATATCCCAATCGCCGTGGTCGATATCGCGAGGGTTGCTCTCGTTACTCTCTTCCCAAAAGGACCAGACTTCCGCCGGCTGGGAAGCCTGTATTGACAAGGGAAAAAGCAGCCCGACCAACAGGCCGATAACACTTAGATTTCTCACAGCCACACCTATTATTGCTTGTTATTGTTACGCGTTTGATCCGTTGCGCACGGGTTGTCTCCCAAGTCTACGAAAGTTTGTCGGATCCGCCAGGGCAATATGGCACGACTTTCCGGAAATCTGCACCAGCACCGGAAAAAGGGGTATGTAATTCACAAACTTTGCGGGATCAGTTCGATAGCTATCTTCCGGTGACGCTTCCATCTACTGGTGAAAGTTACTTTATTCCAGATTGATTGAATCACTCCGACGCACCGGTGGGGATCGGCGTACAGTATTTCAAAACACGCTGTGAACCCTTCCCTGGGAGCTCGACGTCGGCATCCCTGCCGACGACGGTTTTGAAACACTGCACCCCAATCCCTTGTCAATGGCAGGGAAGCAAGCGGGCGTCTGGGAACAGTGTTTGAGACCCTCACCGGCAGGGATGCCGGTGCGGAGCTTACAGGGACGTATTCCCAGCGAGTCTCAAACACTGTTCCCAGATGGCCGCGGATATGCAGCACCAACCTAAGATATTGGCCGCTGGCAATTGGGACATCACTTCCCTAGTTGAAACAAGAGTCAACTAGGCGCTTCACCCATCAGATAAGCCAAAATTCTCACGTCAAAATGTAACTTTTTCGCAACTCTAATCGCGCCGCCGGCAGCGCTGAACGGTTTCAGACCTATCTCCTTGTGGTCCAGGTCGAAGGTCGCTGAGGCGCGAAGTGTTCCTCCCTCCATCGCCAACGCGCCCGGTATCCTGAAAGAGAAGGCCTGATCTTTGAGATGAACCCCGATATCGAATTCGGCCATATCACCGTCGTAGTTGGCAAGTTCTATATCAACCTTGATCTCGGGATAATTCTTCACATCTAACAGAGCGTCACTCAACATATTTTTTCTTGTTCTCAGGCGGTCGTCTTCCTTTACATCAGACTGAAAGGGCTTGCCCGCTGCAGCCCTGGCCGCCGGTTCGTCGACAACAAAACTCTCGGGTGTTAACACCAACCTGGCATACGAATCAGCGCCCGGCTGAAAAAAAACATCGCCGCTTATATCGACGGCGGAGATAATGTGGCGATGGCCAAAGCGCCTCATAATACCCGCCTTGCCGGTGTAGATATGGATAACCGACTGCTGCGGATCCACGCTGTAGCGGCCCGTTTTGCCCGCGGCAAGCACCGGCGATGACGCCAACTGCAGCGCTATCACGAGCACAAAAAACAACCTTAACGCGGCCAATTTGCTTATTTGGCGTAACTGATACTCTGACATACAATGCTCCGATGACCCGTTTAAGCATTCCTGAATTACACGAAATAGACCAGCAACATATCTGGCATCCCTACTCCTCCCTGACCAATCCGATACCGGCCTACCCGGTTAGCCACGCGTCGGGCGTAAGGCTTCACCTGGCCGATGGCCGCGAACTGATAGACGGCATGTCCTCCTGGTGGAGTGTTATACACGGCTACAACCACCCGGTCATCAACGCTGCCATCGAAACACAGCTCAGCCAAATGTCTCACGTGATGTTTGGCGGCATTGTTCACGAACCGGCCGCCCGACTGGCCAAAACACTGGTGGATATTACACCAACCGGTTTGGAAAAAGTCTTTTTATCGGACTCTGGTTCCGTCAGCGTCGAAGTCGCCATCAAAATGGCGTTGCAATACTGGCAGTCACAGGGCAAAAAAACCAAAAACCGCTTGCTCACTTTGCGCGGCGGCTACCACGGCGATACCTTTGCCGCCATGTCTGTCTGCGACCCGACAACCGGCATGCACCACCTTTTCACCCATTTTCTACAGGAAAACATTTTTGCACCCAGCCCGCGGTGCCTGTTTGGCGAGCCATGCAAACCGGCGGATATAGAGGAATTCAGCCATCTTATCGCCCGGCACGCGGACCAGCTCGCCGCGGTTATTTTGGAGCCGATTATGCAGGGCACCGGCGGCATGCGCTTTTATTCGGCGGACTATCTTCGCCAGGTGAGAGACCTCTGCGACCGGCACCATGTGCTGCTAATCGCCGACGAAATCGCCACTGGATTTGGCCGCACCGGAAAGATGTTTGCCTGCGAATGGGCCGGCATAAGCCCCGATATTATCTGTGTGGGCAAAGCCTTGACCGGCGGCTATCTGACATTGGCGGCAACCCTGTGCAATACCAGGGTAAGCGACGGCATCTGCAACGGCGAAGCCGGAGTATTCATGCACGGCCCAACCTTTATGGGCAACCCACTGGCCTGCGCCGCCGCCAACGCCAACCTGGCGCTGCTGCTAGATTCCGACTGGCAGTCCAGGATCCGACATATCGAGGCGAGCCTGACCACGGAGCTCGCCGCTGCCGCAGCATCGCCCTATGTCGAAGCGGTGAGAGTTCTAGGAGCAGTAGGTGTTATCGAAATGAAACAACCGGTGGATGTTGCCGCCATTCAAAAGACCTTCGTGGAACTGGGCGTATGGGTAAGACCCTTCGGCAAACTGGTTTACATTATGCCGCCCTATGTCATCACCGACGAAGACCTCGAAAACCTTTGCCGAGCCCTGGTACAGGTTGTCGGTTGTGACTATTCGGTAAAGCCGTAGATGCCGCTGGCCTTCCTTAACCTGGCCATAAAGGGCCTGCTGTAATCACGCGCTTTTTCCGCGCCTTCCCGCAAGGTTTTCTCGATAAATGCAGGGCTTTCCATCAGTTCATTATAGCGCTCGCGGGGCGCGGCTAACTGGTTGTTGATCAATTCAAACAGTTGTTTTTTTGCCTCGCCCCAGGCAATCCCGTTGGCAAATTCTCCCCGCATATATTCGGTCTGCTCGGAGGCGGCAAGTGCCTGCCAAATCTGGAAAACGGTGGAGGTTTCCGGGTCTTTTGGCTCGCCCGGCTCTAATAGATTGGTTTTGATCTTATTAATGTGTTTTTTTAGTTGTTTTTCATTTAAAAATAGCGGAATGGTATTCCCATAGCTTTTACTCATCTTGCGCCCGTCGAGTCCCTGTAGAACCGCTACGGAATTGTCAATAACCGCTTCCGGTAACACAAAGTGCTCCCCGTACAGGTGGTTGAACCGCTGCGCGATATCCCTGGCCATTTCGATGTGCTGAATCTGATCCCTGCCGACCGGCACCCGGCCGCCATTGAACATCAGGATATCCGCGGTCATCAGCACCGGATAGCTGAACAGCCCCATGGTGACGCCGAAATCCGGATCCTCGCCGGCGGCTTCATTGTTTTGCACCGCATCCTTATAAGCATGGGCCCGATTCATCAGCCCCTTGGCCGCCACGCAATTAAGCAGCCAGCAAAGCTCGGTGATTTCCGGAATGTCCGACTGCCGGTAGAAAACCACATTATCAGTATTCAATCCCAGCGCCAGCCAGGTAGCCGCCACTTCAAGGCTGGATTGGTGCACCAACTCGGGCCGCTGGCATTTAATCAGACCGTGCAGGTCGGCTAAAAAGTAGTAGGCATCGATACCGGGTTGTTGACTGGCGGCGATTGCCGGCCGAATGGCGCCCACATAGTTGCCCAGATGCGGCGAGCCTGTGGTGGTAATACCGGTTAAATGCGTTTCTCTTGTCATATGCGTCGCGGGATCTGAAGTAAAGGCCGCTATAATACTCGTTTACGGCCCCAGATAAAGTAACTATTTCCCCTCGGCCAACCCTATTACAAACGAGTCGGGCGTATTGCAAAATGCTCTCAACACCTGGTACAGCCGGTGGGCATCCTCGGAACCGGCCAGTTCACGTATCGAGTGCATTGCAAAAGTGGGCACCCCGACATCAAGCGTGGGGATACCCGTCTCCGCCGCTGTCAAGGGCCCGATGGTGCTGCCGCAACCCATATCAGTTCGATTGACAAAGGTCTGCACCGGAATATCGTTAACTTGGCATAAATTCCGGAAAATGCCGGCTGTCTCTGCGTTGGTGGCATAGCGCTGATTCGCGTTGATCTTGATCACCGGCCCGCCGTTGAGCACTGGCCCGTGATTGCCGTCGTGTTTGTCGCTGTAGTTGGGGTGGACGCCGTGGGCATTGTCGGTTGAAATCAACAGTGAGCGCCTGAGCGCTCGGTAGCGGGTTTCGGGATCCGGGATCAAGCGCGCCAATAGTTGCTTGAGCATCGGCCCCTGAGCGCCGGTGGCGGACACGCTGCCCACCTCTTCGTGGTCATTGCAAACCAGTATACAGGTGGCGCGATTGTCCGATTCCACAATGGCGCTGAGTCCGGCATTGCAGCTCAGTAGGTTGTCCAGTCGCGCGCTGGCGATGAACTCGCCGTAAAGCCCGACAATACCCGCCGGCTGGCAGTCGTAGAAGTAGAGGTCAAAATCCAACACCTCCCCTTCGATGTCCTTGTTGGATTCGGCGAGCAGCTTGCGAAAATCCGTTTCACGAGACTGATGGGACAAAAACACCAACGGAGGGATATCTGTCTGCGGATTAACACTGCGATTCTTGTTGGCCTCCCTATCGAGGTGAATCGCCAGACTCGGCACTACCGCAACCGGTTGCTCAAAATCCACCAGCGCCCGTCTCAAGTCACCCTCTTTATCCCGATAGACGACTTTGCCGGCAATGGAGAGATCCCTGTCAAACCAGGGATTCAACAAGGCTCCACCGTAAACTTCGACGCCCAACTGATAGTAGCCCTTTCGCGTGATTTCCGGCTGGGGTTTGACCTTGAGGCAGGGGCTGTCGGTATGGGCGCCCATCAATCGTATGCCCGTTTCCTCAGCGGGATCACTTCCCTGCACAAAGGCGATCAGCGAGGAACCGTTTCTCTCAATGTAGTAACGCCCGGCTGGCTGCAGATCCCACGATTCGTGCTCGACCAGTGGCTGAAAGCCATTCGCTTCCAGGGTTCGTTTCATCGCCGCAACGGCGTGGAAAGGCGTAGGCGACTGCCCCAGAAAATACAGCAGTTGCTGGTTATAGGTCGCTTGATTCATCTGTTTTCTCTCGATTTTTCACCTGTGGATGCCCCGCTCTCGACACTAGGCGCCGTAATACACTAACAGCAGCAAAATTGAACCCAACACTAGCCGATACCACACAAAGGGCATCATGCCGATGCGGTCGATCCACTTCAAAAATTCATAGATGCATATATAGGCGGTGATGCCCGACAACAGGGTGCCCAACAATATCGAATACCAGTCTACATCCGCCAATTGCAACAGCTGTAACGTCTTGTATCCACCGCTCAAGGCAATAACCGGTATTGCCATCAGAAAGGAAATCCTCGCAGCCGTTTGCCGGTTAAACCCCAGCATCAGGGCCGCGGTAATGGTAACGCCTGAACGGGAAGTGCCGGGAACCAATGCCAGAACCTGCGCCACACCGATCAGCAACGCAGGCAACAAGGTGAACTGCAGCATTGATTTGCTTCTTCCACCCCGCTTGTCGGCAATACCCAGACAGATGCCGAACACGATAGTGGTCATGGCGATAACCTTGACCGACCTTAAGTGGTTTTCAATAAAATCGTCGAACAATAGTCCAGCCAAACCCGCGGGAACAGTGGCGACGATCAGCATCCAAGCCAGGCGACTGTCGTCACTGGCCACGCCCCCGCCTAAACTGGAGAGCCATGCGCCTGAGATGTTCAACAGATCGCGGCGAAAATACCAAATAACCGCGGCCAAAGAGCCCACATGGACCGCCACGTCAAATGCCAGCCCCTGATCCTGCCAATCCAACAGTGCCGCGGGAAGCACCAGATGCGCGGAACTTGAAATTGGCAGGAATTCAGTAACCCCCTGAATTATCGCCAGCAAAATTGTTTGAAGAAACTCCATAACACTCCTTAGGCTGTTACCTGAGTCGTTGCCGCTTCTTCCATGTTACGGTGTCTCTCAAATAGACGGGTTGCACTGAGTCGACCTCCACAGCTGCACCCGCCTCGAAAAGCAGCTCGGCCGGCGCGAGCATATCAATCGCCTCGGGCAGCAGTGTTGTGTCCAGGCTGGCCGGTTTATGGTTGATTCTATCGGCGTACAACCAACCCTCCCCCACACCCACGCCGGGCTCATCCAGTGCTGCCCAATCGGCGTCGTCAGGACGACTTACAAAATCCTCAATAACAGGCTGCAACGCACCCCCGGCGACCCTGTATCCGGCGCCGTAGATCTCATCCATTCTCGCGTCCAATGCGGGCAGAATCAGTGCGTCCCGCGGCGTTCGCAGCTTCCTCGCTGCCGTCGCCGCCAACAATCCGAGTGTGGATACCGGGATGACCGAAACTCCCGCAGCGAACGCCAGCCCTTGGATCACACCAAATCCAATGCGAATGCCGGTGAAGGACCCCGGACCATGGGTAAAGGCTATCGCTTGCAGGTCGCGCAATTCAACGCCGGCCTCTTGAAGCAGGCTATCAATCATCGGCAACACCAATTGGGTATGACTGCGCCGAGCAAACTCACTGCGCTGAAAAGACTTCCCGCGATGCCGCAAGGCAACAGAACAGGCTGTTGTGGCGGTATCTACGGCGAGTATGGTGCTCATAAAAAAATCCCCCGATAGCGCGGGGGATTGTAACCTGAACCTGGTCGTAACAAAACGGAATCCGGGTTCCGTTTTGTTAGGCTAAATCGCTGCTACGCGGACTTTTTTGCAGGCGCTTTTTTAGCTGCGGCCTTTCTGCGCGTTGCGGCTTTTTTCTTAGGCGCTGCCCTTTTGGCTGGCGCCTTTCTGGCTGCTGCCTTCTTTTTGGGCGCCGCTTTCCTTTTGGGTGCCGCTTTCCTTGCCGCGGCCTTTCTAGGCGCACTCTTTTTCGCCGCCGCTTTTCTGGCGGGCGCCTTCTTGGCGGCAGCTTTTTTCGGCGCCGCTTTTTTAGCTTCGGCCTTAATCAACGCCTTGGCTTTCGCCTGGGCAGCCTTTTCCGCGGCTTTCACCTGGTCGGCCGCCTTTTTAACTGCGGCTTTAATCTTTTTGGCGTCCTGAGTGGCGCGCTTCTTAAGCCATGAAGCTTCGTAGCGTTTTAAAGCATTATCCAGCTCGCCCTTAGCTTTAGTCTCCAGCTGCGTTTCAAACTGCATAACTTTTTGCTTGGCGCGCTGTTCGGCCACTTGAACCCTGTCCATTATTTTGGCCAAACGCACATTCGACCTGGCTGCTGCCAGCCTCGCCCTCAATTTGCCAACTGCGGCCGTGCCGGTTCTGATATCTTGAGCGGCCTGCTTGGACGATGCCTGCGCGGCGGCGGTGACTTTTTTCGCCAGCTTTGTCCTTGCCGTTTTGCTTTGTTGTCTAGCCTTGGCCAACTTCCTATTCTGGGTATTCAGTTCCTTTTGTAAATCAGAGAGCGCCTTTTGTGCTTTCTGCAAAGGTGTCAAAGTTTTTGCCGCTGATTTCCTCGGTGCGGATTTCTTGGCTGCAGCCTTTTTCGCTGCAGGCCTTTTCGGCTTCGTTTTTTTCTTAACAGGTGCCATCGAGTCTCTCCTGGTTTTGCCTATGTGTTGTGTGCTAGATATTTATGGTTTACGAGCCTTCGTTATGTTGACTAAAGGAAGACGATATAGATTTTATTCAAAAGAATTTATTTTGCCAGAAAAAACAACTAAATTATTACAAATTAGTTAAAAAAAACGCAAGAAATTGCAAATTGGAGTGAATATGTTACAAAAAGTTATCTCGAGAATGCCAACTCGGATAAAAATTTTATGAAGGCATCGTTATCATTGAGGCAGGAAATGTAGGAAAATTTTTGACCACCGGCGTCTAGAAATAACCTTCTGCCAGCCATGTTTAATTCTTCCAAGGTTTCTAGACAGTCCGCCGTAAACGCGGGGCTAATAACATCGACGCTGCCAATACCTTCCACCGCCCATTGCTCCAATAGTTTGTCCGTATAGGGCTGCAACCATTCCTTGGGACCAAACCGCGATTGAAAGCTAAAGGCCCAGTCACCGTCTTCCAGCCCGAGCGCGGTGGCCAGCAATGTCGCCGAGGCTTCACAATGTAAAAAATAAGGGTCACCCTTCTCGATATAGTCGACCGGCACCCCGTGAAAGGACATCAACAGTTTATTGCCGCGTCCGACCTTCTGCCAGTGTTCTAAAACGGATTCAGCCAATGCTGCTATATAAGCCGGTTCCCGGTAATAGGATTTGATTATCCGGATGTCGGGAACGTCTCTGGATCGCAAGGTAAGTTTGGCGATCTGGTCGTAGACCGCCCCGGTTGTCGATCCGGAATATTGAGGATACATGGGGAGGACTATAAATGATTCAACCCCCCGGTTTTTCAAGCTGTCGATTTGTTCGGCCAGGGAAATTTCCCCATAGGTTGCAGCGGCAACGACCGCGGGCGCATCGCTCTCGAACTTTTCTTCCAGTAGTCGTTGGAGCTTGTTGGCCTGGCGCTCGCAGATGACGCTGATCGGTGAGCCCTCTTCCCACCAAATTTCCCGATAGGCGCGGGCGACGCGCTTGGCTCTCAGAGGAATTACCAGCAGCCGCAACAGCAACCACCAGATAGCCCTGGGCGCTTCAACCACCCGCGGATCCGACAGAAATTTCTTGAGAAACCTCGCAACGCCTTTCCGGGTGGGTTCGGCGGGTGTTCCAAGGTTGATCAGTAATAGGGCCCGCTTGCCTTTAGACATTGCTACGCATGATTCCTCTACAGGGTTGTGTAAAAACGGCTAATCGCAACGCAGAGACACCGCTTAACAAAAAGGGCTCAAATAGAGCCCTTTTTTATCCTGGGGTCTCACTCTCAGGACAGTGCGGCTTGCAGCCTAGCCTGCACGTCGCTTAGCTCCCCAACCCCGTCAACCCGCCGGTAGTCGGGCGCCTTTTCAGGCTGCCTATCCTTCAGATCCCTGTAGAACGCTACCAACGGCTCGGTCTGCTCGTGGTATACATCCAAGCGGTTGCGAACAGTCTCCTCTTTATCGTCGCCCCTGTGCACCAAGGGTTCGCCGGTAACGTCGTCGACGTCCGCCTGTTTGGGCGGGTTATGCTCCACATGGTAAATACGACCAGATGCCTCATGCACGCGGCGACCACCCAGCCGGGCAACGATTTCATCGTCTGCAACATAAATTTCCACCACCTTATCGATTGCTATGCCCGAATCAATAAGGGCCTGCGCCTGGGGAATCGTGCGAGGGAAGCCGTCAAACAAAAAGCCGTTTACACAGTCGGGATCCTGAATGCGCTCTTTAACCAACGCGATGATCAACTCGTCGGATACCAGCCCGCCGGACGCCATAACATCCTTTGCCTTTAAGCCCAATTCCGTGCCGGCTTTTACCGCGGATCTCAACATATCACCGGTGGATATTTGGGGTATGCCATACTTGTCGGAAATAAACTGTGCCTGTGTGCCCTTGCCAGCCCCCGGAGGCCCTAACAGTATTATGCGCATATTATGGTCTCTCCTGTATCAAGACGCCGCTGCTCTCGGATTGGCGATAACAACGGTTTTCAGAGGGGGCACACCTTACAGGGAAATAGTGGCAACGACAAGTAGACGTTCGGCCGTATCCGCTGACAACCCGACCCCGAAAACACCGCCGTAAAGCAACCGGTGGCGCAACGCGTCTTAGCTTATCGTCTTGGCCTGTAGCCAAAACTGTTCCTGCTGCTCCTGCGGCAAATGTTCAAAAACCAAGCCCTGCTCGCTGGCCAATTGCTCCATCGCCTTAAAGCGTCTCTCGAACTTTCTTGCAGCCTTGCGCAGGGAGGTCTCGCCGTCAACGTTCAAGTGCCGGCAGAGATTGACAACGGTAAACAATAAATCGCCTAACTCTTCTTCAATATGCTCGGTGTTGTTCGACGCCACAGCCTCGCGAAGCTCGAGCACTTCCTCAGCTATTTTTTCAAACACGCCTTCCGAAGAAGGCCAGTCGAACCCGTGATCAGCCGCCCTTTTTTGCAGCTTGGCGGAGCGGACCAGTGCGGGCAGGCTGGCGGGAATATCATCGAGCACCGCATTTTGCCCCTTTTCCTGGCGAGCATCTTTTTTGATCGCCTCCCAGGTCTTGCCTATCTGACGCTCATCGGGCAACTCGTCGGGGCTTCTTTGGCTTTCCAGGGTTCCCGCGGGAAACACATGGGGGTGCCTAACAACCAGTTTATCTACCAGTGTCGATATGATATCCACCAGCGAAAACAAGCCCTGCTCTTCGCCCAGGCGACTGTAAAACACCACTTGGAACAACAAATCGCCGAGTTCCTCGCGCAGGCCGGAATAGTCCTGCGCCTCGATGGTGTCGACAACTTCATAAGCTTCTTCCAATGTATGAGGCGCTATGCTTTTAAAGGTTTGCTTTATATCCCAGGGACAGCCGGTCCGCGGGTCCCGCAACCTGGCCATCAAGTAGATCAGGTCATCCAATGAATAGCTCAGCGGTTGGTCAGGCATGCTCCAACCTTTTTGCCACAAAAACATTTGGAATTTGCTGGAGCTTCTTTAACGCCGCACTGAGGTCATCAAGGGATTTGACCTCGACTTTGATGTCCAACAGGAACGTATCCGTGTTGTCTTTCTTCCCGGTGCTGGATTGAATGCCCTGCACCAACACGCCCTGCAAGTCCAAAGCCGTTGATATATCCCTCAACAAACCGGGCCGATCATAGGCTTCTACACGAATGCTAACCCCGTAAACCCGTTGCGGCGCGCTGCCCCAACTCACCTGCAGGATGCGCTCTGGCTCGTCAGCCTGCAGGCGCAACAGATTTCCGCAATCCTTGCGGTGTATGGTAACCCCTCGTCCGGACGTGGTGATGTAGCCACCTATGTCATCGCCGGGAACCGGACTACAGCAGTGGGCTTTGCGCGTCAGCAGGTTGTCAACGCCGTGGATATAGATGTCGGTTTCACCATATTTAACCGCTCTGCGCGTTCTTACGGGTATTGCCGGCGCCGTCGGATCAACAGCCTGTTTCCGCCTGTCGATGACAATAGCGCGAATAACCTGCCTGACACTGATGTCGCCCGCACCCACCGCGGCGTAAAGACCGTCGATATCCTTTTTATTAAACTTCTGCGCCACGCTTTCCAGATGGGCTTCCTTGATATCCAGCTGACGCAGTTCTTTATCCAGCAGTGTTTTTGCCGCTTTGATATTGTCTTCGCGATCCTGGTCACGAAACCACTGACGAATTTTGGCCCGAGCGCGAACTGTTCTGACATACCCCATGCTGGGCACCATCCAATCTCGGCTGGGCGCTTCCTGGTTACCGGTGATAATCTGCACCTGATCCGAGATTTTGAGCGGTGTATTTAAAGGCACAATTTTGTTGTTCACCTTCGCGCCGCGGCAGCGGTGCCCAACTTCAGTGTGGACCCGATAGGCGAAATCCAGCGGCGTGGCGCCGCTCGGCAGATCGACGATATGACCGTCCGGCGTAAAAACGTAAATCCGGTTGCTGGTAATTTGGCGGTGCGCCAGCACCACGCCTTCACCTTCCAATTGTTCGTGCCAGTCGAGCACTTGACGCAACCAGGCTATTTTGTCTTCATAGTTTTGCTCTGAAGCCCGCCGCTCGCCGCCCTTATAGCGCCAATGCGCGCAGACGCCGAATTCCGCCTCCTCATGCATATCATAGGTTCGGATCTGAATTTCCAGTATGCGTCGATAGGGGCCAATGACCGCTGTATGCAATGAGCGATAACCATTGTCTTTGGGCACCGCAATGTAGTCGTCAAACTCATTGGGAATATTTCTCCACAAATTGTGGACAATGCCGAGAACGCTGTAACAGTCGTTGACCGTGGGCACCAGAATTCTGACGGCGCGAATGTCATAAAGCTGAGAAAAACCGACATCCTTGCGATGCATTTTTCGCCAGATACTGTATATGTGCTTGGCGCGCCCGCTTACTTCCGCCTTGATTCCGGCGTCCACGAGCTCAGCTTCGAGTGACGCAATCGCCTCCTCAATATAGTGCTGACGGTCGAGCCTCCTTTCGTCGAGCAATTTGGCGATGTGTTTATATTCAAGTGGCTCGAGGTAGCGAAAAGCCAGGTCCTCCAGCTCCCACTTTAAGTGACCAATCCCCAGTCTGTGAGCCAAGGGCGCATAGACGTCGAGGACTTCCCTGGCAACCCTGATGCGCTTTTCCTCCGGCGCGTCTTTCACGGCGCGGATGGCGCAGGTCCGCTCGGCGATTTTGATCAATGCCACCCGCACATCGTCAATTATCGACACCAGCATTTCCCTGACTTTCGCCGCTTGCTGACCCGCAGCCGAGCCAAATACGTCAGCTTGGCTGTCGTTGCGCAGCATGCTGATAACCGCCATCTGCAACACCCCGGATATCAGGTTCGCCACTCTTTTACTAAACTGCTTGCGAACCTGGGCAATGGAAAGCAGGTCCTCGCGCACGGCGCGATATATTATTGCCGCCGCCAGGGTGTCGACGTCCAAATGCAGGTCGGCCAAAATTTCAGCCATTTCAATGCCGGACAAAAAGCAATTGGAAGCTATGCGCCTTTCTTGCCTCGCTTTATCCTGTGCCCGCTTGGCAACGTCGCAGGCGTCGATAAGAAGGGTTTGGGCTTCTTGTCCGATCAGGCCGTTCTTTTTGCATATTTCATCGACCCAGCCGTGGATGTCGATATCAACCTTGCTCTGCAGCGGGTGTATTTTCCTGACTTGAACCATGTGTAGTCGGGCCTTCCAAACCCGGCGATAAGTCGCTCAAATAAATGTTGTTAATCCGCGTAGATCCCCGACGATAGATAGCGATCCCCTCTATCGCAGATAATTGCGACAATAACCGCGTCCTCAAGTTCCGCTGACAATTGCAATGCGCCCGCCACCGCCCCTCCCGATGAGACGCCGCAAAAAATTCCCTCCTCGCGGGCCAGCGCCCTCATGGCCTGCTCCGCTTCGATTTGGGGCATGTCGATAATTCTGTCTACTCGCGCCGCATCGTAAATGCTCGGCAAGTAGGCCTCCGGCCATCTGCGGATACCCGGAATACTGGCGCCGTCTTCCGGCTGCAGGCCAACGATTTCGATCGCCGGATTCTTTTCCTTGAAGAAGCGAGACGCGCCCATAATAGTGCCGGTGGTACCCATCGAACTGATAAAGTGTGTGATGGCGCCGCCGGTCTGCCGCCAAATTTCAGGCGCCGTGCCCGTGTAGTGAGACAGCGGATTATCCGGGTTGGCAAACTGATCCAGAACTTTTCCCTCTCCTTTGGCCTCCATAGCCTTGGCCAGGTCCCTGGCGCCCTCCATGCTTTCCTCCTGACTGACCAACACCAATTCGGCGCCATAGGCCGTCATGGCGGCCTTGCGTTCGGAGGTCATGTTGTCGGGCATAATCAGTATCATCCGATAGCCCTTGATTGCCGCGGCCATAGCCAACGCGATACCCGTGTTGCCGCTGGTCGCTTCGATCAGGGTATCGCCCGGCTGTATCTCTCCTCTGCTTTCAGCCTGCTGGATCATATTCACAGCGGGGCGATCTTTTACCGATCCTGCCGGATTGTTGCCTTCCAGCTTCAGCAGAATGGTGTTGCTGGTGTCGCCGGGCAGCCGCTGCAACCTAACCAGCGGCGTTTCACCCACGCAGGATTCGATTGTCGGGTAGGACATGAAAACCTCAAAAAATCAAAACGCTCATTATAAACCCATTGCCGCGCGCTGCAGCGTGCGCCGCGCTGGATTATTTCGAAACAGGGGCGGCAACCTTGGCTGAAAACAGCAGCCTGCTCTGTAACGGCTTGTCGCCCAACAAAGGTTTGAGCGCCAGCCTGAGCAGCCGTTTCGCGTCGCGACGAACCTGCGCCTGGCTAAAATCGGAGGCGTTTATCGCCTGAATGCTGCTACCGGAAAACCACTGTATTCGGTCGTCGCCGGAAGCCCGATTTCTTCTCTCCAAGCCCACCGTTGGCTCAAACCAATACCAATCCGCGGTCGTTATCTGCTCGCCGGCAAACGCGTCCACCGAAAGTTCCAAACCATAGCCCAGTTCCCGCAGCAGGGATAACTCAAATTGACGCAACGCAACTTCCGGGTTGTCTCCGGAAGCGATAAGCGCCAGGGTTCGCTGGTAGGTGCGGTATAACGCCGAGTGCTCATCAGACTCATGAACCAACCTGACCAGTAATTCGTTCAAATAGAGGCCGGAATAAAGCGCCGCGCCCGTTAACAGACATGTGGTTTGCCTGGTTTCCCAACTCACCAGCGACTTTAGGTCGGATTTCCCGCGCCAGCAGACTTCCAGTTCGGTAAAGGGTTGCAAGCCGCGCTGCTTCCTGGCGCCGCGGGCAACGGTGCGAACCCGCCCAAAATCGGGCGTCAGTATATCAACCAGTTGGCTGGTCTCACGGTAGGCCCGGGTGTGCAGTACAAATGCCGGCTGTCGTTCAACGCTCATTAAACCCGGCCCCTAATGTACCGTCAGTCCCGGTAACCCAGGCTGCGCAGCGCCCGTTCATCGTCCGACCAGCCGCTGCGCACCTTGACCCATAAGTTAAGCATGATGCGGCGGTCAAACATCTTTTCCATATCCTGCCTGGCCTGCTGACCAATCCTTTTTATGCGGCCGCCCTTATCGCCTATGACGATTTTCTTTTGACCCTCGCGCTCGACCAACACCAGGGCGCTGATACGGCAGATCGCGCCGTCTTGTCTAAATTCCTCTATTTCCACGGCCACCTGATACGGCAATTCCGCACCCAGTTGCCGAGTGATTTTTTCCCTGATGAGTTCCGCCGCTAAAAATCGCTCGCTGCGATCAGTTACCTGGTCTTCGGGAAACAGGTGTCCGCTCTCGGGGATGTGGCTGACAATAGCGGCCTGCAGCTTGTCCAATCCCCGCCCCTGCAGCGCCGAAACGGGTATCACCTCAGTGGTAGACAGTTTGGCGCTCAGCTCGTGAATATGGGGCAGCAGGGAATCACTGGCCGCGACCTTGTCCAATTTATTGAGCGCCACGATAATCGGCGCTCGGCTGTTCGACAACCCGGCGGCGACCTTCTCATCCGCCGGCGTCCAGACGGTCCGGTCCGCGACGAGGACTACCACATCCACGTCTTTTATCGCGCTTTCCGCCGCCCGGTTCATGTAGCGGTTAATCGCCCGCCCTCGATCGTCGTGGATGCCGGGCGTATCGACGAAGATCAACTGGATATTGTCGGTGGTTTTTATACCCAGGGTATTGTGGCGGGTTGTCTGCGGCTTTCTCGAGGTAATGCTCAATTTCTGCCCCAGCAAGTGGTTGAGCAGGGTGGATTTTCCCACATTGGGACGGCCGACTATCGCGACATAGCCGCAGTAGGATTTAGCCTCGTTCGCCATGGATCAACTCCAGCTCATCCAGAACGAGTTGCGCGGCGCGCTTCTCCGCGGCGCGCCTGCTGGGCGCCTCCGCGCATACTTCATGGGCGAGCAAATCGACCTTACAGGAAACCGTGAACTGTTTAGCATGTTGTTCGCCAGAGGTTCTAATGACATCGTAGACAGGAAGTCGTTCTCCCCTGGCTTGCAGCAATTCCTGCAAGCGGGTTTTCGGGTCTTTATGCAGCGGGTCGTTCGCCGCAACATCGAATCGCGGCCCGTACCAGCGCGTTATACAATCTCGGCAAGCGGACAATCCGCCGTCGAGGTAGATAGCGCCAATCAGCGCTTCCAGGGCGTCGGCCAATATGGACTGCCGGCGATGACCACCGCTTTTGCGCTCTCCGACGCCCAGCCTGAGGAACTCGCCCAAACCGAGCTGCGCGGCCACATCGGCAAGCGTCTCACCCTTCACTAGGCTGGCGCGAAGCCTGGTCAATTCGCCTTCATTGGCGGCGGAGCACTGTTGAAAGAGCGCCTCGCTCACCAACATCCCGAGAATAGAATCACCCAAAAATTCCAGCCGTTCGTTATTTTGCGAACCGCAACTGCGGTGGGTAAGGGCCAAGGCTAATAACGAGTAATCTGAAAACTGATACCCTAGAATGCTTACCAGCCGTCGATAGTCATGCTTCACTTTTCGGCCGAACTGTCAAAATGGTTATTAAAGGTAACAACCACGTCCACGTTTGCCATAAAGGGAATGCGCTTCTCATAGTTAATATCCACCAGAACCCGCTCCTTTTCGCGGGTAATTTCGATTTGTTTCAAGTCGATATCGCGCACATTGTTGACATTGAAATAGTCGCCGATAGTGCTGCGAATTTCCCGGTCAGATAACTTGTCGGCCTCTTTGAACTGCAGTGAATCCAGCGCATCCTTAACAAATATATTGTCCAGATAAAGCGGCCCCAACTTAAACGCGGCAGTAAAGAAAAACCCGGCGACGGCCAAGGTGACCAGCAACCCAAGTGTCGACAAACCCCGCTGTGGATAAGCTCCCATATCGCGCTCCTTCAGGCTAGTAATTATTGGATTTTGCCGACTCGATCGAAGCCTGGCAAGCTAAAAAATGCATCCCAGTGCATCCAAACAGCCACGGCTTTACCCACAATATTCTTTTCCGGAACCGTGCCCCAAGCGCGGCTGTCGCTGCTATTGTCCCGATTGTCGCCCATCATAAAGTAATGCCCCTCGGGCACTGTAATACTGTAATTTCTTCCGTAGCGACCGGCAACCCTGGCTTTTCTGATAATGTGATCCACGCCAGACAGGGATTCCGACATTTGTACGTAGCGGGGATCCTCTCCCAGGGTGCGGTCCAGTTGGTGCTGCTTCATTTGCTCACCATTGATATACAGGATATTGTCGATCAACTGAATCTTGTCCCCGGGCAACCCGATAACGCGCTTGATAAAGTAGCGTTCGTCGTTGGGCGGAAAGAACACCATTACATCCCCTCGCTGCGGTTCGCCAATCTCAACTATCTTGGTACCGAGCACCGGTAGACGCAGCCCATAGGCGTATTTATTTACCAGAATAAAATCGCCTATGCGCAGCGTGGGAACCATCGATGCAGAGGGTATTTGGAAGGGCTCAAACAGAAATGATCGCAACACCAGCACAATAAACAGCACCGGAAAGAACGACCCGGAGTATTCGACCCAGGCGGGCACCGGATCATCGGCTTCGCGGGATTTGGCCAACACCAATTTATCCAACGCCCAAATAACACCGGTTACCAGCACCAGAATGACCAAAATAAGGGGAAAATCAATATCCATTATCTACTACTCGCCACACTAATTATCCGTTTTGAGAACCGCCAAAAAGGCGTCCTGGGGTATTTCCACCCGTCCCACCTGCTTCATGCGCTTTTTGCCCGCCTTTTGCTTTTCCAGCAACTTCTTCTTGCGGGTGACATCCCCGCCATAACACTTCGCCGTAACGTTTTTCCGGAGCGCTTTAACGTTAGTGCGCGCAATAATATGCCCGCCTATTGCGGCCTGTATGGCGACATCGAACATCTGCCGGGGAATCAATTCCTTCATTTTTTCGGTGAGCTGACGTCCCTTTTGTTGGGAGTTTTCCCGATGTACGATCAGCGCCAACGCATCCACCCGGTCACCGTTGATCAAAACGTCCAATTTGACCAATGGCGCTGCCTGGAAACGAGTAAAGTTGTAATCGAGTGAGGCGAAACCCCGGCTAACCGATTTCAGCCGATCGAAGAAGTCCATCACCACTTCGCTCATGGGTATCTCATAGGTCAATGACACCTGTCCACCGACATATTGCATATCCTTTTGTGTGCCCCGCTTTTCAATACACAGGGAAATGACATTGCCCACGTAATCCTTTGGAACCAGTATATTGGCCTCGCAGATAGGTTCCCGCAACTCGGTGATATTCCCGGGGTCGGGCAAATTAGACGGATTGGAAATATGGACGGTTTCACCGCGGCTGTTTTCAACTTCGTAAACAACCGTCGGCGCCGTGGTAATCAGGTCGAGGTCGTACTCTCTTTCCAAGCGCTCCTGAACTATCTCCATGTGAAGCATACCGAGAAAGCCGCAGCGAAAACCGAAGCCCAGCGCGTCCGATGTTTCCGGCTCGTAAAACAATGACGCATCGTTTAAGGTGAGCTTCGCCAGAGCTTCCCGGAAGTCTTCGAAATCGTCGGAATTTACCGGAAACATCCCCGCGTACACCTGCGGCTTTACTGTTTGAAAACCGGGCAAGGCAGGTGTTTGCTGCGTGGCCGCATGAGTAAAGGTATCGCCAACCGGCGCGCCGTGAATGTCCTTAATGCCGGCCACCACGAAACCGACCTCGCCCGCTTTGAGTTCCCCGGCTTCCTTGCGCTTGGGTGTAAAGACACCCACCTTGTCGACGACCTGCGGCTTGCCGATAGTTTTGGCGATGATCTTGTCTTTGGAACACAGGGTTCCCTGTTTCACCCGGACCAGCGAGACAACACCCAGATAGTTATCAAACCAGGAGTCTATGATTAGCGCCTGCAGGGGCGCGTCTATGTCCCCCTGTGGAGGGGGCACTTTGGCGACCAGTTCCTCGAGTATATCCTCGACCCCGGCGCCGGTCTTAGCGCTGCAGCGAACGGCGTCCACCGCATCCAGCCCGATAATGTCCTCGATCTCCGCTATCACCCGCTCCGGCTCAGCCTGGGGCAAATCCATCTTATTGAGGACCGGAATAACCTCCAGGCCCTGCGCGATCGCCGTATAGCAGTTGGCTACCGATTGCGCCTCTACTCCCTGGCCGGCGTCAACCACCAGCAATGCGCCCTCGCAAGCTGCCAGAGACCGGGACACCTCATAGGAAAAGTCCACATGACCAGGCGTGTCGATAAAATTGAGCTGATAGGTATTGCCGTCTTTGGCGTGAAAGTCAAGCGTCACGCTTTGGGCTTTGATGGTAATGCCGCGCTCGCGCTCCAACTCCATGGAATCAAGCACCTGGGAGGCCATCTCGCGCTCTGACAGGCCACCGCATAGCTGGATAAAACGGTCCGCTATGGTGGACTTGCCATGGTCAATATGGGCGATAATGGAAAAGTTGCGAATATGGCTGAGATCTGACACTGGTGCGCGAATTACCCCTGGTTTGCAGGCGGACGATAGTAACGGCGCGCAGTCTAGCGCATTTACTTATGCAACGCTATTTCCCGTTCGCCGGATTGCGGCCACGAACCAAGCACGCCCGCGGCCGATCCAGGCAGCACTCCATGATTTCTACCTAATTGTCGAGCTGAATACTCCTGAATATCGGGCGGCCCTGCCGGAATATCCTAATCGGAACGGGACTATCGGGGGGTATTGCATCAATCGCGGCTTGGTAGTCATCCAGTGATTCAATATCGTTGTAGCCCAACTGCACTATCACATCGCCGGGGCGCAGGCCCGACTTTGCCGCGGGCGTGTCAGGGTATACCTGGGTGATCACGGCGCCGCCGCGCAAGCGCCAGTTGCGCGCCGTGCGTTCGTCAAGTTCGCGGGTTTCCACACCCAGCTTGTCACCGCTGCCTGGGGTTTTCCCCGCAACATCCTTGCCGGGCAACTCACCCACTTTCACGTCGATGCTTTTCTGCTTGCCCTCGCGCACAATGACCGCCTCGACCTCGGTGTCAGGTTTGATCAAGCCGACCACATGCGGCAGATCCCCTGAATCGCGGATCAGCTGGCCGTTAAAGCGAATCACCACATCACCAGCTTTGATCCCAGCGTTGTCCGCGGGCCCGCCGGGCTCCACCTGCGCGACTAACGCACCTTGGGGTTTTTTCAAGCCTAGGGATTCCGCCAGTCCCCGATCGACATCCTGTATATAAACGCCAAGCCAGCCGCGATCCACATGGCCTTTGGTTTTCAACTGATCCACGACCTCCAGCGCCACATCTACCGGGATCGCAAACGACAGACCGATTGACCCGCCTGAGCGGGTATAGATTTGTGAGTTAATACCCACGACTTCGCCATCCAGATTCAACAGCGGCCCACCCGAGTTACCGGGATTGATCGCCACGTCGCTCTGGATAAAGGGAACATAGTTTTCGCCCTTATCCGTTGGAATGCTCCGTCCGATTGCGCTGACAATACCCGCGCTTGCCGAATAGTCCAGCCCAAACGGCGAGCCGATGGCGACAACCCACTCACCAACCCTTAGTGAACCGGGTTTGGCAAATCTGGCTACCGGTAAATCGTCCGCCTCAATTTTCAATAGCGCCAGGTCAGAGCGGGGATCGGCTCCGATAACCTTGCCTTCGAACTCTCGCCGATCAATCAATCGCACGACTATCTCATCCGCACTGCCGACCACATGGTTATTGGTCAGGATGTAACCGTCACGGGAGATAATAAAACCCGAACCCATGGAACGGGCTTCCCGTTCACCACCGCCGCGACGTTCAAAAAAATCCCGGAAAATCTCGGGCACATCCTGCAGCGGAAATTGCGAGTGCCCCCGAGCGGCGATTTTTTCGACCGTATTGATTTTTACCACCGCGGGAGAAGCCTGTTCGATCAGATCAGTAAAATCAGGTAAGCCGGCCGCCGAAACAGGCAATACCACAAACGACCACACCAATCCCAAAACCACTGTTACATGTCTCACGAAAACATCCTCGTTAAAAAATAGAAAAATCAGGCCGGCTCTAGCTTACCGAGCAGCACAGGGGTAACGCTTGAATAGGAGGTAATCAACTGCACGGACTTTCGAGCAATCAGCGCCCCCGCGCCCAGGCCGGCTAGCGCCAGCAAGGCTACACCAAGGTCGCCACCGAACAACCAGTGCCCCACCAACACGCCGCCAATCATGGTGAACAGTGGTGTGGCGTACAGCAAAATCACACTGCGCAGCAATGCATCTTCGGGAACCCCCACCAACACTCGATCCTGGGGTTTGAAATCGGCGGGATCGCGACCATCCAGAGAAAGCCTCAGAACGATCGACCTGGCGCCCCAGCGGTTCAATAATCCCTGACCACAGCCCGATTGTGCATCACAGCCGTTGCAGGCGGACTTGGGCTGCGAGGAAACCTTGAGGTAATCCTCTCCCACTTCAATAACCTGTCCCGTTTCTTCCACCATGCCAGTCGCTACCATCGATAATCTGGAAACCAGCCCATAGGCAACATCGTCGCCCTCTTCAGCCTCGCGATCTCACCGATTGAGCCACTCGCCTAGCGGTAGCGGGCGGAATTTCGCCTACCACCCCGACCGAGTAGTTGGGGCCGTCACTCTCGTAGCGCGTCAAGAATGCCACTGTGGCACCTCTCTGCGCCTGAACTTCCGGCATTCTAAGCTGTTGATCGTTATCGACAAAGACCGAAAACACCGCCAAACCGTCAGTGAAGATCAGGGTGGTGCGCTGCAAGGCTTGATCCTTTTGCTCACCCGTGAGCACAAAACCCGGCGGCAGCCATCCAACCGCCCAATCGCCTTTGTATCTCGGTGCTTCGGTGTCCTCGATACACGGGGAGTGGTCTAGCTTGGCCACATAGTGGTCGGACTCCGCCGGTAGCAGTTCAGACTCGTCTATCAGAACGCCCACGTGGATATCCACAAACTGGAAACGCTCCAACACCTTTTTTCCCTGGCCAATCAGTATGGTTTGCAACAACAGACCGGTGTCATTATCCAGCGACAGGGCATAACCGTAGCGGAATTGGTCCCTAGGAACCACGTGAACAACCGTCACCGGCCTCCCCGCCACGCGGTTTTCGCCTTTAATGTATAAATCATAGTAGTCAGAAAAGGGGCTTTGGCTGTTCACGCCCAGGCGGATCATGCCGCGCAACAACTTGTCGCCAGCGCGCTGGCAATCTATGTCGTTGCCACGCCGTATCACCTCACGGCTCGGCCCGCTCAGGTGAGTGAGCCTCTCGTATTCCCGGCCGTCCTTAACCATGTGGGCCAATTTGGCTGTCTTTATCGACCCACCGTATTCATAGGTAAAGGTACCGCGATAACTGAGTTGCTTATTAGCATCGGCCATGCGCTGCAACAGCAGATACGCCGGCGCCATATCGACCGGCCCCGATTCGTCGGACTGCGCGGTTGCAGAGATTAACATAGATAGCAGGACCACTTGCACCAGCAAGGCCCGCTGTATGAAGGGGTAAACTAAACGACAGCCCCCGGAATATTTTCCCATTTCAGACGTAGATTATTCCTTTGGTGCCTGGGGTATGCGAGCGAAAGGCATCATGCCCTGATAGGTGTTTAGTGCTGCATTATCGGCGTGCTGCAACATCAACTCATTCAAGCGGCTTTGAATAACCCGCTGGTCAAGTTGATTCTCGGGGCTGACTTTCTGCAGGATAATGACAGGACGGGGCTCGGATGTGTCGGTTGCGGCGCCTTTGGTGGCGTTAACCGTACGAAAAGGTACCTGGGGGTTGGGGAATGGCCTGTGCACAAAGGGCTCGTCTTCCTCGGCCGCTACATCAACCGCTGCAACCGGCACCAGGTTCTCCTGACCCTGCTGCTGATACTGTTGCACGCCAACCACGGCAATTGCCGCAACTGACGCCGCGATGGCGAAACGACCGAGGGGTTTGACAATTGTATGCAGGGGAAATTTCTTGGCGTGGGAGGGCTCTTCGTCTATGGCGGCGCGAATGCTATCGGACAAGTCAACCATATGGTTGGGGAGTTCGCGCTTGAGTGACGCGGAGACCAAATGATAGCGCTGCCAGGCATGGCGCAATTCGTCATTGTCGACGATCTCTTTCAACACTCTGCGGAATTCGAGCTCATTCGCCTCGCCATCCACCATTGCCGAAACAGATTCCATCATCTGTTTACCTTGATCACTCATGCCTTTAGTTACCCCTGCTATGGTAGTTAAAGCCACTGGAACCGCCTATTTACGGGGCGTTCCGCCTAAAATTACTGCTGCTCAGACAACCTAAAGTCAATAAGGTTCAATAATATCACAACTTTCCTTCCATCAGTGCCTTAACCTGGTGATCCACCGCTTCCCTGGCCCTAAAAATACGCGATCTGACGGTGCCCACCGGGCAATCCATCACGTCCGCTATTTCCTCATAGCTGAGACCTTCAAATTCCCGCAGGGTTACCGCGGTGCGCAGATCTTCCGGCAACCCGGCAATGGACTGATCAATGACCTCCCGTAATTCCTCCTTGAACAGCACACCATCGGGTGTGTCGATATCCCTGAGACTGTCGCCGCCGGAATAATACTCTGCATCCTCCACCTCTACATCAAAGGACGGCGGCCGCCGGTTGCGCGCCACCAGGTAGTTTTTGGCGGTGTTTACCGCGATCCGATACAACCAGGTATAAAAGGCGCTTTCCCCACGAAAATTGTTAAGCGCCCGATAGGCCTTGATAAACGACTCCTGTACAACGTCGTTGACTTCATCAAAATCCTTGATGTAGCGGCTGACGATTGCACTGACTTTATATTGGTATTTCAGAACTAACAGATCAAAAGCGCGTTTATCGCCTTTTTGTACCCTCGCGACCAGCTGCTTGTCTGTCTCCTGCTTTGGCTCGGCTTCCATAACGGCGCTGAAGCGAACTCCTCGTATTAAAATTGTTGTTGCTAGACCGCCGTTATTTAAAATAGTTCTTTAACGTCTTTGGGCGGTTCCCGGCCTGTTAACACTAACTACGCCACAAACAAAAACTGCATGTTTTTGACTAACCGCTATACTATCATGCCGATTCAGCAATAGGAGGCATACTGCTTTTATGACTGAATGTTTTTATCACGATGTACTGGTTGTCGGCAGCGGCGCGGCGGGCATGGCGCTGGCGCTGAATATGCCCCACCACTACCGCGTCGCACTGCTCAGCAAGAGCGGTGTGCAAGCGGGCGCCACGCCCTGGGCACAAGGCGGAATAGCCGCCGTATTCGATAGCGAGGACAGCACCGAAGCCCACTTGCAGGACACTCTGCGCTCCGGCGCGGGGCTGTGTCACGAAAACATCGTCCGGTATGTGGTGGAGAACGCGCCACAGGTCATACACTGGCTGATCGATCAACAGGTCAGCTTTACCGTCGACAGTAACAATGATTACCACCTGGCCAAAGAGGGCGGCCACAGTCACCGCCGAATCCTTCACGCCGCCGACGCGACGGGAAAGGAAGTGTCGCAGCGGCTGTCCGACCGCGTGCACGAGCGCGCCAATATTGATATTTTAGAGGATCATCTGGTAGTCGATCTCATCACCCAAGCAGACCAGGGATCCAGTAAAGTGCGCTGCACCGGCGCCTACGTTCTCGACACCAAAAATGACCGGGTAGTGGTTTGCCAGGCCAAGGTTGTGGTGTTGGCCACCGGCGGCGCCAGTAAAAGCTACCTGTATACCAGCAATCCCGACGGCGCCAGCGGCGACGGGATTGCCGTTGCCTGGCGCCGCGGATGCCGGGTCGCCAATATGGAATTCAATCAATTTCACCCCACCTGCCTCTACCACCCCAAGGCCAAATCCCAGCTGATTACTGAAGCGCTGCGCGGGGAGGGCGCAATTCTCAAAAGCCTTTCCGGCGACCGCTTTATGCCGCGCTTTCATGCCGATGCGGAATTGGCGCCGCGGGACATAGTAGCGCGCGCCATCGACCACGAGATGAAACGCCTGGGAAACGATTGCGTCTACCTGGATATCAGCCACAAATCGGATACGTTTATCGACAGTCATTTTCCCACGGTCAAAAAACGCTGTCTTGAGTTCGGCATCGACATTACCAGGGAGCCGATTCCGGTGGTTCCCGCCGCCCACTATACCTGCGGGGGAATTGTGGTGGATATCGAGGGCAGGGCTGACCTGAAGAACTTATACGCGATAGGAGAAACCGCTTTTACCGGGCTACATGGCGCCAACCGGATGGCCAGTAACTCGCTGCTGGAGTGCCTGGTTTTCGCAAGTGCAGCGGCCAAGTCCATCAACCGGTCTTTTGATGCTATTTCGCCGCCCGAGCCTGCGCGGGAGTGGGACGAATCACAGGTTACCCATTCCGACGAGGATGTGGTTATCTCCCACAACTGGGACGAACTGCGGCGGTTTATGTGGGACTATGTGGGTATCGTCAGAACCAACAAACGCCTGGAGCGGGCAGCACACCGCATCAAAATGCTGCAAAAGGAGATTGCCGAATACTACAGCAACTACAAGATAAGCCGCGACTTGCTGGAATTGAGAAACCTGGCAGTGGTTGCGGAACTGATTATCCGCTGCGCATCGGAGCGCAGAGAAAGTCGCGGGCTGCATTACACCCTGGACTACCCGGAACTCTCCCCCATCGCCAAAGACACCATTGTGGTGCCGGTTAATTTCGCCGGCCAAGACATTATTGTCGATAAACAATAGCGTGAAGCGGCTGGCAGAAACCTGTAGCCGCGGTTATAAGCCTTTAGCCACGATGATAGTTAAGCGCCCGTCGAATGGCCTTCAGTTCCCGTTGTTGCGCACTGTCCGGGAACAGGGCCAGCCAAGTGAGTTTGTCACCGCGCGTCTTGAACTGAATCAGCACCACCCCGGCAAACGCCCGCCAGTCGGTAAGCAGGGCACCGCAGCTTTTCCCCGTCTTCACCAAGCTCCAGGCGCCACTGTGGTAACCTACCGCAACAACCTGGCTCGTGCCGCGTAACGAGGCAATCAGACCTCCCACCAGCAGCAGCAATGCCAGTATTGCGATCTGGAGCTGCAACTGGAGGGCCAATATCGCGGCGACGGCTACCCCGTAAACAGCCAGCAACAGCGCTAGCTGCATCCGCGACGGCGCAACGGCGATACTAAAAGGATGCGGCACGGGTGTCCCTAATAATTTGAACAATCCGCTGCAAATCAGGGTCCAGTGGATTCTCTTTTTGCAGAAACCAACCAAACAACTCCTGGTCCTCGCAGTCCAACAGTTTGTGGAACCGTTGCTGATCGTCCGGGGGCAACGTCGAATAGATTTTTTCGAGGAAGGGTTGCAATACCAAGTCCAGCTCTAGCATGCCTCGCCGGCTTGCCCAAAACAGTCTGTTTCTATCCATTCAATTACCACTGCAACTAACAGGAATTCCGCAACCACTGAGTGATGTGGTCGGCGGATTCGATATTATAGTGGAACCGCTTTCCTGAACCTACTAACATAGCTGCTCCCACAACGAGCCCGCGGAAATGATTGACACCACAACCCCGCTTCCCGCCTACCTGGCCGAAAGTGGCGGAGCTTTACTAACACCGACCAGCATCGGCTTTGGCGAGACGCCGCTTGACTACGACAAGCTGGCGGCAAGCACAGTTGTCGTGCCGCTGGTCAATCAGGGCGTGGTAGCGGTGAGCGGCGCAAAGGGAAAACAACTGCTGCAGGGGCAAGTCACCTGCGATATCGACCAACTCGCCAGCGACACCAATATCACCGGCGCGCAATGCAACCCGCAGGGGCGCATGCTGGCTTCCTTCAGGGCGTTTCAATTGACGGAACAGGAATGCCTTTTACAGGTGCATGCCTCGCTGTTGACAAGTCT